>JAYGEH010000205.1:0-1793 GCA_046582475.1 Rhodospirillales bacterium
CGATGATGCCGACCACCGTCAGCATGATGATGGCGACGAACACCATGGCCGTATTGGCCTGGCCCTCGCCGAGCACCAAAAGGAACCCCAGCCCCATGTTGCCGCCCACCAATTCGCCGACGACAACGCCGATTACGGCCAACGTCGAGCCGATCCGAAGCCCGGAAAAGAGCGGCGGCAGCGACGCCGGAAACTCGATCTTCCAGAATATCTGGGCGCGGCTCGCCTTGAAGGCGCGGGCCAGATTGATCAGGTCCGGATCCACCGTCCGGATGGCGGTCAGCACATTGACCATGATCGGGAAAAACACGATCAAAATGGCGACCAGGATTTTCGGATAGACGTTGAAGCCCAGCCACAGAATGAACAGCGGCGCAAACGCCACCTTGGGCGCGATCTGCAAGGCGAGGATGTAGGGCGACAAGACGAATTCGATGGCCGGCGAGGCGCCCAGAAAATAGCCGATGGACATGCCCAAGAGGCTGCCGAGAACAAATCCGGCGGCCACCTCGGCGGCGGTGATGCCGGTATGGAACATCAATTTGTCCAGCTCCAGCATGCGGAAAAATTCGGTGTAAACATCCGACAGGGCCGGAATGAGGTATCCCGGTATGCCGGCCGCGCCCGGCCCCCATTCCCAGCCCGCCAGAAACAGGATCAGCAACCCGATGCTGGCGGCGGTTCCCTTTCGAAAAATTATTTGTTTCAGCTTCACTGGGCTTATTCCAATTTCGCGTGGCCCACATCCAGGAGGGTCAGCAACTCCGAAACATATTCATTGAAACCGGGATGCTGGCGGCGGGTAAGGGGATCGTTCCGGTCGGGCAGATCGATGGGGATTTCCCTGATGATTTTTCCCGGTCTCCGGCTCATGACCAGCACCCGGTCCGAAAGCGCCACCGCTTCGACCAGATCGTGGGTGATAAACAGCGCCGTTTTATGCTCATCGGCGAGCATGCCCGCCAGATCGTTCTGCAGAACCATCTTGGTTTGCGCATCCAGGGCGGAAAACGGCTCGTCCAGAAGAAAGACCGTCGGATCGACCGCCAAGGTTCGGGCCAGGGCCGCCCGCTGGCGCATGCCGCCGGACAATTGATGCGGATAGTGATTGGCGAAACCGGCCAAATGGAAACGGTCCAGGAGCGCCGCCGCCCGTTGCTGCCTGACCGCCGCCTTGACGCCTTGAATTTCAACGCCGAATTTCACGTTCTCGATGATGGTCCGCCACGGCAGCAATAAATCCTTCTGCAGCATGAAGGCCACTTGAATGTTGGGCCCGGTGACCAATTCCGAATTCACATAAGCCGTGCCCCCCGACGGCTTGTAGAGGCCGGAGCCGATATTCAAAAGCGTGCTCTTGCCGCATCCCGAGGGGCCGATCAGCGAAACCACCTCCTGATCATTGATGGCGAAGCTGACATCTTCGATGGCGGTAACCGCGCCCTCGGCCCCGTTACCGGCGGAGCCTTTGAATATCATCGTGACGTTGCGGTAATCGAGGCGCGGCGATTGGATCATCGGAGGGCCATAAACGGTATCCTCACTTGGTGCAAGTGCGAAGCCTTGAGGGCCCCGCCCGCCCGTCCAATACCGAATATGGCTCGACATGCAAATAGACTAGACCGATACTGTGATACGGGCGGCCATGCGCCGCCAAATAATGATCGCCAAATCTAATTCAGGGAGGAATCCAGGCCGCCGGACCATCGGGCACCTGGAAATTACTCGCCGCCGGCAAGGTGCATGGCATGGCCGGCGTTCCCGATTGGATCCCTCCGGTTCTGCAGTCGGGC
>JAYGEH010000214.1:0-2067 GCA_046582475.1 Rhodospirillales bacterium
ATATGAGCTTCAATTCGGGGGCTCGAAACTTAAATACGGCCGGATTATTTATGCTGTTAAAATCATATCAGCTGCTTTCTCCGCGATCATCATCACCGGCGCATTGAGATTACCACCAATTTGATCGGGCATGACCGAGGCGTCCACCACGCGAAGCCCATCCACGCCTCTGACCTTCAGTTGAGCATCGACAACAGCCATCTCGTCTGTTCCCATTTTGCACGAACAGGCTGGATGGAAGACGGTGGTAATGGTTTTCCGGACGAAAGCATCGATGTCTTCGTCGGAAGTTTGACCGCTGCCCGGATTGAGTTCCTCGGTTACCACATCTTTGAATGCAGGCTGGGAAATAATGTCCCGTCCAATTTTGATACTGTCGCGCATGGTTTCTACATCGGTCCGAGTAGAGAGGAAGTTGTTCTGGACATTCGCTTTTTCCTTGGGATCAGAGGAGGCCAGCGTGACCGAACCCCGGCTTTCGGGCCGGAGGTGACAGGTCCGCAGCAAAAACCCGTCCGGTTCAGCCGGGCTCAGCAGGGGAAACCAGGGCTTCGAAGTGGCGAGACCGACCCTGAAAAAAAACTGAAGGTCGGGGATGTCCAGCTCCGGTTTGCTTTTAAGAAACGCTGTCACATGTGACGGGTTTTCCGTAGCAAATCCGGTGCCGAACAGGCGCGCCTGGATCATGCTTTTGGTTAGCCGGTCATAGCGTAGGTTGCGGTGGAAATATGAGTTGTCTTTTCGCCCATACGCCAGGATCACCGAGGGGTGATCCTGCAGATTCTGGCCGACACCTGGAAGATCGATAATGGGCTCGATACCGACCGAGCGCAGATGATCAGCGGGTCCAATGCCCGATAACATTAGGATGTGCGGTGAATTGAAGGCACCGCCGCAACAGATGATATCCCGCTCTCCATGAACGGTGTGGAATTCGCCGCCATTTTCATACTCGACGCTTCGTGCGCGCCCGTCCTCGATGACAATCCGGGTGACGAGCGCATCGGTGACCACGGTGAGATTGGTGCGGGCTGCGACAGGATGCAGGTAGGCGACGGCAGCGCTGCATCTTTTACCATTTTTCGTCGTATATTGAAGCCGGGTGAATCCCTCTTGTTCAGCGCCGTTATAATCTGACGTGTAGGGATAACCACCGGATTTACCGGCTTCCAGAAGTGTATTGAAAAGTGTGTCCTTCGGAAGAGGCGCCTGGACATGTAGAGGGCCGCCGTCCCCATGATAGTCGTCCCCTCCCTTTTCAAATTGCTCCGACCGTTTGAAATAGGGCAGTACATCGTCATAAGACCAGCCGTCCAATCCTTTCTGCCGCCAGGTGTCATAGTCCCGCTTATGGCCCCTCACATAAGCCATAAGATTTATCGACGAAGAGCCTCCCAGGACCTTGCCTCTAGGATGGGACACTATGGTGCCGTCCGCATAAGGTTCCGGCGCCGACATGTAGTTCCAATTAAAGAGGCCTTTTGGCAATATTTTGGCGACGCCGAGGGGGACGTGGATCAGCCAATTCGTATCCGGCCCGCCGGCTTCCAAGATCAGGACTTTGGTGTCAGGATCGGCGCTCAATCTGTTGGCGAGAACACAACCCGCAGAACCGGCTCCGATGATTATGAAGTCATATGTGATTGAATTCGCGCCAACCATTGAGGGCCATCCAATTTAATTGTTGTTGCGACTCTCACTCTAGCAACCGGGACACATATTTTTGAAACACTTTCTGGCGTCCCAGTTTCGGCTTTATGATTGGACTGACCCGCCCAGTCTTCGAAATAGACGGGCGATGCGCGTAAGCGGTCATTCGCAGAGGTACGCTAAACACTGGTTTTCCATACCCCTTTCTTTGATCACCTAATGCACGCTTCTGGCTAAAATCAGACCTCCCAGGCTCACAAAATGATGTCCGCTTTACCCCCGGAAGCAGATGGGGTGGATGGCTCCCGCTCCCGGCATCGCGATGTGCCAAAGTGTGGTTGTCATATTCAACCACGAGCAAAAGGAGCCACCCACCATGAATATTACCACCATCGGCCTTGATCTGGCCAAGAACGT
>JAYGEH010000216.1:0-5479 GCA_046582475.1 Rhodospirillales bacterium
GACTACAAAGTAGCGGACCTAAGTTTGGCCGAATGGGGCCGCAAAGAGATTGCCATCGCCGAGACCGAGATGCCGGGCCTGATGGCCTTGCGCGAGGAATTTGCGGGCAAGAATCCGCTCAAGGGCGCGCGCATCGTCGGCTGCCTGCACATGACCATCCAGACCGCGGTGCTGATGGAGACTTTGGTTGATCTGGGCGCCACGTTGCGCTGGTCGTCGTGCAATATTTTCTCCACCCAGGACCACGCGGCGGCGGCGGTGGCCGAAGCCGGCATGCCCACCTTTGCCTGGAAGGGCGAGACCGACGAGGAGTTCTGGTGGTGCATCGAGCAGACGGTTGCCGGCCCGGGCGGCTGGAAGCCGAACATGATTTTGGACGACGGCGGCGATCTGACCCTGGTGATGCACGAGAAGTTCCCGGAACTGCTGGCCGACATCAAGGGGCTGTCGGAAGAGACCACCACCGGCGTGCACCGGCTTTATGAGATGGCCAAGGCGGGCACGCTGAAGGTGCCGGCGATCAATGTGAACGATTCGGTGACCAAGTCGAAGTTTGACAATCTGTATGGCTGCCGGGAAAGCCTGGTGGACGGCATCAAGCGGGCCACCGACGTGATGGTTGCCGGCAAGGTCGCGGTGGTCGCCGGCTATGGCGATGTGGGCAAGGGCAGTGCGGCCAGCCTGCGCAGCCAGGGGGCGCGTGTTTTGGTGACCGAGATCGATCCGATCTGCGCCCTGCAGGCGTCCATGGAGGGCTATGAGGTGGTGACCATGGATGACGCGGCGGCGCTGGGCGATATCTTCGTGACCTGCACCGGCAATGTGGATGTGATCACCCTCGATCATATGCGCGCCATGAAGGACCGGGCGATCGTGTCCAACATCGGCCATTTCGATTCGGAGATCCAGGTGCAGGCCTTGCGGAACCTGAAATGGCATAACGTGAAGCCGCAGGTGGACGAGATCGAGTTTCCCGACGGCAAGCGGATTATCCTTTTGGCCGAGGGCCGCTTGGTGAATTTGGGGTGCGCCACCGGCCACCCGTCGTTCGTGATGAGCGCGTCGTTCACCAACCAGGTGTTGGCGCAGATCGAGCTGTGGGACAATTCCGACAAGTACGGCAACCAGGTCTATGTGTTGCCGAAAGCCCTGGACGAGAAGGTTGCGATGCTGCATCTGGGCAAGCTGGGGGTGAACCTCACGCAGCTGACCAAGGAACAGGCGGCCTATATCTCGATCGACCAGAACGGACCCTTCAAACCCGATCATTATCGGTATTGATCGAAGGGGTGCGCTACACCCGACCCCGGATTTCCGGGGAATCGGCGGCGTAGCGTTTGGCGCGGAAGACCCAGTTCATTGTTCCGCCCGGCACCATGGGATGGGGCCCGTAGAAGGGGTTGATATATTCCCAGACAACCTCGCCGTCGGGCGTCACTTCGAAGATGCAGCCCTGGCCGCCTTCGCAGATCAAGGTGTTGCCCGAGCTTAGCCGCTGGCATCCGCTGAGATGGGGGCTCCAAAATGTCAACGGGTTGTCCTTGGCGGAATAGCGCCAGACGATTTCCTTGATTGCCGGCTCGATCTCCCAAACCTCGCTGTGATTGGGGGCGGCGCCGGGGATATCAAAGCCATTGGCGAACACCAGAATATTGCCGTTTTCGAGCATCTGGCAGTCATGCTGGCCGCCCATTTTCGGGTTATGGTATTCCCATTTCAGGGTGCCGGCCTGGCGGTCGATAATGACCAGCAAATCGAACACCCGGTAGCTGACCAGATAGTCGCCGCCCGGCAGCGGCGATATGGTGTTGGCATGGCCGTATTCTTCCCGGGGGGCCAGCGGGTTGATGGCGTAGTTGTCGAAAAACTCGGGCCGGTTGTTGGCGAACTCCCACACCACCTTGCCGCTCTGGTCCACCTCGCGGATAACCTCGCCATAGATTTTGCCGTCCAGTTCGGTGCCGGCAAGACCGCCCTTCGCCTGTTTCGCTTCCGTCTCGGTCAGCAGCTGCCAGGCGATATAGACCGCGCCGCCGTTGTCCAGGCGGCGGCCGTCATGGTGCTGGTGATCGTCCACATGTTCCCATAACAGATTGCCGTCCCAGTCATATTCGCGCATGCGCCCGCTTTTGCCCGATACCAACTTGGGACCTTCTTCGACGCGCTCGCAAACGAACAGATTTCCATTGGGGCGCAAATAGTGGAAATGGGTGACGCCGCCGGTGGTTTTCCATTCATGCACCACGGTCCCATCCATATCGATGAGCCATATCTGGTCGGCGAAATTGCGGGTATAGAGGGTGTAGCCGGGCGTCGATTTGGACCGGTCGTGATAGGTCACGCCATGGTGTTGAACGAGCATTTACGTCTCCAGAGAAAGAAGGTCCGGCATAACTTTTTCGATAAACATTGCAACGGATTTTTCGGCCTCCTCGGGCGACATATCGCCGAACACGAACTGCCCGACCAGATAGTTGGCGCCGGATTCCGACAGTTCGAAGCGCATCGCCTCGGCGACCGTATCGGGCGATCCGGCGACGGCGCGGCCCGATGCCGCCATGGTGTCGAAATCCGGCGGCCTCGGATGCAGGGGCCCGGGACCGCCGCGATATTTAAACAGGTAACTGAAGCTGTCGTGCCAGACCGGGTAAGCGCGCCGGGCGATGCCCAGGGCTTCTGCATCGGTCTCGCCGACAACGATAAAGCGGCCAATGCCGATATTGGGCTCCGCCCCGTGGCCGGCTTGTCCGTAGGCTTGTTTATAGGCGGCAACCATTTCGCGGGTTTGATCGGCGCTATCGAGGCTGATGACATGCTGCCCGTTGGCGCCCGCGCGGGCGGCGCTTTCCACCACATGCATGCCGTACCAGATGGGAGGATGCGGCTTCTGCATCGGCTCCAGGGCGACGGGAACGTCGGTCAGGCTGAAAAATTTGCCCTGGTAGTCCACGTGACCGTCTCTCAAGGCCATCAAAACGATATCCAGGCATTCCTGGTATATGTCGCTGGCGTCGTTGGGATCGGGTCCGAATATTTTGATCTCGTGCGGCGATGCCCCGCGGCCAAATCCAAGTTCGAGGCGCCCGTGGCTCATCTGATCCAGCATGCAAATCTCTTCCGCCAGACGCAGCGGATGATAGAGGGTCAAGGCATAGACCATGGGCCCGAAGCGGAGCTTCCGGGTGCGCTGCGCCACCGCCGCCAGAAACACGCTCGGCGACGGCGCCATGCCCAGCGGCGTCGCGTGATGCTCGGCCACGTGATAGGCGTAAAACCCGGCGGCATCGTACATTTCGATTACGCGAAGGCGCGCTTCATAATATTGATCGAGCGGGATAGCGCCGCGGTCGAGATGATCGAAGACGCCAAACTTCAGCGGATGCATGATAGCGATACAGGGTCAGACCTCGATATCGGCGATGGTGACATTTTTGGCCATCGGCCCCAGAATTTTCAGCAATTCCTGGTGCGCGGGGTGCGGGCCGTAGGCGGCGAGAGCGTCTTTATCGCTGAGGGTAATGACGGCGGCGTGGGAAATGTGCGGCGCCCGGTCGGTGAAATTCGGGCCGATCTTTATGTCGAGGACGCCGGGAACGACGCCCTTCAGCGCCAATATTCCGTCCATAACTTCCTGGGCCTGATCTTCGCTGACGCCGTCGTTCTGCTCGATCAGCACGATATGTTCGATTGCCATGGTGGCTCCTCCCTCTATTTGTTGGTTGATGCAAACGCCATGAAACAAAGATTTGGCACGTAATCAAGCTTTGCTCATTGAAAGGGCGCCACCAGCCACTCGTGGTACCAGTTCGCCGCTTCGGTGGCGGCGATGCCGAGATGATCCAGATTGTCGTACATGCTCATATGGGTGCTTTCGCCCTGCACGAACAGGCGTTTCTTGTTGGTGGCGATCTCGTTGAAGGCCGGAATTTCGCGCTCCCAGCAGGTGAGGTCATCGCCCTCGGCAACCACCATCAGCGTCGGCGTGTTCAGGATGCGCGGCAAATAGGGCGAGACGTTGTAGTTCCACACATGCTCGACCGAGGCGATGGTGCTGAAATGCTCGTGCCGGGGCGCCGTGGTCTCCTTGATTTTCATGAAGATCGGCTTGGTTTCGGGATGCGGCCAGGTGACCACCTCATTTTTCGGATCACCGGAATGGGGAATGGTTCCGTGTACGCCGGTGAGATACCGCTGCCGCCGTTCTTCTTCCACCAGGGCGGTCAGTTCGCGGAAACCAACGGTGCCATGGTCGCGCATGGAATTGTACCAGCCGTCGATGATCGGAATGTGCGAAACAATGCACTTCACCCGGGGATCGATGGCGCCGACGATGAGCGCATGGCCGCCGGAGTAGGATATCCCCCAGACGCCGATGCGTTTGGCATCGAGGACACCCTTGAATACATCCAAGTAACTGACCGCATCGATGGCCGAGCGGTAATCGGATATCTGCATCCAGGGATCCAGGTGCTGGCGCGGCTCGCCATCGGAAGCGCCCAGACAGCGGAAATCGAAGATCAGCGCGGCGACGCCCTGCGCGACGATGAATTTCGCATATTCGGGCATGGCCAGCTCTTTGACGTAGCACCAGCCGCCGCCCATGACGGCCACCGGCCAGGGGCCTTCGCCCTCCGGTGTGTAGAGATCGGCGCGGATAATCTCGGCCGGATTTTCGCTTTGGAATTCCACTTCCCTTTTGTTCACCGGACGGCTCCTTTTGTTGCCAAGTTGGTTACATCGCCATTTTGATCAATCCCATTTTGGTCATTATTGGAGCAGCTTCAATACGCGATGCGGAATCAAAAGGGGCTGCAACCGCAGCCGGGCGATGGATCGGACATTTTAATTAAAACACAAAAACTCACTTGCCTTTCACAAATGTTATTAGTAATTATAACACTTGTATAGCAAATTAAAGGACACAAAATGAGTTTTCTTATATTACATGCGGGACTGAATTTTGATTATCCGCCAAAAAGGCGATGGGCTAGAAAATGGCTGAAATCAGCCAAATTATCCGTTTTCAGGCCCCGTTCTGCGGCGAAAACATCGATAAGAAAATGCCATGAACCAGGAAAGGCCCAGCTATGAGTTTCTTGGATAAACACAAGGCGGTTCAGGTCGAACGCGTTCCCGGCGAGGATGGCCTGGAGCGGGCCAAGGTTAAGCTGATCGCCGCCGTCAACCGGCAAATTGAGAATGCAAAAAATCCCGGTCAACGGGACGGACGCGGCAAACCGGTCCGCGACTGGTCGTTCCGTGACGATGCGGGCAAGCTATATACCCAAATCCGGTTCGGCACGCGGCCGATGGAATTTCCGACCGGCAAGGCCTTCGAGATCGCCGCGCCGGAAGACCTGATCCCATTTTACACCGACGTTATCGAGGCCGTCGAGGCGGGCGAACTTGACGCGCTTATCGATGCCGCCCGCAAGATAGGCGCGCGTGGACACGGCCGCCGGCATGGCGGCAAACGGGG
>JAYGEH010000249.1:0-6323 GCA_046582475.1 Rhodospirillales bacterium
ATGGATATGGGCCGCTCGGAGGGCGCCGATGCCGCCCGCCCGTTCCTGGAGCTGGGAGAGGAAAACGGCGGCGCGATGTCCGCCGACGGCCGAGTCATGGGCTGCTACCTGCACGGTTTGTTCGCCGCCGATGAATTTCGCAGCGCCTTCCTCGCCCGCCTCGGCGCAAGGGCTGCGTCGGGCCTCGCCTACGAACGGGACGTTGAAGCGGCCCTGAACGAGCTGGCCGCCGCCATGGAAGCCCAACTGGATATGGATGCGCTGATTGCGATGGCGCGTTAAGCGGCCAGCAGCGCGGCGATTGCAACAAGTGCAAACAACGCCAGACAGGCTTTCACATAAAGCCTGAGCCCGGCGCGGATATCGGCGGGCGTGGCAGCCTCGCGCCCCGATCCGATCCACGGCTCCTGCTTGGGCCCGTCGCCACCGGCGCCGTCATAGATGCGGGGACCCGACAGCTTGAGGCCGAGACCAACCGCCATGGCGGCTTCCGGATAGCCGGCGTTGGGCGAGCGGTGGCGGTTTGCATCCCGCAATATGGTGCCCGCTCCCCGGCCGAGGGCGGCCAGCCATAAAAACAATGCGGCGAAGCGCGCCGGGAAATAGTTGGCGATATCGTCGAGGCGCGCCGCCGCCATGCCGAAATCGGTGTGCCGGGGCGTCCGGTGGCCGATCATGCTGTCGGCTGTGTTGAGCATCTTGAAGGCGATGATTCCCGGCAATCCCAAAAGCACCGCCCAGAGCACCGGCGCCACCACACCGTCGGAGTAGTTTTCGGCGAGGGATTCGATCGCCGCCCGGGAAACGCCGGCCTCGTCCAGGGCGCCCGTATCCCGGCCGACAACCATGGCCACCGCGCCCCGGCCCGCGCCTAAGCCGCTATTCTCCAGCGCCAACGCCACCCGGCGCACATGCCGGTAAAGGCTGTTCTGGGCAATGAGGGTGGAGATGATCAGGGCTTCCGCCGCGCCGCCATATGGAAACGCCGACAGAACGCCGCGCAGCCAATATCCAAGCCATAGGGAGAGCGCTAAGAGGATGCCAATGGCGGCGGCGCCCGCCAATCGTTTCAGGCCCGCGCCGAAGCTACTGCGGTTGCAATGCCGGTCCAGAAACCCGATGGCGCGGCCGAAGATCACCACCGGGTGCGGCACCACCCGGTAGAGGCTGGCCGGATCGCCGGCAACCGCATCGATCAGCAGCGCGGTCACGATAATTGCAAGGAACTCTCCGTCTGGCATGGCCTGAGTGGTATCAGGGGGCCGAAATCCGGTCAATCGGCGCCTGCGGCCACTGGCAGTGAATGGGCTTTAGCCAAGGGCTGCATTGATTTATCATGGCTCGCAAATGGCAATTAAAAGCCCCATATCAGGGCGAGGAAAACTTATGCGCAAAACTGGCGTAATGATCTGCGGCCATGGCAGCCGCGACGATAAGGCGGTGGCCGAGTTCGCGAACCTGCAGGCGCGCTTAGCCGAACGCTTCCCGGACTATCCGGTGGAGTATGGATTTCTGGAATTCGCGACGCCGATCATCCGCACCGGCCTCGACAAGCTGGCCGCCCAGGGCGTCGATCATGTTCTGGCGGTGGCCGGCATGCTGCTCTCCGCCGGTCATGTGAAGAACGATATCGCCTCGGTCCTCAACCAGTATCAGGCGGACCATCCGAACCCGGATTTCCTGATCGAATTTGCCCGCCCCCTCGATGTCGACGCCAAGATGATGTACGCCGCCGAGGCCCGCATCCGGGCCGCCATCGAGGACGCCGACACCGAGGTGCCTTTGGAAGAGACCATGTTGATGGTGGTCGGGCGCGGCACGTCGGACCCGGACGCCAATGGCTCGATCTCGAAAATCTGCCGCATGCTTTGGGAAGGCATCGGTTTCGGCTGGGGCGAGGTGTGCTATTCGGGGGTCACCTTCCCGCTGGTGGCGCCGGGGCTGGAACACACCGTCCGGCTGGGCTACCGGCGCATTGTCGTGTTTCCCTATTTCCTGTTCACCGGCGTGTTGGTCAAACGCATCTACGCCATCACCGATCAGATCGCCGAACAATTTCCGGACATCGAGTTTTTGAAGGCCGGCTATCTGAACGATCATCCCAAGGTGATCGATACCTTCGAAGCCCGCATCCACGGCATCGGGACCGGCGACAACGCCATGAACTGCCAGCTTTGCATATACCGGGAACAGGTGGTCGGCTTCGAAGCCCTTCAGGGCCTGCCGCAAATGAGCCACCACCATCATGTGGAAGGCATCGGCACCGACGCCAGCGGCCAAAGCAGCCCGGACCATGATCACGGCCACAGCCATGATGACCACCACCACCCGCCGCATCCCCATGCCGATCACCCGCACGGGCCCGGCAAGCGCAATCCGGAGGCGGTGGAATAGGCCAAAGGGAAGCTGGGAACGCGCCACTTGGGATATTTGAAAAACCCGGACGAAATTTACAGAGAATCCTTCGCCGCGATCCGGCGCGAGACCGATCTTTCGCGCCTGCCGGAGGCTTTGCACGGGCTCGCCATCCGTCTGGTACACTCTTGCGGCATGCCCGACCTGGTCGATGACCTGGCCTGGTCCGGCGATGCCGCCGCCGCCGCCGCCGCCGCAATTGGTACCGGTGCGCCCATATTCGTCGATGCCAGCATGGTCGCAAGCGGCATCATGGCGGCGCGGCTGCCAAGCTCTACAGAAATTGTCTGCACCCTGGGCGATCCGCAAACGCCCGGCCTGGCCAAAGCTGCCGCGACCACCCGCTCCGCCGCCGCCATCGATCTTTGGGGCCGGCGCCTGGCCGGCGGCGTGGTCGCCATCGGCAACGCGCCGACGGCGTTGTTTCGCCTGATCGAAATTTTATCCGGTGATTCCCAAGCCAGGCCGTCGGCGATCTTCGCCTTTCCGGTCGGCTTCGTCGGCGCCGCCGAATCGAAGCAAGCCTTGATCGACGCCGGGCTGGATATTCCGTTTATTACGCTGAAGGGCCGGCGCGGCGGCAGCGCCATGGCGGCGGCTTCCGTTAACGCGGTGATCCTGGCTGATAGCGAAGGCGGCGCCGGATCATGATCCCCTGGCTCACCGTGATCGGCATCGGCGAGGACGGCATCGACGGCCTCAACGCATCGGCGCGCTCGGCGCTGGAGCGGGCCGAGGTGCTGGTCGGCGGCGCCCGCCATCTGGAAATGGTCGCCGACGACGGCCGGCCGCGCATCGAATGGGGCAAGCCCCTGGCCGCCACCATCGACGAGATCTGCGGAATGCGCGGCCGCCTGGTGGCGGTTTTGGCCACCGGCGATCCCATGTGGTACGGCATCGGCGCCAGCCTTTGCCGCAATATCGATCCCGCCGAATTGCGCATTATCCCGGCGCCGTCGGCCTTTTCCTTGGCCGCCAGCCGGTTGGGGTGGGCGCTCGCTGAAGCCGAATGCCTGACCGTTCATGGCCGCGCCGTCGACCGGGTGCGCTATTTCCTGGCCCCCGACGCGCGCCTGATCATCCTCTCCAATGACGGCGATACGCCGGGCGCCATTGCCAGGATTCTCGCCGAAACCGGCCTCGGAGAGTCAGAGATTGCCGTCTTGACCCACATGTCCGGACCCGACGAAGAGATGATCACCGGAACCGCTGCCGGCTGGGGTGACAGGCAAGTCGCCGATCTCAATACCATCGCCATCCATTGCGTGGCCGGACCCGATTATATCGCCCGCTCGCCGGCGCCGGGTTTGCACGACGAAGCCTTCAGCCATGACGGCCAGTTGACCAAGCGGGAAATTCGCGCCGCGACCATCGCCTCTCTGGTGCCCATGCCGGGCCAGCTTTTGTGGGATGTGGGCGCCGGCTGCGGTTCCATCGCCATCGAATGGATGCGCGCCAGCCCGAGGGCCGCCGCCATCGCAATCGAGCGCAACCAGACGCGCGGCGCAACCATCCGCGACAACGCCCTGGCGCTCGGGGTTCCCGATCTGGAATTGATCGAAGGCGAGGCGCCGGACGCCCTCGAAGGGCTCGCCGCCCCGGATGCGGTGTTTGTCGGCGGCGGCTTGTCGGCGGCGGGATTGCTCGAGCTTTGCTGGAACCAATTGAAGCCGGAAGGGCGCCTGGTGGCCAACAGCGTCACCTTCGAAGGCGAGCAGGTTTTGATCGATTGGGCGGCCAAAACCGGCGGCGAGCTGGTCCGCTTCGAAATATCCAGGAGCGAAAAGCTGGGCCATTTCACCGGCTGGAAGCCGATGAAGCCGGTCACCCAACTGCGGGCGGTCAAGCATGAAGGGTGACCAGGAGGCGATAAAAATCTGGGGGCTGGGGGTCGGGCCGGGCGATCCGGAACTGATAACCTTGAAGGCCCAGCGCCTTCTCCAAGGCGCCGATGTGATCGCCTATCCGGCGCCGGAAGGCGACGACAGTCTGGTGCGCGCCATCGCCGCGCCCCATTTTCCGCCCGCGCCGGAGGAACTGGTCATAGCGACGCCCATGGTAGCCGCCCGCCATCCGGCGCAAGAGGTCTATGACCGCGCCGCCGCCGAGATCGCCGGACACGCGGCGGCGGGCAAGACCGTCGTCATCCTGTGCGAGGGCGATCCGTTTTTCTATGGCTCGTTCATGTACCTCTATACGCGCCTTTCGGAGAACTGGCGCGTCGGCGTGGTGCCCGGCGTCTCGTCCCTGTCGGCGGCGGCGGCCGAGCTGGGTTTGCCGCTGGCCGAACGCAACGACGTGGTTTCGGTGATCCCGGCGACCCTCGAGGAAGATGACCTGCGCCACCGCCTGACCGGCGCCGATGCCGCCGTTATCATCAAGGTGGGGCGGCATTTGGATAAAGTCCGCCGGGTGCTGGCCGCCGCCGGCCTGCTCGAGCGCGCCCGTTATATCGAGCGCGCCACCATGGACACCCAGCGCAGCTTCCGGCTATCGGAAATGACCGATCAAAGGGCGCCGTATTTTTCCTTGATTATCGTCCGAAAAAGCGCGGATATCTGATCTCATGCACCCAGTTTTCGTTGCCCTCAATGATCCGGGCGCCCGGCTGGCGCGGCGTTTGATGCAAGCCTTGCCTGAGGAAATTGGCGGCGCCGAGCTGCATGGCTACGACAAACGCATCACGGCGCCCGATGTTCCGTTCAGCCGGGTGCGGAACCATTTGCGCGAACTGTTCGCCGCCGGGCGGCCGATCGTCGCCATCATGTCCACCGGCATCGTCATGCGCGCCCTCGGCGATCTGGTCCAGGACAAGCGCCAGGAGGCTGCCGTCATTTGTGTCGGCGAGGGCGGCGCTAGCGTGGTGCCATTATTGGGCGGGCACCACGGCGCCAACAGACTGGCCGGGTTGCTGGCCGATGAACTGGGAATATCTCCGGCGATCACCACCGCCGGCGACGCCCGCTTCGGCTACGCACTGGACGAGCCGCCGGCCGGCTGGGGCCTGTCCAACGGGCAAGCCGCCAAGGGGGTCATGGCGGCGCTGCTGGCGGGCGAGGCGATCAATCTGGAGGATGCTACCGGCAACCACATCGACAAGGACTGGCTGGCCCTGGACGGGTTCGAGACGGCAGCGGACGCCGAACCGGTGCTCTGCCTGACCGAGCGCGCGGTGCCCGCATCCGCGCATCGCTTCGCCCTCCATCCCCGCACCCTGGTCGCCGGGGTGGGCTGCGAGCGCGGCGCCGATGGGCCCGAGATATTGGCGCTGATCCGCGCCTGCCTGGCATCGGAAGGGCTGTCGGAAGGGGCGTTGGCCTGCCTCGCCAGCATCGATCTGAAAGAGGACGAAGCCGGCATCCATATAGCGGCAGCGGCCCTGAATGTGCCGTTGCGCCTCTACAGCGCCGAAGAACTGGAGCGCCAGACACCGCGCGTAGCGGAGCCCTCCGACTATGTGTTCAAGACCGTCGGCTGCCATTCCGTAGCCGAGGCCGCCGCCCTCGCCGGCGTCGGCGAGGCCGGCGCGCTTGCGGCGGCGAAACGGAAATCGGCGCGCGCCACCTCGGCCATCGGCCGCGCGCCGGCCATCATCGAGCCTGAAAATGTGGGCCGCGGCTGTGGCCGGCTGGTGATCGTCGGCATCGGGCCGGGCCGCGCCGGCTGGCGGGCGCCGGACGCCACCTCGGCGATCGCCGCCTGCACCGATCTGGTCGGCTACGGCCTTTACATCGATTTGCTGGGCGGACTGGCGGCCGGCAAGCAGCGCCACGATTACCTCTTGGGTGAAGAGCGGCAACGGGTGGCCGACGCCCTCGATCTGGCGGCCAGCGGCCGGCAGGTGGCGATCATCTCCTCGGGCGATGCCGGCATCTACGCCATGGGCAGCTTGGTCTATGAGCTGATCG
>JAYGEH010000344.1:0-9228 GCA_046582475.1 Rhodospirillales bacterium
CAATGTGGGCATCCACGCGCCGGATGTGCAAAACGCGTTCGAGCCGCCCACGACGTTTTTCCATGCTCTCGTAATTTTGGTCTGGGCCACCATCGAAATGGATCCGCCGGGCGACGCCAAATGCGCGATCGAGACGTTTGAGGAAATTGCTCGCCGATTCACGCTTAAAGATGCCGCGCGAGTATTTTTTTCCGGATTGACGAAGTCCGCGATCGTTTCCTGAGTAACGTGCGCAAAGCCGGATTGCCGGATTAGCGCCATCGTGACCAGAACCGTCCTTGCCGCCCTGTTTGTAATCGGCCTCAACGCGCCTCTGATGGCGGGCGATCTGGCGCGCACCGAGCCGCATCCGTCGTTGTCGCCGAAGGCGGTGGTGACCATTATCATGACCGCGCTCCGCCATAACGATGCGCCGCGCACCGACCGGGGCATCCAGGTGACCTTCAATTTCGCCTCGCCCGCCAACAAACGGGCCACCGGCCCCTTGAGCCGTTTCATATCCATGGTCAAGGGCCAAACCTACGGTCCCATGATCGGCCACCAGAGCGTGGTGTTTGAGAACTATGAAATCAACGGTGATAGGGCCCCATCGATGCCGTGCTGGTATCGGCCAATGGCAAAAGCTTTGGCTTTCGTTTCGGCTTGTCGCGCCAGCGCGGCAATCGTTTTGCCGGCAGTTGGATGACCGATTCGGTGGTCCCGATCGAAGTGGTATGGCTGTGACGGGACTGGGCGGACCTACTTGTCGGCTTTTTTGGGCTGGTCCAGCACGTCTTCCATCTTGCGTGTCAAATAGCGGTATTTGAAGGCCGGTATTTGGTAGTCCCACTGGGTCACGGTTGCGTTGATCTTGGCGGCTTCCGCCTCGATCTTTTGTCTGTCCTTGGCGCTTTCGGCAACGCGCGCCTTGAAGCGGGCCCAAAACTCTTCGTCGCCTTCCGTGGCGAACAGCTCGACCTCGACGATCAGCCCGTCATAGGTGCGCAGTGTCGTCTTGATGGTCTTGCCGTCCGGAAATTTGATCTTGCCGGGTTTGCGCACATCTTCAAGCTCGATGCGGTCGACGCCGTCGCTCATGTTGTCGACATCGATCTGGTATTCCAACTTGCGCCCGGCCGGCATGTCGCGCGCCCGGAACTTGGTGCCCTTGGTATCGATGCGCTCGACCGTCAGCTCGGTGCCGTCCGGTTGGCGGACGGTGACCGTTTCAATGCGCTTGGCATTGACGTTCATGAATTCGGGCTTCACCCATTTGTTGATGGCGTCGGGCATATCGAACGTGCCGGCGGTCAGCCAGGATTGCGGATCGCCCATTTTGCGCACATAGCGCCCGGCATCGACGGTCCCCGCAATATCGAAGTTCTGGCGCCCGATCAGGGTATCGACCAGTAGTTTGCCGTCTTTGTCCTTGACCACCAGACGCTTGGACAAATCCTTCTTGCCCTTCAAATCTTCGACCTGCAGGCGGGCGTGCAGTTTCGGATCGGCGGTTTTGCGTTCGCGCACGCGCAACTCGGCCAGCTTGACCAGGAATTTGCGCACGGTTTCGTTCGAGGCCGGAAAATCCGACCGTTCGGGCAGCACCCAGTCGTCGCCTTTGCGCCGGATGACCACCGTCTTTTCGTTGTCCTGAACGGAAATTTCGGTGATGTCGTTCACCTTGGCCGTCAATTCCTCGAACATGGGCTGATCGGTGAGAACGAAGACGTCGGTGGTATAACGTTCGGCGATGGAAAAGCCCGCCGCCACGATGATCGCGGCGGTCACGGCGGCAAAGCCGATGAAGGTCTTGGGTGTCATGGGAGCCTTTCTCCGTGTTTCAGTGCGTGGCTCAGCCCTGGGTTACTTGCTGGTTATAACGGCGCCGGCGATAGAGCGCCATGATGACGGCCAAAACCGCGACAAGCAGCGGAACCGCCCAGATGTTCACGATCTTCAGCAGCGTATCGAGACTTTCGATATCCTTGCGCAGCGCCAGCTGCACGTCGCGCAATTGCTTGCGCACGCCGAGCATTTCGACCCGGGATTTTCGGAAGTCATCGCGCTGGGCCTGGGTCAGGATCACCTTGCCGCCCTTATTCTCGACATTCAATTCCTTCATTTTTTTCTGCAGAGCCTGCAACTTTTCTGAAAGCTGGCGCTCGGTGTCGCGGAATTTTTCCTCGGCGGCGTTGCGGAGATCGACAATTTTATAGAACGGCCGCACCGAGAAACCGCGGCTGCGAAGCTGGATAAGATCCTGGCTGCCGCTAAGATTATCGAGTGCGTTGATCAGAAGATCGGCATTGTTTGAGAGCGGTACCGCCAAGGTCTGGCCGAAGAATTCCTGCTCGCGGATCCAGAAGCGGGCCGAGATCAAATCGGAATCGCCGATCACCACCATATTGATGGCTTCTTTGGATTCGGCCACATGCGGCTTCAACGGTTTCGGTTTTTCGTCCTCGGACGCTGCGTTATCATCTTTTTTATTTTCCGGCGGCGGTGGGCCGTCCGGAAAGGCGCTCTTGACTTTCCCCGAGAAACGCGCCGCCAGGACGTAGGATTTGTTGTCCGGTTTGTACTGCTTCAGTATTTCCGCCGGGTTCGGTTCTTCGCGCACCAGTTCGGCGTCGATGGCCTGGCTGAGCAGGCTGGTTTTCAACAGCGCCGTCATTTTCAACGGCGAGCCTTCCTTCAGCGACAGGGCGCCGGCCGAGGCCACCGAAATCGACGTCAACTGGGCGGTCAGCACGTCGTCGTTGTTCAGATTGCGCCGGTCAAAAACATTCCAGGCCAGATAGTCGGCAATTACGTCGCGGCCTTGCACCTGGGCCGAGACGCGCACCGCCGAGGCCCGGTCGCCGATGAATTTTTCGGTATCGAACTCGATGCCCCAGGCGTCGAACATTACCTTCATCGTCGACGAGCCGGCGCCCGGCGGCAGACGCGGTGACATGCGCGCGGTCTCGTTGTGGGGATCGACCAGAATCACGGCGCGGCCGCCGCGCATCATGAACTGATCGATGGCATACATCGTCGCCTTGGAAGTGATCTTGGGATGGACCAGAAGCAAGACCACGATGTCGTCGTCGATTTCCTTGACGTCCGGATCGAGGCTTTTGACTTCGAAAAACTGGGTGATCTGGCGCATGATCGGCCATGGCTGGTATTGCGTCATGGGATCGGCTTCCAGCAATAGCGAGGTCATCAGCCCGATCTTCTTCTTTTCCGGCTGCGCCAGTTCGAAGACCATGCGGGTGATATCATATTCCAGGAACTGTTCGCGCTGCGGATTGAAGAAGGCGACCGATTGCCTATCGTCGGTGCTGTTGGTGGCGGCCAGGCCGAAATAACCGCTTTCGCCGCTCTGATCCAGGGGGATGCCCTGGATGCCCAATTTCACCGCCTCGTCCTCCTCCACCGAAAACGCTTCGGGATTGATGATTTTCAGTTTGATCTTGCCGCCGGCGGCCGATTTGAAGGTTTCCAGAAGTTCGCGCACGCGCTTCGCGTAATTGCCGTGGGCCGGCGATATCTCGCCGAACTTGCGCGAGAAATAGAAACGGAAGGTCAAAGGCTCCTTGATCGTATTCAGGATGTTCTTGGTGCCTTGGGATAGGGTGAACAGCTTGCTCTCGGTCAGATCGACCTGGGCGGAACGGATTTCGGCGTTGGAAAGCACGTTCAGGAAGAACAAAAACAATGCCGCGATCACAAGGCTGGAAACGGTCAGTGTCTTGCGATCCAAGGATTTAAGGAACTGCATGGGACGGCCTCACGAACCTCTGGTTAAATCGACGATGGCGGTGTTCGCAAACAGAAACACGCCGATCATCGAGGCAAAGTAAACGACGTCGCGAAGGTCGATGACGCCGCGGATTATGGTGTTGAAGTGGGTCAAGAAGCTCAACGAACGGAGCGCGTCGAGCACGAATTCCGGCGCCCAGCCCTGGAAGAAGGATTGCACAAGCTCGAGCCCGCTCATCAAAAACAAGAAGCAGACGACCGAGGATAGGATGAACGCAATGACCTGGTTTTTGGTGACCGCCGACAGGCAGGAGCCAATGGCAAGATAGGCGCCGGCCATGATCAGCGTGCCGATGTAACTGGCAACGATGACGCCGTTGTCCGGCTCACCGAGAAAATTCACGGTGATCCACAAGGGAAACGTCATGGCCACCGCGATGCCGATAAATATCCAGGCCGCCACGAACTTGCCCAATACAATGGTCCAGGTGGGGGTCGGCAGGGTGAGCAGCAACTCGACCGTGCCGGTCTTACGCTCTTCGGCCCACAAACGCATGGAAACGGCGGGGATGAGAAACAGATACAGCCAAGGATGAAAGGTGAAGAACGACGACATGTCGGCCTGGCCACGTTCGAAAAAGGCGCCCATGAAAAACGTCAAGGCGCCCGACATGGCCAGAAAAATGACAATGAACACATAGGCCAGCGGCGTCGCAAAATATGCCGCCAACTCGCGTTTGATGATGACCCAGCTGTACCGCATCTTTAATCCATCCTCAGGCTTAATTGTTCAAAGTCAGATGGCGGAATACGTCATCCAATTGACCCCGATCGACATAGATTTCCTCGATCTCCAACCCTTTGGCGCGAACCAGGGCGCTGACGTTTTCAATAATCGGCGCGCCGTCCTTGGGGATGATGATCAGCCGGTCGCCGTCACCCGTGACTTCGATTTTCTCGACCGCATCAAGGCCTTCAAATTGCGCTATCATCTGATCGGCGGCGCCAGCGACGCGCACCGTGACCGCGTTGTGGGTCGGCGAACGGCCGGCCAGTTCATCGGGCGAGCCGTCAAACACGATCTTGCCCTCGGCGATGATCACGGCGCGCGAGCAGACCGCCGACACCTCTTCCAGGATGTGGGTCGAGATGACGATCGCCTTGTCGGCGGCCATTTCCGAGATCAATTCGCGGACCTGATGCTTTTGATTGGGATCGAGGCCATCGGTGGGCTCGTCGAGGATCAAAACTTCCGGGTCGTGCAGAATAGCCTGCGCCAATCCGACGCGCCGCTTATAGCCTTTGGACAAGGTCTCGATCGGTTTGTTGAACACCGAATCCAATTCAAGCCGGTCCTTGGCATGCGCCACCCGGTCGGCTTTTTCGGTGCCCGCGTAGCCGCGCACCTCGGAGATGAAACCCAAAAACGCGGCCGCCGTCATGTCGCCGTAAAGGGGCGCGCCTTCGGGCAGGTAGCCGACCCTTTTCCGGGCTTCCAATTGCTGGTCCTCCACATCGAAGCCGCAGATCGAAGCGCGCCCGGACGTGATCGGCAAATAGCCGGTCAGCATTTTCATGGTGGTCGATTTGCCGGCGCCATTGGGCCCCAAAAATCCGAGAACCTCGCCCTTGGAAACGTTGAACGAAACATTATCGACGGCGGTGAGCGCGCCAAATCGCTTCGTCAGACCTTCGATTATAATCATCTCGCCGTTGTTTGCCATTACCGCCTCATCGCATTTGCGCCGACAATTTATTCAAATCCGCGCCAATTGATAGACAACTTCTCGTGAAACCGAAAATTACCACATGCATGTCTGGCCGCGGTGCGAGCACGCTAACCCACGCATTCGGCCAATTATCCGATGTTCACAATCCTGTTTTGAATAAGTCCCAGGTTTCGTAGGGTGAATCTAAAAAATAATCTCGGAATATCAAGCGTTTATTCGATAACACCCAGAATGTCGCGTTCCGGCATGATCACAAGATCGTCACCATCGATGGTGGTTTCGGTACCCGCATACTGGCCAAAGAGAACCCGGTCACCAACTTTGACATCCATCTTATGGATTTCACCGTCCTTGCCGCGGTCGCCTGGGCCGGCGGCAACGACGCGGCCTTCGGAAGGCTTTTCCTGAGCGGTATCGGGAATGATAATCCCGCCGGCGGTTTTTTCTTCTTCATCGAGCCGCTTGATTGCGACGCGGTCATGCAAAGGGGTAAATCCCATCACTCATCTCCTCGGTTACAAACCGGCTCTGCCAACATGAACCGATTGCCCATCCCAAAATTTTGGCACTCCCCGAATGGGATTGCCAGAGATTTATGCTGTCAAATAATGAAGGTCAAGGGGCGGGCGAAACAAATGCGGCGCGCCTGGCGCCGCCGCCCGATAGGATCGATTTAGGCTTGCGCGGCGACCGCGTTGCGGACCGCTTTTTTTACCTTGCCATAGGCCCGGTTTTCAAGCTGGCGGATTCTTTCGCGGGTGACCCCATATTGCTTGCCGAGCGCTTCCAGGGTGAGCGGGTCGTCTTTGAGGCGGCGTTCGATAAATATGTGCCGTTCGCGCTTGTCGAGGCCCGACATGGCGCCGCGCAGCAGCGCGTTGCGCACGTCGGCTTCCTGTCCGTCGACGGCCAGAGCTTCGGGCGACGGCCCGTCATCGACCAGCGTATCGATAAACTCGATGCTGTCTTCTTCGGTGTTCAGCGGCGCGTTGAGCGACAGATCGCGCACCGTCATGCGGTTGTTCATGTTGGCGATGTCGGTGGCCGACAGGCCGAATTTTTCCGACAATTGTTCTGCCTGCTCCGGATTCAAATCGCTGCTATCGATTATGCCCAAATTCCGTTTCGCCCTGCGCAGGCTGAAAAACAGTTTTTTCTGGGCCGCCATGGTGCCCAATTTGACCATCGACCAGGAGCGCAGAATATATTCGGTTACCGACGCCCTGATCCACCACTGGGCATAGGTCGAGAGGCGGAAGCCCCGGTCCGGCTCGAATTTCTTGACCGCTTTCATGAGGCCAATATTGCCTTCCGAGATCAAATCCGCGACCGGCAGGCCGTAGCCCCGGAAGCGCATGGCGATCTTGGCGACCAGGCGCAGATGGCTGGTCACCAGTTTGTGCGCGGCTTCGGATTCGCCGTAATCCAGATAGCGCTTGGCGAGCATATACTCTTCCTCGTGCTTGAGGATCGGGAATGCCTTGATCTCGTTGAGATAGCGCGACAGGCCGTTCTCACCGGACAATACTGGATAGGTCGTAGCTGCCATGGTCTATATCTCCCGCGGGCAATTGGCTTCCTGGGTGGGTGGTATGGTCCTGCGGCCCAGGAAAACGTTATTTCTTGCTCGGTTTCTTGAAAGGCATCCCCATTCGAGATGCGAAACCGCTATTCAACCAGCTTCAAGCCGGCAATTTTTTCAGCGCCTATACGGGACTTATGTGGGTGTTCGTTTTCATCGGCCACATCCTCCAATTGAAGCAATATGCCAGTATCGTCACACCATCCACATGGACTGGTGAACCGGCCCCTGGGTCCCGAATTCGGCGACCCTGCCGGACTGTAAAAGTATATTATGGAATAATCGGTCAAGAATCAAGCAAAATCGCTTTACGATCGGTAACGAACAATGAACTTCGCGTGATTAATTACAGAATTGGGGAGATTTCTCGTGCATGCCGAGCAACCGGATGGTGGCCGATCTAGGCTCAGTTCGCGAATACGCTCCACAAAATCGCCAGCACCAGAACGATACCGGCGCCCCATACCCAAGGCGTATAGCCGCCGTTTGCGGCTGCCGCTTGCGGCGGTTCGGGCGCTTCGGCGGCGGCTTCGGTTGCCGGTGCGGCAACTTCGTCATCGCCTTCGCCAACCAGGGCGCTGAATTTACTGAAAAAATCATCGGCGGTTTTCTTGGCGACACCTTCCACCAGCCGCGAGCCGACGCTGGCCAGCTTGCCGCCCACCTCGGCCTTTGCGGAGTAGTTCAAGATGGTTTCGGCGCCGTCTTCGGTCAGCCGCACATCGGCGCCGCCCTTGGCAAAGCCGGCGACCCCGCCCTGCCCTTCGCCCGATATGGTATATCCGTTGGGCGCATCCATGTTGGACAGCGTCACCTTGCCGGTGAACTTGGCCCTGACGGGGCCGACTTTGGCAGTAACGCGGGCCGAAAACTGCGTATCGGAATCCTTGGTCAGCTCTTCGCAGCCATCGATGCACTGCTTCAGAATCTCGGGGTCGTTGAGCGCCGCCCAAACCGTCTCCCGGGACGCCTGAATTCTGTACTCGCCGGTCAAATCCATTCTTGTGTACCTTCGTTAAATCAATTCTGGGTGCCTTATAGGAAATAATCCTTGGCGTTGCGAGACCTTTGTCGGCGTTATTCCGCTGCCTGGCGCCGCTCCAGTGCGGCGCGGTAAATTTTCATGGTCTCTTCGAGGGAGCGGTTCCGGTTCAGGGTTTCGGGGGTTTCCGCACCGAGGGGCGTCGAATCCAGAAAACGCAAGACCTCCGCCGCGCCCTTGTGCATATTGTCGGTCAGTCCCACCGAGCCCAGGGTTTCGGCGATTTCATCCATTTCCCCGGCCCAGCGCCCGGCATTGGCCGACAGGAACGGGCCGCGCTGGCCCAAGGCCTCCCAATGGGCCTTTTGGCTGTCCGCGAATTCGGCGGCCAGTTCGTCGTAGACACCAAGCATCTCGCCGGCCAGAAGGACCGAAGTCTGTAGGGTCATGACGCCCTTGGTCAGCCCGGCGTAGCACATTTTTATGGCCGAGGCGCGGACAATATCGGGCCCCATCTGGCGCACCGAAATCCCGTCGCCGTTCAGAATATCGAGGGCACCCGCCAAGGCGCCGCTGGCGTAGAGCTTGGTCGCCGCAGCCCCGCCCGGCGGGTTGCCGATGATGCTGGCATTGGCGAACGGCAGGCGGTTGGCTTCGAACTTGGCATTGATGGCCAAGGTGGTAACCGGCGAAATGGCGTTGCAGTCCACATAAAGCGGCGGATTTTCCATGCCCGCGATGGAGCCGACGGCCGCATCGGCAAAAGCCGCGGCCCGTTCCGGCGGCATGATGCATAACAGAATATCGGCGGCCCCGGCGGCGGCGGCCAGATCGCCCAGATCCTCGAAGCCGGCGCGCGTCGCGCGCATGCGCGTCTCCTCCGAACGGCCATCCAATGCGGTTACGATCCTGTGGCCGAGGGACCGGGCGTATTCGCCGACTTTGTGCCCCATATCGCCGGGGCTCATGATTGCGATGGTTTTTGCCGCCATGGTTATGCTCCTGAAGATTTCACGCCCCATTTTGGGCCAACTTCACAACGGTGACAATGGCCGTTTAAATATGAGCTTCTAAAATTATCCGTTGACAGACCGAGCCGGCCCCGATCTGCGATAGACAATCTTGATCAAACCTTTTCCGCCCTTTCCGATCCGACGCGGCGGGCCATATTGGCCCGCTTGACCCAGGGCGAAGCCTCGGTCGGCGAG
>JAYGEH010000414.1:0-2424 GCA_046582475.1 Rhodospirillales bacterium
CGCCTTGAACTCGTCGAAGTTCTCGAACACGGCCTTGATTGCTTCGTAAATCACGTCGTGCTCGACGAACAGCGAGCTCATGAGCGTCGCAACGGCGCCGAAGGTCTTGGTGTCGTCCGGGGTTCCCTGGTACGTCCCGCCGGGGATGGTGGTGGCGACGTAATAGTAATGTTCGGCCACCAGCTTATCCACCGCCGGTCCCGAGACATCGACGAGGACAATGTCACAGAAAATGCTTGCTTCCCGGATGTAGGGGTTGGGATTGCTCTCGGCGAATACGACGGCGTCGACCTTGTCCTCGCAAAGCTCCGCCGAGGCGTTTTGCCTGTTGTCCGCGATCCCGCCGGTTGCATTTGCATGGGGGTCCAACTCTGAAACCGCCGCGAAGATGGAAGTGTCCCAGCCCAACTCGGCCATCAGCACATTCAAGGCGTCGCGCTGGACCGAACCCGGATTGCCGATGTTCACCCGCTTGCCCTTCAGGTCCATGATGGTCTTGATGCCCGAACCGGCGCGGGCGACCACGGTGAGCGGCTCGGGATGCATCGTGAAAATGGCCCGCAGTTCGTCGTTCGGGGGCTGGTCCTGGAATTCCTTGTCGTCGGCGTAGGCGTGGTTCAGCCACCGAGACTGGGCCACGCCCATGGTCAGCCTGCCTGCCCCGTCCGCCCGGAGGATGTTATTGATGTTGTCAGCGGACCCGCTCGTGTTCTCCACCAAACACGTGATGCCGTGCTTTTCGATGCCCCTTTTAAGGAAGCGGCAGATGCCGGCGCCGGCGGCAAAGTACGGGCTGTCCAGGTTGCTGGTGCCGACGACGATTTTCTGTTTCCTCTCGGCCGAGGCGACCAATTCCTTGATATCCGACTCACGAAAGGTCCCTTCCTTTTTCGATCCCGCCACGACCTCCTCCGTATCAGGGGCGATGCCGTAAACACCGACCAGGATACCGACCAACAACCCGAGGATTCCGCTATAAATGGCGTTACGCATGAAAGAACGTCCCTCCTATCCGAAGAAGCTGAAACGAGACCGGAACGGCGCCGAAAGGACTTCGGGACTCCGTGCCCGCCGTCGATCCATGCGGGCCAAAACCTGTCTTAACTGCATAGTCGAGTCAAGGGCCACCGGGACGCGGATCGATGGGAAGCTGTCCGGCGATGCCCATCATCTCCTCGAAAAGCGCCGACGCCCCCAAAAGGGCGGCCTCGCCGCGAGGCGGCCCGACCACCTGCAGGCCCACCGGCAACCCGTTTCCCGTGAACCCGCAAGGCAACGAGAGAGCGGGAAGGGACGTCGTGGTGATGGCGTAGGCGATGGTGTACCAGTCGAAATAGTTCTCGAATTTATGCCCCGCCACCTCATCGATAGCGCGGATGTCGACATCAAACGGGGCAACCACCGTCGCCGGCGTGACCAAGAGATCGTAGGTCTCGAAAAATTCCACGACCCGGGCGTAGAGCCGACCGCGGGCGCGCTCCGCCGCGGCCAAGCTTCCGGCGGTCAGCTTGTACCCCTCTTCAAGGTTCCAAACGACCTCGGGCCTCACTCGGCTTCGGTTTTCCTCGACGATCGGCGCCAGGTCGCCGACGAACTGGTTGGCCCGCAAGACGTGGAAGATGTCTCTCGCGTCCCCGAGGTCGGGACACGCCTCCTCGACCGCCGCACCGAGCTCGGAGAAGCGCCGAGCGGCGGCGGCGCAAACGTCCGCCACCTCGGCGTCGACCGGTGTCAGGCCGTTGAGGTCGGCGGAATAGGCCACCCGTTTGGGCGCCGTTGGGTTGTCCACGGTGTGCAGGAAGGGTTCCGTCGGTGCGGCAAGGGATATGGGGTCGGCGGGGTGGGCGCCGACCATGGCATCGAGCATCAGGGCCGTATCGGCGACGGTCCGTGCCAACGGCCCCTGGACCCAAAGGTTGTCATAGGGAATGCGCGTCGGTCCCCGTGCCACGCGGCCCGGCGACGGGCGCAGACCGACGACGGAACAGAAAGCGGCCGGCGTCCGCAGGCTGCACCCTAAATCCGAGCCGGTGGCAAGCCAGGTTTGTCCGGTGGCGACGGCGACCGCCGATCCGCCGGACGACCCGCCGCAAGTCATGGCCGTGTTCCAGGGGTTGCGGGTCTTGCCGAAGACCTCGTTGAAGGTGTTGGCGCCGTGACCGAACTCGGGCACGTTGGCCTTTGCGATGACGATGGCGCCGTTGGCTTCCAGGGTTTCGACCATGATATCGGATCGATCGGGAACGTGATCGGCGAAGAGCGGCGAGCCATAAGTGGTCCTCACGCTGGCCACGTCGTTCAAATCCTTGACCGCGATGGGCAGGCCGCCGAGCCATGACGGGCCATCCCCGGCTGCTGGACCGGCTTCCACTATCCGCTCGGCGTGGGCGCGCGCCCGGTCGACGCACAGTGTCGGAAGGGCGT
>JAYGEH010000259.1:0-17123 GCA_046582475.1 Rhodospirillales bacterium
AGCGCCGAGCCAGGCGACGCGCCCGCCCCAGCAATGGCCCAGTATGCCGATGCGGTCCGTATCGACGCCGTCCACGCCGGTCAGCAGCGCCAGCCCTGCGTCCAGGTCTTTTAAAAGATTATCGTCGCGGAAGCCTTCGCGCTTGACCGCGATATCCTGTTCCGGCGGCCACCAATGGAAGATATAGGGAATGGCGACGGCGCAACCGGCCTTGGCCAGGCGCTCGCCGATATCGATGGTGAACGGGTCTTTTTGCAGTCCCTCGTGGGCGATCGGTATATGCTGGGCGACCAGCAGCCCGGGAAACCGGCCTTCGCCTTCGGGCCGGAACAGCAAAACGTCTATCGGGCTGCCGTCGATTTCGGCGATTTCGGTCTGGTACATAAGCTCTAGCTCCCAGGATGAGTTTGGCTGGCAGCCTAAAGACCAAACATGGGATGGAGCAAGAGCTAACGATGCTTGAGTGATGCCGCCCCAGGAGGCATGCTGGCGCGCCATCCGCTGGGAGTCATTGTGAAAAACCTCTCCGCCTTCGGCCCCTTGGCTGCCTTCCAGGTGCGCAGCTTTCGCTTTCAGTGGCCGTCCGATCTCCTGACCTCCTGGGCGTTCGAGATGGAGACCCTGATTCTCGGCTGGTTCATCCTGGTGGAAACCGGCTCGGTATTGCTGCTGGCACTGTTTGGCGCGCTGCAATTTCTCGGCACCCTGCTGTCGCCCATGTTCGGGGCTGCCGGCGACCGGGTGGGCCGGCGCGTCATCCTGTGTTCCATGCGCGCCTTTCTGGCCTTTTTGGCGGCACTGATCATGGTGCTTGGCTTAGCCGACAGCC
Organism: Rhodospirillales bacterium; assembly: GCA_046582475.1. Taxonomy (GTDB): domain Bacteria; phylum Pseudomonadota; class Alphaproteobacteria; order Rhodospirillales; family UBA2165. Next base: position 830 of record JAYGEH010000259.1, read on the forward strand.
TGAGCCCGACGGTGGTGCTCGCCATCGCTTTTCTGGGCGGCCTGATCAAGCCGTCGGACATTGTCATGCGCAATTCGCTGATCGGCGACACCATGCCCCGCGGGCGGCTGGCCAATGCGCTGGGCCTTTCCAGGACGACCATGGATTCGGCGCGCATCGTCGGCGCGCTCACCGGTGCCGGGCTGTTTTCCGTTCTCGGCATCGGTTATGCCTATATCGTGGTGACGGCGTTTTACGCCTTAAGCTTCGCCTTCACTCTCGGCGTATCGGGCGGGCTGCCGGCGGACGCCGGCGCTCGCAGCGTTGCCACGTCGCAATGGAGTGAGTTCAAGGATGGGCTGCGGCTGATCCGCACCACGCCGGTGCTGCTCGCCATTATGCTGATGGCCTTCCTGATCAATGTGACGGCGTTTCCCATTTCCCATGGGCTGATGCCGTATATCGCCCGCGAAATTTACGGCGCCGATGAAAATGTTCTTGGCCAATTGCTCGCCGGCTTCGCCACCGGCGCGCTTACCGGATCGATCATCATGGCGGTGGCCGGCGCCAGAGGGCATTCCGGGCGAATGTCGCTGTTCGGCATATGGGGCTGGTATATCTGCCTGGCGGTGTTCATTCAGTTCGATAACAAATTCGCCGGCTTCATGGTCCTGATGGTCATGGGCGTCTCACATAGCCTGGGTATGATCTCCATGTCGGTGCTGCTCCTGGACGCGACCGACGCCCGCTACCGGGGCTGGGTCATGGGGGTGCGTATGCTGGCCGTCTACGGGCTGCCCATCGGATTGCTGGCATCGGGGGTGCTGATCGAATGGATCGGCTTCAAGGCGACCGCGTCGATCTTTATCGCCACCGGGACGGTGCTGAGTTTGGCCATTGCCTATCGCTGGCGCGCCGAATTTTGGCGCTAGCAAATTATTCGCTAACCTTAAACTCCGGCCCGAAACTTATAAAGGAAATGCCACGCTGCGCGCCGAAGAAAGCGCATAACGATTAGCGGACGGTTCACGGCTCCGGCCAGCTCAAACATGCAGCGTTTATGAATAAGAAAAGTCGAAATTAGAAGCCTTCGCGCTCCATGCGCTTGCGTTCCAATTTGCGTGCCCGGCGCACCGCCTCGGCTTTTTCGCGGGCCCGCTTTTCCGATGGCTTTTCATAGGCGCGCCGCAATTTCATCTCGCGGAAAACGCCTTCGCGTTGCATCTTCTTTTTCAGCGCCTTCAGCGCCTGGTCGACATTGTTGTCGCGAACGGTTACATGCACGGTCGGTACCTGCTCCATATAAATCTGGTTTCGGTCAAGGCCGCGCGTTCTAGCACACAAGAACGCGCCTGTGAAGGGCATTGGTAACGGATTCTGGTCCCGCGGTCCATTCTAATGTTTGACGAAACCCGCATTTGGGACATAGTCAAGCCATGGCAATTTTAAAGATCGCCCGCATGGGGCACCCGGTTTTGCACCGCATCGCCGATGAGATCGACGATCCGGCGGCGCCCGAGGTGAGTGCGATTGTGCGCGATATGATCGAAACCCTGGACGATGCCGGCGGCATCGGCCTGGCCGCGCCGCAGGTGCATGTCCCGAAACGCATCGTGATTTTCTTTATTCCTGCCGGCCGCGACGGCCCCGAGGCGGAGGAGGATGAAGGCGATGAGGAGGGCGATGAAGACCGGGGCATCGATTTGACCATCATGATCAATCCGAAAATCCAACTGCTCGGCGAGGAAACGACCCTGGATTGGGAGGCCTGCCTGTCGGTGCCGGGCATGATGGGCGCGGTGCCGCGCCATGCGGCCATCCGCTATCGCTGGCAGACGCTGGACGGCGAGAGCATGGAGCGCCAAGCGGACGGCTTTCACGCCCGCGCCGTGCAGCATGAATGCGATCATCTGGACGGCATTCTCTATCCCATGCGCATGGATGATTTGTCCCTGTTCGGCTTTGCCGACGAGGTTAACCGCAATAAGGATTTATTGGCCAGGCCGAATCCCGAACCGGAGGACGAACCGGAGGAGGAGAGGCAGGAACAGGAGGCATGAGCGATTTGGACGCCGCGCGCCGCGCGCTTCTGGATGCGGCGCTTCCGCATATACCGTTCGATGGCTGGAGCGATAAATCGTTAGGTGCCGCGGCCCGCGACCTGGGCCTGCCGGCGGAAAGTGTGGCGCGCGCCTTTCCAGGCGGTGCCGCCGGTCTTGCCGCCTATTTCAGCGCCGAGTTCGACCGCCGCATGACGGCCGAACTGGCCGGTCTGGACCTGGCCGGCATGGCGGTTCGGGCCCGCATTTGCGCGGCGGTTCGTGCCCGCCTGGAACTGCTGGCGGCGCACAAGGAAGCGGTGCGCCGCCTGGCCGCCTACAGCGCGCTGCCGGGCCGTGGCTTCGGCGCCGTCCGCGCCTTGGCGGCAACCGTCGACGCTATCTGGCGCGCCACCGGCGATGCCTCCACCGATTTCAACTATTATACCAAGCGCGGCCTTCTGGCGCCGGTCTACGGGGCGACGCTGCTTTATTGGCTGTCCGATGAATCCGAAGGCTCGGAAGAGACCTGGGCATTTCTGGAACGGAGGATCGCCGAAATTTTGAAAATCCCAGCCTTGCAGGGTCGCATTATCAAGTTAGCGGGGCATATTCCGACCCTGCCCGGAATTCTCAAAAGGGTCCGGCAAAGGCTCTAGTCGTCTTTCGGTGTTTCCACCACCGCCGCCGTTTGATCGGCCCGGAATTTGTCCAGCGCATCGGCGATGGGGTCATCGCCCAAAGCCAGGATGGCGGCGGCCAGGAGCGCCGCGTTGACGGCGCCCGAGCGGCCCACCGCCAGGGTGCCCACCGGGATGCCGGCTGGCATCTGGACCATCGAAAGGATCGCATCCAGCCCGCCCATGACCTTGCCCTCCATGGGCACGCCGAGCACCGGAAGCGGCGTCAGGGCGGCCACCGCGCCGGGCAACGCCGCCGCCATGCCGGCGCCGGCGATGATGACTTGCAGCCCGTTTGCCTTGGCCGCCGAGACGTAGGCACCAAGCCGGTCCGGCGTCCGGTGGGCGGAAAGGATCTTCACTTCGCAGGCGATGCCCAATCGGTCCAGCGTATCGCTGGCATGGCGCATGGTCGACCAATCGGATTGGCTGCCCATGATGATGCCGACAACGGTTTTCGCTTCTGGCAACGGACATTGCTCCTCGATTGCGGACCTCTGGAAGGCGCGCATTATAGGTTGCTCCCGGCGCGCGGCAAGGCCCAGATTCCTGGCGAGCTTCAGGCGATAATATCGGGAAACAATATGGATTCGAGGCGCGATATCCCATCACGCAGAGCCAGTTTTTCTTTTTTCAGGCGTTGGATTTCGAGTTGGTTATGTCCCGGCGCGGCCTTCATTTCCGTGATCGCGTCGTCCAGGGACCGGTGTTGGGCCTTCAATTCGGCCAAGCGCGCTTGCTGTTCGGATTTTTCGTCCATCAAAGCCATCGGCTGTTGGTTTCCACGTAACTATAGCAGAATTTCCGGTATAATGCGCACCGGTTGCGAAATTTATTTGGAGAAAATCTGTTGGCGGAGGAAAGCGCGCGCCGCATCGGCGTCCTGACCAGCGGCGGCGATTGCTCCGGTCTCAACGCCGTCATCCGGGCTGTTGTTCACCGTGCCGTCCAAGGCTATGGCTGGCGCGTTATCGGTGTCCTGGACGGCACCCTCGGCCTTCTGGAGCGGCCGCTGCGAACCGAGGAATTGACCTTGAAGCTGTTCACCGGAAATGTCTTGCGCCTCGGCGGCACCATCCTCGGCACCCACACCAAGGGCGATCCGTTCGATTTTCCGGTTGCCGGCGGCGGCAGCGAAGACCGGTCGCAGCAATTTACCGATGGCTACCGGGAGCTAGGCCTCAGCGGTCTGATCGGCATCGGCGGCGACGGGTCCCTAAAAATATTGGACCGGCTGGCGCAAATGGGCGAATTTCCCTTTATCGGCATCCCCAAGACCATCGACAACGATGTGCCCATGACCGAACAATCGGTCGGATTTTCCACCGCCGTCGGCGCCGCCGTCGAAGCCCTCGACCGGTTGCAGCCGACGGCGGCAAGCCACGACCGGGTCATGGTGCCGTAGGTTATGGGCAGGGATGCCGGCCATATCGCCCTCTATGCCGGCATCGGCGGCGGCGCCGATGTCATTCTGATCCCGGAAATTCCCTATGCCATGGACCGCGTTGCCGGGCAAATCTTGAATTTGCGGGAGCGCGGGCGCAACCACGCGCTGGTGGTTGTTGCCGAGGCCGCCCGCGAAACCGGCGGCGGCGCGCCCGGTGAAGCCAGCCACGGCGGCGTCGGCCATAGACTGGGCCAGCGTATCGCCGAGACAACCGGCGCCGAAACCCGGGTGACGGTGCTCGGTCATGTGCAGCGCGGCGGCGTGCCCGATGCCTTCGACCGCATCACCGCCTCGGCCTTTGGGGTGCGCGCCGTCGATCTTCTGGCCAACGGCGCCAGCGGCAAGATGGTGGCCTGGCAGCACCGCCAGGTTGTCGATGTACCCTTGGCAGACGTCGTCGGCCGCGTGCGCCTGGTCGGCCTCGACGATACCCTGGTGACCACGGCGCGCGGGCTTGGGATTTGTTTGGGTGATTAAGGGTGGGTGATTGAATGGAGCCTCGACATGCAATGGCCGGATAATTCTTTCTGGGACTTTTCGCTTCGCCTTTATGCCGGCGACGGCATGGCACCGATCTGCCTGGAGGTGCAGAACCGCCACGCCGCGGACATCAATCTGTTGCTCTTCTGCGCCTGGGCCGGCGTTCTCGGGCACCGGTTGGACGGCGCCGATATGGCGACGGCAAAGCAGGCGGTGGGGCGCTGGAACGGGGAAATCGTGGTGGCCTTGCGCGGCCTCAGGACGAAATTGAAAACCGACGCCATGGGCGCGGCGCCGGAACTGGCAGAGGCGATTCGCACCGAAATTAAAAGGGCCGAGCTGAACGCCGAGCATGGCGAGCAAATCATGCTGTCCGGCGTGCTGGAAAAATTGCGCCAAATTGGCGGCGAAGATGCGCTCGCCGCCGCCGATTTCAATATGCGCTTCTATCTCGAAAGTCTGGGCGCCAAGTTGGAGAAATCCGATTTCGATGGGCTTCGCACAATTGCCGAATTTGCCGCCCGCATCAATGCGGGCAACGCATGATCATCGATCTCACGACAGGAAATCGGTGGCAATAAGGAGTTTTCACTGGAATATTATTTCGCCACGCATTATGTTTTGAGGGTGGCTAGTCAATCGGCAAATGGAGGTTAGTGAATGACGGAGCAGGATAGGATCTCGAGTTTGCGGTCACGGCATAGCGAACTAGATTCCAAGATAGAACGCGAAGGCGACCGCCCACTTCCAGATGAACTGCTGGTTACAAATCTCAAACGTGAAAAGCTGAAAATCAAAGACGAACTTGCGAGTATGAACGCGCTCTAACGAGCGCCGCTCCACCCCGAACAGCCGAAATCATCCGGCGCCGCAAAGCCGGACACTCATTTCCTTTTATTAAATTTTACCGCCCCCATAGGGCTGCCAGACCCGCCTTTGGCGCCAGGCAATCAGCCTTGGCTGCTTTCCTCGGGCTGCCTTTCCTCTGACGGACTGGCTTCAGGCTGCCCTTCCTCGGATTGTTTGGCTTCGGGCGGGCCGGTTTCGGTTGGGCTGGCGTCCGCCAGGCTTTCTTCGGGCTGCGCCTGTTCGGATGGACTGGCCTCGGCGGGGCGTACCTTGAATAGATTTTCGGCGTTGACCTCTGGTTCCGGCTCGGGCTCCGGCGGGCGCGTGGTTTGCGGGAAGACCGTTTCGGGTTTCACCAGTTCCGGCGGTTTCCTAGCCGCCGGCGCCGTCTCGGGCGCGGCTTCTTGTTCCCGCGCCGGCGCCCGGGTGATGCCGGCGCGGGCGCGCGCGATGGCGACCATCTTTTCCAAATCAGCGGGCGCGCAAAGGCCCAGATAAACCGGGCTCTGCGGCTTGATGTTGGTGGTGTTGTGATGGGTCTTTTCGCGCACCGCGTTGATGGTCGGTTTGGTGGTTCCGATCAGGCGCGAAATTTGCGCGTCGCTCAGTTCCGGATAGTTGCGCAGCAGCCAGGCAATCGCATCGGGGCGGTCCTGGCGCTTGGATATGGGGGTGTAGCGGGCGCCTTTTTGGCGCACTTTGGGCAGCGGAACGTTGGGCTTGGCCATTTCCAATTGGGCGCTGGGCTCGGATTGGCAGCGGGCGATTTCGTCTTTGGTCAACTGGCCATTGGCGATCGGGTCGAGACCATGCATGCCGGGCGCCACTTCGCCATCGGCGATGGCCTGCACTTCGAGGGCATGAAGCTCGCAAAATGCCGCAATCTGGTCGAACGACAACGTCGTATTATCGATCAGCCATACGGCGGTGGCCTTGGGCATGAGAGGCATTGCCATTTACTTATTTCCTACAATTGCTTGTGCCTGGCGCTCTGGATACGGAATTTTTGATCACGAACCCGTTGGTTCGGGAACACGCAAGCGGTTGACTGATTTCACTAGGGAATGTCTAAGGCTGCAATGCCTTGAATTTCATGGGCGAATATACAAGCCGAGGAGCCCAGCGTCAAACCGGCCTCACCCTAACCGGTTCTCAGCACCACCTTGCCGATATGCTGGCCGTCCTCAAGAATGCGGTGGGCATCGGCGGCTTTTGCCAACGGCATCGAAGCGAATATTGCCGGTTTAATGCGGCCTTGTTCGATCAGCGGCCAGACCCGCTCGGCCAAGGCGTCGGCGATGGCGCCCTTGAATTCGATGGGCCGCGTGCGCAAGGTGGAACCCGATATGGTATGGCGCTTGAGCATCAGGCGCGTGAAATTGATCTCGGCGTTCGATCCGCCCAAGGTGGCGATGATCGAAATGCGCCCGTCCGTGGCCAGGCAAGCCAGCTCCCTGGGCAGGTAATCGCCGCCGACCATGTCGAGGATCACATCGGCGCCGCGCCCGTCGGTGAAGGCGTTCACTTCTTCGGCGAAATCCTGGGTCTTGTAATTGATCGCCAGGGCCGCCCCCAAATCGCGGCAGGCCTGGCATTTTTCCTCGCTTCCGGCGGTGGCGATGACGCTGTGACCCAAATTGGACGCGATCATGATGGCCGCCGTTCCGATGCCGCTGGAGCCGCCGTGAACCAGCAACGTTTCGCTCTTCGCGAGGCGGCCACGGTCAAAAACGTTCGACCAGACGGTGAAAAATGTCTCCGGCAGCGCTGCCGCCTCGACGATCGAAAGACCGCCCGGAACGGGGAGCGCTTGGCGCCCCGGGGCAACGCAATAGTCGGCATAGCCGCCGCCGGCCACCAACGCCGTCACCGCATCGCCAATCCGCCAGCCGGTCGCATCGGACCCGAGGGCCGCAACCCGGCCGGCGATTTCAAGGCCGGGAATATCGCTGACGCCGGGCGGCGGTGGATAATTGCCCCGGCGCTGCATCAGATCGGGCCGGTTAACGCCGGCCGCCGCAACCTCGATCAGAATTTCCCCAGGCCCCGGCACGGGCACCGGCCGGACCGCCGGCTGCAGCGCCTCCGGGTCGGGCCCCGGTTCCGGGACTTCAATGCAGTTCATCGTATCAGGTAAGCCGGCGGACATCCTCTTACTCCTTGGTTTGATTTCTGGGATTTATTCCCTATTGGCGGTGCTGCTTGGTATTAGTATGCTGCGGTCATTCGAGCAAGTTTACATCGGGAGCGGCAAGTTTACTTCCAAGGATGGGACGCAACATGGATACCGACGATCTTGAGCCCGCAGTCAAAAAGCCCGATATCAAAAATCTTGAGATCATGTCGATCGAGGCGCTGGGCGAGTATATTGCCGAGCTTAGCCAAGAGATCGAACGGGTCGGCGCCGAGATATCGCTTAAAGAAAAGGCCCGCGACGGCGCCGAGTCTGTATTCAGAAAATAGCCGCGCCGGCTTGTCGAACAAGGCTTCCGGCCGGGAGCCATTTCTGCAAAAGTCATTAAGCATCCCTTAACGGGCAGGTGCTAGCCTGACCGTGATCGATGAGATCGAATGGCTTAGGCCGTTCGCATCTTTTTGACGCCTCCCTGTTAAACTTAAGCCGTCTCCAGTCGAGGCGGCTTTTTTTTTAAGGGAAGGGCGATTCACTGTTGACCGCCTAGTCCAGTCTTGTTTACAGTCTAACCCGCGCAGAGATAGAGACGAAATCGACCGTCGAATTCTACAGGCGAATTCAACAGGCAAGTTTAACAGGGAATATTAAATGGGGCTGCCGAAAAGGCGCCCCTTTTTCTTTGCCCACAGCCGGCAAATCCAAAATGCCGCCGCCGGAAACCAACGATATTTCAAACTGGTGATTGAGATTATGCGGTCGCTTTGGCCGCCGCTGGAGGTGCCGCCGGAGCCTATGTCGCCGCCGGAGCGGCCGCCGCCGCTGGGGCCGCGGCGGCTGCGGCGGGTGCGGCGGCTTCTGCCGCGGGCTGGGGCGCCTCGGTGCCGGTTTGCCACACGGCTTCGAATAGGGAGATCGGCTCCTTGAAACCCTTCATCTCGCGCGTGCCCCGGCTTTGGAACCGGATCGACTTGCCTTGGCAGATGCCCTTCACGGTCTCGGACACGAATATTTGGTAGTTGGCGGCCTTGTCGACGATGCGCGCCGCCAATTGCACCGTGGTGCCAAAAAGATCGTCGTCTTCGACAATCGGCTCGCCGGCGTTGATGCCGATCTTGATGCCAAGGGGGACCACCGGATTACTGGCATTGTCCTGGAAGGTTTTGCGCTGGATATAAATGGCGGCCTCGACCGACTGGGCGGTATTGGCGAAGGACGCCATGATGCCGTCGCCGGTGTGCTTGACCTCGCGGCCCTTATAGGTGGTCAGCGCCGCGCGGACGATGCGGTTGTGGGTGCGGACAACCTCCTGCGCCGCGGCGTCGCCGTGGTCCTGGGTCATCTTGGTGGAGCCCACGATATCGGTGAACATGACGGCTATGGTTCCGCTCGATGTCTGGTCATCGGCTTGGCGCGTGGTCCATTGGTCGAGCGCCTTGTCCAGCTCTACCGCCGCATCGGCGTTGCCGCGCATCTGTCCCTGCATGGCTTCGCGGCCGGCTTCGATCATGCCCAGATATTTCGGATTGCGCATATAGTCTTCGTAGCTTTCGATGAATTTCTTGGCCTGCTCGCGGCTGGTTCCCAAGACGCCGACGCTGTCGATGAGGATATTTTCCAACTCCTCGGTGGTCAGCTCGTCGGTCTGGCCGAGAGCCTCGCAGGCGCCGGCCAGATACAAATTAACGCCGAACTTCGAGAACGTATCGAGTTTCGGCCTGGATTGCATGACCGATTCCAAACCGCGGGAAAGGAAAGTCATCAGCGTGACTTTTTGTTTCTCGGCGGCGACCGACAGTTTCGTGGTGACCACTTCGGGCGCTTCGCCGGCGCCCTCCTCATCGGAATCCAGCGACGCCGCGAGCACGTCCTCAAGCTCGGCTTCTTCTTCATTCATCTGATTGATCAGGCGCGATTCGTCCTCGGCGCGCCGGGCTTTTTGCCGCTTTAGCGCATTCTTTTGCGCTTTGGTCAGTTTCGGCGGCTTCAGGGTCTCTTTCCAAAGGTTCTTTTCGGCCGCTTCGAACCTTTTAACTTCGGCGGTTCCGGCCAGTTCTCCTTTGGAAATAAATGCGTAACCGGACGCGCCCAGGCTGAGTACGAACCCCAGAAAAAAGACGATAAAAAGAATATTTTCATAATTGTTCCGACCGATGGCGCCCCGGAGCTCGGGCAGTTCGGCGAAGGCAAGGGCGATCACCCAGGTAACCATTCCCGATATAAAGAAGCTGGCGAGCGCAATAATCAGAATTTTGGTGAATACATTGCGCCCTTTGCGCGGCGCCGCGGCGGCTACAGCCCGTCTAGCCACGAAGGCGCACTCCGAGGCATTTCATAGGAAATGCGTGAGTCGTCTTGCTAACCATTTTGCCATTCTCAAGATGGTCGCTACCGAAACTTTTCTCGGAGGAGAAGACAATCAACGGAAATCCTGCCCGATTTTCAATGAGTCCAGCCATTTAGCGGCTAAGTATTAGCCCAAATTGGAAAATATATCAATTCGAACGCGAATTCCGGCATTCTCGCCGCGCCTGAATGCGAAAAGCGCGGGACGATGATCCCGCGCTTGCAGCGATTGGGGCCTTGATATTCGCTGTTTGATCAGGATTTAAGCCCGATACCCTGGAAGCGTTTGTTGAACTTGGCGACCTGGCCGCCACTGTCCACCAGACGGTGTTCGCCGGTCCATGCCGGGTGCGTCTTGGAATCGATATCCAATTTCAAGGTGTCACCGGCCTCGCCCCATGTGGAGCGGGTCGTGAACTCGCTGCCATCGGTCATAACCACGGTAATCTCGTGGTATTCCGGGTGAATGTCTTTCTTCATCTTACCTCTCCAAGGCGCTCGTAAACTGGCCGGGCGGCTTATATATCCGAGCCAGGGCCGGTGCGCAAGTCCGTAACCCGAATGCATCACCTCAAGAATTCGGGTCCTCAATCCAGTCCGATCCCTTGACCAAGGAATAAACCAGAACAACGCCGATGATGGCGGCGCCGATCAGGAACGGCCAATCCTTGCCGGCAAGGGCAAACAGATAGCCGGCCCCGGCCGGCCCGGCGGCCCGGGCCAGGGTCGATACGGAGCGGCCAAGGCCGAGCACGCCGCCCTGCACGTCTGCGGGTACGCTTAAGCTGAGGGCGCTGTTGAGCGCCGGCGTCACCACCGAGAAGCCATAGGTAACAATGACCAGCGCGCCGATCATCAGCGGCAGATTGCTGGCGGCGGGGAGCAGCGCCAAGCCGGCGGCCAAGGCCACGAAACCTTGGCGGATCAGGCCCATTTCACCGAAACGTTGCCGCAGCCGGCTCACCAGACCGCCCTGGATCAAGGCCGATATCAGCCCCAGGAAGGCGAACACATAGCCATTCTGCAAGACGCCCCAGCCGAATTTGCGCTCCGTCCACATGGCGAATGTGGCTTCCAATCCGGCGAATACGAATACTGCCAGGAAGGTCAGAATTAGCATAACGCGGACGCTTTTGGCGGCCATGGTCCGGCGGAAGGCTTGACGCTGCTCGGTTTTGCTTTGGCGGGCCACGCGTTGGCGCTGCTCGGCCGACAGGGATTCTTTAAGGGTCACCAGTGTCAAGATTAGCGCCAGCCCAGAGAATGCGGCGGCGGCAAAGGCCGGCAGCTGGAAATTTGTGGCGCTAAGATCGGCGCCGGCCAGAATGCCGCCGATGGCCGGCCCGGCGATGAAGCCAAGGCCGAAGGCGGCGCCGATCAGCCCCATGCCTTTTGTGCGGTTGCTCTCGTCGGTTACGTCCGCCACATAGGCGAAGGCGGCGGAAATACTGCCGGCCATTAGCCCCGCCGCCGTGCGCGCCAAGTAGAGATCAGTCAGATCGGCCGCAAAGGCGAGCCATAGATAGGCGCCCAGGGTTCCCGCCAGGCTGACAATCAGTATCGGCCGCCGCCCGATGCGGTCGCTGAGGCGCCCCCATAGGGGCGCGGTGGCAAATTGGGCCAGCGAATAGACGGCCATGACCAGGGTCACCTGATCGGGCAAAGCGTCGTAGTGTTCCGCATAAAACGGCAACAGCGGGATGACGATACCGAACCCGACCAGGTTTACGAAAACGATGAAAAACATTGTGTACATGAAATTTGTATCGGCGATTTGGGGATTTCTAAATGCGATCAGAGGCAATTGTGGGCGGCAGCGTGGGTGATAGTTTGCCGGCGCTTTCTAGCGTTGCGTCAATTTCAACTCGATCCGCCGGTTGCGCCGGTAGGCGATTTCGTCGTCGCGGGGATCGATGGGCTGGAACTGGCCGAAACCGGTGGCGGCCAGGTTTTTCGACGGAATGCCCGCATCGATCAAAAATTTCACCACCGAGATCGAGCGCGCCGTGGACAGCTCCCAATTGGATGGAAAGCGGGCGGTGGCGATGGGAATTTTGTCCGTATGGCCGTCGACCCGGAGGATCCATTCGATCTTCGCCGGAATTTTCCGGGAGATCGCGCGCAACGTGCCCGCCAGCCGGCCAATTTGCGCCTGGCCGTCGGGACCAAGCTCGGCGGAGCCCTTGGTGAACAGAACCTCCGATTGGAAGACAAAGCGGTCGCCGACGATACGGATACCCGGCTGATTGCCCAAAATCTCCCGCAACCGGCCAAAAAATTCCGAGCGGTAGCGGGCCAGTTCCTGCACCTTGCCGGCGAGCGCCGCGTTGAGCCGTTTGCCCAGATTGGCGATGCGTATGCGCTGCTTTTTCGCCGCCGCTTCAGAGGCATCCAGCGAGGTGGCGATTTTGGCGATCTGCTGGCGTAAAATGCGGATTTGCTGGTTGAGAAGCGCCACCTGGGCGCGTGCTGATTCCGATATGCTTTTTTCGGTGATCAGTTTCTCGTCCCGGTCCGCCACCCGGGCCAGCATGTCCTTGACCCGGATTTCCAAATCCTCGCGCAGCGCCCGCAAGGCTTCGATCTGGCGGGTGAGGGCGCCGATGGCGGTAATCTGTTCGTTGATTTTGGATTTGTCGGTGAGAATTTTGGTGAACGCCTGATCGAGCTCGGTTTTCAATTTGGACGCCTGCTCCTCGGCCATTTCGGCGCGCAAAACGATGGTTTTGATCTGCTGCGTCAAATCCTCGCGCACGGTGATCGAGGTTTGCAGTTCCGTCGACAGGTCCGAAACCTGGCCGCGCAGATCGGTGTTCGATTTACGCTCCAAAGCCAACAGATCGGCCAGTTCGCTCACCTGCCCGCGCAGCCGGTCCAAGGCCTGATTGCTGCCCGACAATTCCTGGCTGGTGAAGAACTGGGCGACGACGAAGATCATCAGCAAAAACATGATGACCATCAAAAGCGCCGCCAGCGCGTCCACATAGCCGGGCCAGATATTGCCCTGGTATCGTTCGCGGCGTGCAAGGGATGCCATGGCCGGAGGCTATTTTTTTGGCTTTGGCGGCGCGGCCCGGGTGCCAGCCGACCCGGCCGCGATGGTGCGCGCCAACAGCTTGATCTCCGAGCGCACCTGGCCGATCATATCGTCGCGCCCGGCGCTGATTTCTTCCAAGAGGCGCGCCACATAGACATCCAGGTTGCGGATGTGGGCCTGGGTCGCTTCGTCCATGCCGGCGCCGCCGGTTCGCCCGGGATCGGCCAATTTTTCCAAGGTGGCGCGCAATTGCACCTGGTTTTCGGCAAGCCCGGTGAAGATTGGCTGCTGCGCCCGCATCTGATCACTAAGGGCGCCCAGATGCTCCACCATTTGCAGCGACGCGGCGTTGTTTTGGCTGTTGTTTTCCTCGCCGCGCGCCAGGGTGCGCTGTAATTTGTCCAGATTCTCGGCGGTTTGCTCCAACAATGCTTGCACATAAGCGGGCACCGATTGATCGCCCTCGGCGCTCAATCCACCCGATGACAGGCGGGTCAGGCTCGACAGCCATTCTTCCAGATCGTTATAGAAACGGTTCGATGCCTGACCGGCCTGCAAATCCAAAAAGCCCAGAACCAGCGAGCCCGCGAGGCCGAAGAGGGATGACGAAAATGCCGTTCCCATGCCCGATAACGGCTCCACCAGGCCCGATTTCAAGCTGTTGAACACGCTTGTCACGTCGCCGCTGCCCACCGACAGCCCGCCGATCACGTCGCTGATCGATGCGATGGTCTGCAACAGACCCCAGAAGGTGCCCAGCAGCCCGAGGAAAATCAAAAGCCCGATGGTATAGCGGGACAATTCGCGGGCTTCGTCGAGCCTGGAGGCGATGCCGTCGAGCAAGGATCGCATGGAAAGGGTCGAAAGGCTGAGCGTGTCCTGGCGCTCGCCGAGCATGGTTGCCATCGGCGCCAGCAGTTTCGGCTGGCGGGTTTCGGACATGGACGGGCCGGCGCGCCGGAAATTATCGATCCAGCGAACCTCCGGGTTGAGCCGGAGGACCTGGCGGAAATTATAGGCGACACCCAGGACCAGAACACCGATGATCAGCCCGTTAAGTCCGAAATTCGCGGAAAAGGCCTGTTGCAGCGGCTCGATCAGGAATACGCACAGGATCAAAACGGCGGTCAGAAACATCGCCATGCGGATGACGTAGCGCTGCGGCGAACTCATGAAAGCCGGCCCAGCGGAGGCTTAGGCCCCGCCACAATGGAAAGCGGCGCCGGATGGATGGCTATCGCCACGGCCCGGCTCAACGCTGGATTATTTTTAAATCGACACGGTCGGGCTTGCCGCTCGGCACCTTGTTGCCGAGTGCCCGGACATCGATGCGCGTCGAGCGCACGCCCTTGCCGATGAGGTAAGACCGGATGGCAAGGGCCCTGGAAAGCGACAGCCTGCGCGCCTTGCTCGCCGACAAATTTTCGCCGCCGGCATAGGCCAGCAACTGCATCCTGATCTTGGACTGAACCTTGAGCCGCTTTGCCAAGCCGTCCAGGCGCGCCTTGCCGGCCGCATCGAGATCGGCTTCACCCACGGCAAAAGCGATCGACGACGATCCGAGGGCCGCCGCTTTTGGCGCTGGTCCCGGCAGGGATGCTTGGCGTTGCTGTTTGGGCGGGGCGCTCGGCGCCTGCACCGCCGGCTTCGGCGCTGCCACGGGCGGCGGCGGCGGCGCGATATCGGGTATTTTCGGCGGGGCGGCCTTGGCCACCTGTTTCGGCGTCGGCGCCGGCTTTGCCGCCTCAGGTGCCGGCTTGGGCGCCAGCGGCTTTAACGAGCGCGCCGGTTTGGTGGGCTTTTTTTGCGCCGACTCGGCGGCGCGGGCAACCACCTTGGGCCGAGCCGGCGGTTTGCGAATGGGCTGCGCCTGGGCGCGCCGGCGTGGCTGCCGGGTTTTTTTGGCGGCGGATCCGGGCCGGCGCAATTTGACGGCCGGCAATAACCGGTCGGTGGAGCGGGCGCCAACCCTGGGCGGACGGCGCACCAATAGCTGCGAGGCCGGCTGCCGCCTAGGCGGCTCCAAAAGCCCGAGCGAGCCGGGGGCACTGAAGGTGTTGGCGCCCGGCGCGGCGAAAGACCGCGCGGGCCGCCGCACCTGGCCGCCTTCAAGGACCGTCAGATCGACGAAGACGTCATTGCCGGCGTTCCAGGGCCGCAATTGCGCCGCCGCCGTTCCAGCGCCGAATAATAGGCCCAATCCAAAGACAAACGCGCCCATGGCACCGGCCCAACGCGCAAGCACAAAGCGCCTGGGATTGATGATTGGCGTCAGGTTCATCGTCATTTTGCGTTCCCCTCGCAATTGCCCCAGGCTGCGTTGAATGTCCCAGGGTAAGTCCCGGCAATACCTTTGCACAACCATAACCAAACGGCGCTCAGCGCACAACCGGTTAGCCAACCGCGGGGGCATGGATTATTCCCACCCGAGGCTACTTGAGGGGCATCGATTAGCGCCGAATTGTGTCAATATTGAGCCGCCCCGTTGTTTTCAGCCTAGACCGGTTCCGAATAAATATGAATCAATTTGATGGGAACAAATCGGTTTTCCGGGTAGGCGCGGTGCGCCGCGCGATGCGTGTCCATCGGGCAAGCGCCGGGGCGCCGCCTTAGGAGCCGATTTGACCCACCAAAGGCCGGGTGCTTTCGATGCGTGGACGTCGTCGCACGCCTTTGCCGATGCCAAGGCATCGCCAGGCGGCGCGCGCCTCGCACACTTGGGATACAAATGGCGGCAATATTATCCCGGTCAAATGGTTCATATTTATCCGGAACCGCTCTAGTTACCAATTGACGCCGCCTGCCTAAATTCATCACACTGCCGCCAGGGAGGCTTCGATGGTGCAAAAATACGTCTTAGGGGTTGTGGCGCTGGCCGCGATCTCGATTTCCAATCCGGCCTCCGCCGATGCCATCGACGGTCACTGGTGCCATGCCGCCAGCGGCAAGCATCTCAGGATCGATGGGCCGGCGATCACCACACCGGGCGGCAATAAAATTGAAGGCGATTATGACCGGCACGGATTTCGCTACATCGTTCCCGTCGCTGAGCAGGCGGCCGGCAAGGCCGTGACGATGAGCGTTATCGACGATGAAAACATGCAGCTCACCGGTGGTTTCGCCGGGAGTTCGGTCCAGGATTGGCGCCGCTGCACCCAGCCACCGAGCTAGGCTCAGGACCCATTAATTATTAATTCAGCATTTCACCGGATGATGTCCTTAGGACCTTTGGAGGGCATCAAATGAAAGACTTATTCTGGCTGACGCAAACGCAATTGGACCGCATGGCACCCCATTTTCCTTTGT
>JAYGEH010000483.1:0-5357 GCA_046582475.1 Rhodospirillales bacterium
GACGAGATGCGGGGCTATCTCGATCAGGGCTATACCCTGGTCAAGGCCAAGGTCGGCGGGCTGCCCATCGACGACGATGTCCGGCGCATCGAAACAATCCTCTCGGTCCTGGACAGCGGCCATCAACTGGCCGTCGACGCCAATTGCGGGTTGAGCCCGGAGCGGGCGCTGGCATACGCGGAACGGCTGCAGCCCCATGGCCATTCATAGCTGTTTAAATTGGGCTCAGGCATGGGTGGTGCGGCCATCCCGTTTCATCACGGTCGGTGATTGCGTGGCACCATATATGGGGATCGCGAGCGGAAATTAAAACCCGTTAGCGAAGATTTCCGCAGCCCGGAACCAACCCCAAGCGATCAGTTCCAGATGGCGAAGCCCATGGCATTGCCGGTACCCGCTTCGGAGCGGTAGCAGGGCACGTAATCCAGCAGATCCATCTTAAATCCGGTGCCCGACAAGGCGCCGATGGCGGCAAACCAGTTCTTGGTCTCCGACGTACCGGATTCGAATAATTCCTGGGGCTCGTTGACCAGGGTATCCACATCACCGCTCTGCATGGCTTTGAGCATGCGCAGATCCCACTCTTCGTCGATGACGAAATGGCTGAGCCCGCCGGACCCGACGACGCAGACCCGGGCATCGGTTGGCCACGATGTGATGGCCTCGCCGATTACCCGGCCAAGCTCGAAACAGCGCCGCGGCCGCGGCTGATTGGGCGGGAAGAAGGTGTTGAGGAGGATCGGCACCAAGGGGATCGGATTGTCACGCAAAATGCGCCGATAGATAAAGGAGAACGCATGGCCGATGCCGCGCGGACCGTTCGGGCCCTGCGGCACGGTGGCCGACGCGGTGACATCGAACCCGGCCTGCATCGCCTCGGCGATCATATGGCGGGCCAGGTCCGGCACGCAGTCATAATAGGTATCGTGCGGCGTGTGCCGGTGCATTTCCACCATCTGGATGCTCTTGTGGGAATTTTTGTGCTTTTCCGGATCATAGGCTTCGTTGAGGATGGCATCGCCGGCAAAGATTGCGTAGGGGGGCTGCAATTCTTCGAAAAACCATTCCTTCTGATCGTCGCCGATGACCACCAGCACATCGGGCTTCAAGTCCGCCATGTAATCGGCCAGCGCATCCAGTTGCACCTGGCAACGCCGGAAATGTTCCTGGCGCGCACCTAAGGTGATGCGCTCAGTGAAGGTGTCGGCGCCGCGCTTGGCCACCAGTTCGTCGAAGCTGCAGCGCTGCCCTTGAAAATCGTGATAGTCCTTGGCGCGGTCGAATTCGGCGCGCAGCGTCCAGTCTTCCGGTGGTAATATGAGCAGCGGTCCGTGGGACGTGGCGATACCACTGACGATTTCGGCCATGGTCGGATCATCCTTGAATTGGCGTTTGCACGCGCAAGCGCGGGCAAAACCATGAAGAGTGACGGCGCGGCTGTCAATTGCCCAATTGACAATCGGGTCCCGGAGTGGCTTGACCGGGCCCCGATTGCCCGGCAAAAATGGCGGAGCCCAACTGCCTGTAAATCAAACAAATGAACGAAACCGCTCCGGCTCCCCAACCCAATGCCGACCTCCGCGCGCCTAGGCTGATCAAGCGCAACATGACCTTGCTCGCCCTGTCGCAATCCTTCAACGGCCCCGGCATACAGCTTGCCTATGGCTTCGGGCCGCTGATGGTGATCGCGCTGACCGGCTCGGCCAGCCTGGCCGGGCTGATCGTCGGCGTCTTCGGGACGAGCCGGTTCCTGGTCGCCTATACGGCGGGCCGCATCACCGACCGTTACGGCCGCCGCCCCGGCATACTCCTCGGCCAAACCCTGTCGCTCATCGGCGGCATTGCCATCGGCGCGTCGCTACCGTTCGACAGCTTCACCGTCTTCGTCATCGGCCTTTTGATCTTCGGCATGGGCATGAGCGCGACCCAGCAATTGCGCGTCGCCGCCACCGACATGTTTCCGCCCCAAAGGCGGGCGCAGGCGCTGGGCTATCTGGCGCTGGGCTCGCTGGTCGGGCTGGTGATCATGCCGGCGCTGGTCTCAGTCACCGAGCCGCTGGCCGAAATACTGGGTTTGCCGCATCTGGGAGTGCCCTGGCTGGCGCTTCCCGTTCTGATAATCCCGGGCATGCTCATGGTCTTCTTCGTGCGCCCGGACCCGAGGGAAATCGGCATGAACCTGGAGCGCTATTACCCCGGTTACACGGCGCCGCCGCGCCCCGCCGGCGGGCACCCGGCGTTCAAGCCCATGTCCCTCTACCACAACCCGGAAACCCGTCTCGCCATCATTTCCAACTGCGCCGCCAACGGCAATATGGCGATCGTCATGGTGCTGACTTCGCTGGTGCTCTCGCACCACGGCCATTCGCTGACCGCCATCGCCTTTTCGCACATGTTCCATTCCGCCGGCATGTTCGCCTTCACCATTCCCTTGGGCCGCCTGTCGGACCGGCTGGGACGCCATAAAGTCATGTATACCGGCGTCGCGGTGGCGCTGATCGGCGCCGCCCTGGTGGCGCTCACCGGCGGATATTATATCACCGTCACCCTCGGCACCTTCCTGGTGGGATTGGGGTGGGCAGCGGCCAACGTCTCGGCGACGGCGCTGATCGCCGATAACGTCGAAACCCAGGAGCGCGGCCGCGCCATCGGCGTCAACGACAGCTTCGCCGGCGCCATCAGCGTCGTCATGGCGCTGGCCACCGGGCCCTTGATCGAAATCTGGGGCTTGCCGGCGGCGGGCTTGCTGGCGGTCGCCGTCGCCGCGCCGCCGCTCTTGATGCGCGTCGCCATGCGCGGCCAATTGGCCAAAGCCAGCGTCAGGGCCAGCCAGCCCGCGGCGACCGATTGAGGCTATAACGCCGCGTAATCCACGTCCTTGGTGATACCTAAATTCCGACACTGGTATTTTGGACGCCAGCCACATTGCCTACGCCTTTTGCGCGAACTTTGCTTGAAGGTTGATAACTTGCCACGCAGAATGGGCGCAAAGGTGAAAAATGGCTGAGAAAAAAGCGAATGGAACCTGGACGGCGCCCTGGACGTAATCGCCAATATCCATAAAGACATGGAAGATCGTTCCTTCGCCTTCATTCTGGGGGCGGGGGCGTCAGTCACTTCGGGAATTCCATCTGGCGGCACGTTGGCCAAACGCTGGCTCGAAGAGTTGCATAAGCTGGAATGCAGGGATGGCGGCGAAATAGAGGATTGGGTGAAGTCAGGAGCCCTCGGCATCGATGATTTGACCATGGACCGGGCCGCCGAGTTTTATCCACAAATTTTCGACCGCCGTTTTGGCAAAGACCCGGACGTGGGTTCCGCCGCCCTCGAGAAGGCGATGGAAGGCAAGGAGCCAAGTTTTGGCTACTCGCTGCTCGCCGAGGTAATCCAGAAAACGCGGCACCGGGTGGTGGTGACTACAAATTTCGACAATCTGGTCGCCGATGCGCTAGCCATTCACGCCCATAGATCACCGCTGGTCGTTGCCCATGAATCCCTGGCTGGTTATGTCGGACCTAACTTGCGCCGGCCACTGATAGCGAAAATTCACCGCGACCTTTTCCTCGACCCAATAAATGACGCCGCCGGTGTCGGTGAACTGGAGGCCGGCTGGCAGGAAGCCTTGGGCAAACTGTTCCACAATTACACGCCGTTGGTCATCGGCTATGGCGGCAACGACGGCAGCCTGATGGGGTTCCTCGATAAATTGGAAAATGCCGAAACGCCCGGCCACATGATCTGGTGCTACTACGAAAACAGCCGGCCACCTGAAAATGTCCTCAAGGTGATCGAAAAGCACGACGGCGTGATCGTCGCCATCCCGGGATTCGACGAATTCATGCTCGAGCTTTGCGGTAAGATAATAAAAGATTTTGATGTCACGGAAATTTCAAGACAAACGGAAAAATTGGGAAAAGAGCGCGTCGAGCGATACCGAAAAGAAGTTGAAGAATTAACCAGCCGTACAGCAACAAGCACTCCCACACAACAACGCACCAGTGCGGCCCTTGCAGCGTCTGCCAAGGATGAAACTGATTGGTGGACCTGGGAATTGCGGGCACGCGCTGAGAACGATCCCGAAAAGAAACGAGCCGTATACGAAGCAGGGATCAGACAGATACCGGACAGCTCTAAACTTCATGGAAGTTTCGCGAAATTTTTCGCTTTAGGTCGGAAAGATTTTGACGCGACGAAGGCATTGTACCAGAAGGCGCTTAAACTTGATCCTGAAAGTGTCGGTGCCACCGGTAATTATGCAACATTTCTTAGCGGCAACCGCCAGTATTTGGATGAGGCGGAAGCCGTGTTCAAGAAGGCGCTGAAATTGGACCCCGAACACGTTAACATCACCGCTAGTTATGGGGCTTTCCTCGCGGACGGCCGCGAGGATTTAGACGCGGCGGAGGCCATGTACAACATGGGGCTAAAACTCGACCCCGAAAACGCCGTCATAACAGCCAACTATGCGGCGTTGGAGTTGGCAAGGGACGAAGCAAACGATATTGAATCCGCCCGCACGCATGCCACCCGTGCTCTCGATTTTAGCCGGTCGGATCCTGGTCATCCCGCCGCCAGTGCTTTGTTGTATTTGTGCCTATGCGCCGAGTTGCTTGAGGGTTGCGCCATGCCCGAAATGGCTCGCCTGAAAAGATATTTGCATACAGGATTTGACAGAGGGATCTCGAATTATTCGATAGTTTTTAGATCTATCCTTCCCCAAATTCAGGAGGACCGCCGAGAGCTTTATGAAGCCCTGGGAGCCGCGATTCAGGATTCGGAATTGGTGCCGGCTCTTGATAAATTCGACGAATGGAAAGCCCTCGAACCCATCGATCCATTCGAGCCGTTGTAACTCTTAAAGCGCCGCGTAATCCACCGCTTGCGTGATATCCAGCTTGCGCCCCGCTTCCGGCATCGGGTATTTCAATCCGGTGGCGCAGTTGAACAGCATGGCCCGTTCCCCCGGCTCCACCCGCCCTGACGCCAGCTCCTGTTTGTAGGCGGCGAAGGTGGCGGCGCCTTCGGGGCAGAGCAGCAGACCCTCTTCGCGCGCCACCTCTTCCTGGGCGGCCTGAATATCCTCGTCATCCACCGCGCAGGCGAAACCGCCGCTTTCGCGGATGCCCCTGAGAATAAGGAAATCGCCGATGGCGGCGGGAACCCGGATACCGGCGGCCATGGTGTGGGCGTTTTCCCAGCGCTCCGCATAGTCGGCGCCGGCCTCGTAAGCGCGCACGATGGGCGCGCAGCCCGATGCCTGCACCGCCACCATGCGCGGCCTTTTGTCGCCGATCCAGCCGATCCGGCCCAATTCATCGAAGGCCTTGCACATGCCGATCAGGCCGGTGCCGCCGCCG
>JAYGEH010000548.1:0-22366 GCA_046582475.1 Rhodospirillales bacterium
CGGAGGACCGGATTGCGCGCCGCCGCGGTTTCGTCCAGGCGCCGGCGCGGCGCCAGCCTCGGTGCCTCTTTGAAGAAATCCACTTCGCCCTCAATGGCACGCCGGGCCAGGGATTTCACCATGCCGATATACTGATCCAACGAGGCCCGGCTTTCGGTTTCGGTGGGCTCCATCAGAAGCGCGCCGTGGACCACCAGCGGGAAATACATGGTCATCGGGTGCACGCCCTGGTCGATCGTCGCCTTGGCGAAATCCAGGGTGGTCACCTCGGTCTCGGCCAGAAAGCGGTCGTCGAACAAAACTTCGTGCGTGCAGGGGCCTTCATAAGACGCCGTCAGATCACCGAAAAGCCCGGCCAGGATATTGTTGGCGCTGAGCACCGCATCATTGGCGGCCTGGGCCAGGCCATCGGCGCCCATGCTCATCATATAGGCGAGGGTGCGGACGAATACGCCGAACTGTCCATGGAAACCTTTCATGCGGCCATAGGGGCTTGCGTCCGAGGCATCGGTGCTCTCCACCAGCGCGAAGCCGTCTTTGCCATGCACCACATAGGGCACCGGCTGGAAGGGCGCCAGGGCATCGGACAACACCACCGGGCCGGCGCCCGGGCCGCCGCCGCCATGCGGCGTCGAAAAGGTTTTATGCAGGTTGAGATGCATAGCGTCGATGCCCAGATCGCCCGGGCGCACGCGTCCGACGATGGCGTTGAAATTGGCGCCGTCGCAATAAACGTAGGCACCGGCGGCATGGGCCGCATCGGAAATCTCGATGATCTCGTCTTCGAAAAGGCCGCAAGTGTTGGGATTGGTGATCATGATTGCCGCGATGTCATCGCCCAGCCGGTGGCGCAATGCGGCGAAATCGACGCGGCCGCGCGCATTGGCGGGTATCGCCTCGACTTGATAGCCGCACATATGGGCGCTGGCCGGATTGGTGCCGTGCGCCGATTCGGGCACCAACACGACGCGGCGCCCGCCGCCGCCCGCCTCCAAAGCAGCGCGGATTGTCATCAATCCGCAAAGCTCGCCATGGGCGCCCGCCGCCGGCGACATGGCGATGGCCGGCATTCCGGTCAGCGCCTTGAGCCAGCCGGCGCAGGCATCGATCAGCTGCAGCGCTCCTTGCACCGTGGCCAGGGGTTGCAAGGGATGCAGATCGGCCAGCCCAACCAGGCGCGCCAGTTTTTCGTTGAGCCTGGGATTGTGTTTCATGGTGCAGGAGCCGAGCGGATAGATACCGGCATCGATGCCATAATTGTTGCGGCTGAGGCGTAGGTAATGACGCACCACCTCGGGCTCCGACAGGCCCGGCAGACCGGTTTCCGTGGTCCGCCGGGCGGCGCCGAGGCGGTCTTCGAAGGCGCCGGCATCCGGGAGGTCAACGCCGGTCTCACCGGCGGCGCCCTGCTCGAATATTAGGGGCTCGTCCATGTCCAGGCCCCGGTGCCCGGTATAGCTCGGCGTATCCGCTGCCATCAGAGATGTTTTCCCAAGCCATCGGCCAGCCGCGCCATATCATCGTCGCTGACGCATTCGGTCGCCGCCACCAGCAACAGATTCTCGAGATCCTGCCGTCCTGGATAAAGGCGGGATACCGGCACCCCGGCCAGAATGCCGTCGCTGGCCAATTCGTCCACCGCCGCCGCCGGCTTGGCAAGACGCAAGGTAAACTCGTTGAAAAATGACTCGTTGACAATCTCGGCGCCGGGGACCTCGGACAAGGCATTGGCCAGCGCGACCGCGCGCCCATGGTTGAGCCGCGCCAAACCGCGAAATCCGGCATCGCCCAACAGCGACAAGTGGATCGAAAAGGCCAGGGCGCAGAGCCCCGAATTGGTGCAGATGTTGCTGGTCGCCTTTTCCCGGCGGATATGCTGCTCGCGGGTGGCCAGGGTCAGCACCCATCCCCGGCGGCCATCGACGTCGGCGGTCTCGCCGGCGAGCCGGCCTGGCATCTGGCGGATGAAACGCTCGCGGACGGCGAACAGGCCCACATGGGGGCCGCCGAAATTCATGCCATTGCCCAGGAACTGACCCTCGGCGGCAACGATATCGGCGCCCATTTCGCCGGGCGGGCGAAGGGCGCCCAAGGACAGGATTTCCGTAACCACCAAGACCAAAAGAGCGCCGGCCCCGTGGCAAGCCTCGGCCAGGGCGCTGAAATCTTTTACGTGACCGAAAAAACCGGGGTTCTGGACAATCACGCAGGCAGTATCGCCATCAATGCGCCCGGCAAGATCCTCGCCGCCGTCCACATCGGGCTCGGAGGAGACCATCTCCACACCCAGAAAGCGGGCGTTGGTCGCGGTCACGTCCCGGTAATGGGGATGCAGGCCGCCCGACAGGATAACCTTCGAGCGGCGCGTCACCCGGCAGGCCATCATCGCCGCCTCGGCGCAGCCGGTGGCGCCGTCATAGAGCGAGGCGTTGGCCACATCCATGCCGGTGATCATGGCCACCTGCGACTGAAATTCGAACAAGGCCTGTAGAGTACCTTGCGATATTTCCGGCTGGTAGGGGGTGTAGGAGGTCAAAAATTCGCTGCGCTGGACCAGATGATCGACGGCGGCGGGGATATGATGATGGTAGGCGCCGGCGCCAAGAAATAACGGCGCCGATGCGGCGGCGGTATTTTTTGCCGCCAGGGCTTCGACAGCCGCTTCCACTTCCATTTCGCCGGCGTGGGTTGGCAGATCGATCAGATCATCCAGCAACACCGAAGCCGGCACATCCTTGAAAAGCGCATCCATGCCAGCCGCCCCGATCGCCGCCAGCATTTCCAGGCGGTCGCCATCGCTCAGCGGCAGATATCGCATGCCAGCTCCCTATCCCAGACCGTCCACGAATTTTTGATAGGCCGCGGAGTCCAATAGCCCGTCAAGCTGGGCGGCGTCGGCAAATTTAATTTTGAAGAACCAGCCGCCGCCCTCAGGCTCGGTATTGACCAGCGCCGGGGTATCTTCGAGGGCTTCGTTGACCGCCACAATCTCGCCGTCGATGGGGGCATAAACCTCGGCCGCCGCTT
This sequence comes from Rhodospirillales bacterium, assembly GCA_046582475.1. Lineage (GTDB taxonomy): Bacteria > Pseudomonadota > Alphaproteobacteria > Rhodospirillales > UBA2165. The sequence continues at coordinate 3,028 of JAYGEH010000548.1, forward strand.
TCACCGATTCGACTACCGACGCCTCATCGCCCTTGCTGACCGCCGCGCCTACCTGGGGCAGTTCGACAAACACCACGTCGCCCAACTGTTCCTGGGCATAGTCGGTGATGCCGATCCTGGCGACATCACCCTCGATGACAATCCATTCGTGTTCTTCGGTATATTTGATTTCAGCCACTGGACTTTCCAAATCGTTAATTTTTGAAATAACGATGCGCCACAAAAGGCATGTTAACCGCCTCTGCTTGTAACCGCTTGCCGCGAACTATCAACCCCAATTGCTGGCCCGGCGCCCCGTGGGCGGTCTCCACATAGCCCATGGCGATGGCAACATTCAACGACGGGCCGAAGCCGCCGCTGGTCACGGTGCCAATCTGCCGGCCTTCGCTATCAACGATGGCAGCGCCTTCCCGGGCCGGGGCGCGGCCTTCGAGCCGGAGACCGGTCCTTTTCCGGGGGGCGCCGTTGCGCAAATGATCGATGATCACGCCGGCGCCGGGAAATCCGCCCTCTTCACGTCGGCGCTTTGCGATCGACCAGGACAATCCGGCTTCCACCGGCGATGTGGTCTCGTCGATATCGTGACCATAGAGGCAAAGTCCGGCTTCCAGGCGCAGGGAATCGCGGGCGCCGAGGCCTGCCGGCTCGACCGGGTCTTCGGCCAGCAGCAACCCGGCAACCGCCGCCGCCGCTTGCCCCGGCACGGATATCTCGAAGCCGTCCTCGCCGGTATAGCCGGAGCGCGAGATGGTGCAGGGCGCGCCACCGAGGTTGGCCTCGATCATGGTCATGAATTTCATGGCCGCGGCGTCCGGCGCAAAACGGGCGAGCACCTCGGCGGCCAGTGGGCCTTGCAGGGCGATCAGGGCGCGCGCCTCTAGCACCGTCAAGATTGCATCATCGCCCAGGCGGGATCGAATATGGCGGTAATCGGGATCCTTCCGCCCGGCATTGACCACCAGAAACAGATGATCGCGCCGTCGGGTGACCATAAGATCATCGATGATGCCGCCCTTATCGTTGGTCAGTTGCGTATAGCGTATGCGGCATTCGGCCAGTCCAGTGATATCGCCCGGCACCAGCCGTTCGAAACTGAGCGCCGGATCGGCGCCATGGAGCTCGGCCTGGCCCATATGGCTGACATCGAACAGCGCCGCATATTCGCGAGCGTGATGATGTTCGGCCAGAATGCCGCGCCCATATTGCACCGGCATTTCATAGCCGGAGAACGGCACCATCTTGGCGCCCAGTTCCCGGTGCAGATCATAGAGCGGGGTGCGTTGCAGCTCTTCGGCCATTCCCATTCACTTGCGGAGGCGGGTCTTGGTATCGCTCCGGTTAAAAATCAACTGATCGCGCGACAAGGCAAGGGAGATAACCACCTTTGTTTCCGAACCTTTGCGGATTTCATCCAAGGGGATTTTGATTTCCAACGGATCATCGGTAAAGGTTACCCGGTTGCGCCGGGGCGGGAATTTCACCGCCGCCGAGAAACCGGACTTGCCATCCGTCCTGGGAAAGAAATCGGGGACCGCGATAAAATATTTGAGCTGATGTTCGCGGCCGCGGGCGGCGGGGCCGAGGATCATATCGAAGCTGACGCGCAAATTCAGGACCACTTCGGTGTAGCCGCCAGGATCGCCTACATATTCGCATTCGCCCTTGAACCCTTTGATTTCCGTCTCGAACACCACATCGGAAATGTCCCGGCCCGGCCCTTTCCTGAACACCGTCATATGGTCGGCATCCTTAAGCAGCCCGATCTGCGGGCAATCGGGCACCACCACCTTATCCGCAAACGGATTGATCGCGTTCACGGCGCCGCACGCCGATAGCAACACAGCTGAAAGCGCCAGGAATGAAGGCATTTTCAATTCCCGCAATGATGGCCCCAGGCGCAAATTCCGATCCCTCGTGGATACCCCAATCGGTCTGGTTGGGGGCGCCGACATTAAATCAGACCGAAGCGGGCGGCAAGGCCGCGCCGTGCCGGGAAAACTGAGATTTTACTGAATTTCGTGCAGGGCCGAGGCCAGCCGCGCCAGCGCCCGTGCGCGGCCCCACCCATTGTCGATGGTTTTGGCGATGGAGAGGGCGTGATCGAAGCTGCGTCGCGCCTGTTTGGGATTGCCGCTGCGCATGGTTTCGGCGGCGATGTCGCTGAGCATCCAGACGCGGCTGAGCGAAGAGCCGATGGCATCGGTGGCGCGCCTGGCCAGGGCGGCGGTATCGCGCGAAGCGGCTTCTAAACCCTTGCGCGATTGCGCCCTGGCGATGGACCAAAGCGCGTAGGCGCGCAGGCGGTCATTTTCGATCCGCTCGGCGGTTTCGATGGTGCGCTCGAAGGCGCCGTCATCGAGTTGTTCGTTGATATCGATCAGCGACAAAACGATCTGGCCGGTGGCGTAGGATTTGGCGTAAGGAAGATCGATATTCTCGGTTTTCGACAAGGCGTAGCGGATCAGCGCAATGGCTTTGTCCGGCTCGCCCTGGCGCGCAATCTGCGCCGCGATCTTGCCGATCATCACCGACTGGTAGCGGTCCGTTTCGATGCGCCCGGCGGTATCCAGGGCGGCATCGGTCTGGCCGCTTTCCGATTGCGCGCGGGCGACGCTCATCAAAACGGCAACCCGGTCATAATCGCCGGACACGTTTTCCAAGAGTTGCAGGGCCTGGTCCGGGCTGCCGATCTGCGCGTAGGCGGAGGCCAAATGGCGCTGCGCCGCGCCGCGTTCAATTTTACCCATAGCCTTACCGCCGGCCTGGCCCCGGATCACCTGCTCGGCGCTGCCGATGGCCGCGTTGGATCCGGTGGCGTCGCCGACGCGCGCCAATATCACCGCCATCTGGGTGAGGATCGTCACCTGTTGCAGGCGGCTTTCAAGTCCGCCGGCGATTTCGATGGCTTCGCGCGCCGTCTTGCGGGCGCCCTCCTTGTCGTCCATTTCCTGTTGAATTTCGGCAACCGAGATAAGCGCTTCCAGACGCTTGAAAACCGCCGGTATGATTTTCGTGGTTTCCAGGGATTCGGTGATGTGGCCTGCGCGCGCCTGCGCCCGGGCGATATCGCGAAGGGCGACGATGATCAGTCTGGCATCGCCGATACGGCGCACCGTCGATACGGCTTCGGACAATAATCCGGCCTTGGCCTGGGATACCAAAATCTCGCCATAGGCCCAATCGCGAAGCTCCGGCTTGAACACGCTCTTGGCGCTTTCGACGGCTTCGTGGAGCAGGCATATTTCGGTTGGGTCCAGAAAACAGGCGGAGGCGTCGCGGGTCGGGTCGGCCACCTCGCCGCGCGCCTTCGCATCGATCAATCCACGGGTTTCGTCGCGCCCCAAGAGCGCCTTGCGGGCGGCGTCGATTTTCCTCTTGCGCACATCCTGCAGGCGGCCGAGCATGGCGCCGACCTTGTTCTGGGTTTCCATATTGTCGACCAGATCCTTGGTGATCCGGCCGGTGGCTTCGCGGCCGATAGCGCGTTGGTAGATTTTGACCGCATTGGTCAGCGCCTTCGATTTCTGGCCATCGATGGGTCCCCGGTAAAATTTCATGCGCTGCAGGGAATCCTGGGCGTGCCGCACCAATTCGTTTTGGCTGCCAAATAGGTTTTCGCGAATGTCCGGAATATCGCCGCGGGCGGCAAGCGCCGGCGTGGCCGCGTTCCACAATAGTGCGGCGGCGATCAGCCCGGGCATCACCCAGGCCGCGCGCCCGACGGAGCCGCTTCCAAAATATCGAATTCTGGGTTTCGAATAGCTGAACATCGCCACCAGACTTAAACGGAATTGGTGGAACGAACAATAGGTACAAACGACAACCCAAGACAGCGGATATCCCTAATTATTGTGCCGGTTGCATCTTCCGCGCCATTTCGGATAGAAGGCATGCATGTCCGGCGATGAACAAATTGTTGAGATTTATACCGATGGCGCTTGCAGCGGCAATCCCGGCCCCGGCGGCTGGGGTACGATTTTGCGCTGGCGCGGCCGGGAGCGCGAACTGTCCGGCGGCGCGCCCCAGACCACCAACAACCGGATGGAACTTGAAGCCGTCATTCAGGGCTTGAAGGCGTTAAAGAAACCCTCCGATGTGATTGTCTTCACCGACAGCCAATATGTGCAAAAAGGCATGTCGCAATGGCTGGCGGGATGGAAGGCCAAGGATTTCAAGGTCAAGGGCGGCGGCTACCGGCCCAATCACGACCAGTGGCGCGAATTGGATGCGCTGGCGGCGGCGCACCAGGTTCAATGGCGCTGGGTAAAGGCCCACGCCGGCCATCCGGAAAACGAGCGTGTCGATCAATTGGCCCGCACCGAATCCAAAAAACAGGCGGCGTTGTAGATTATTCGTCCGGTTTGTGGGCCGCCAGGCTTGCGATCACGCCGCGCATGGTGCGCACTTCCTTCTCGGTCAGCTCGGCCCGTTGCAGCATATTGCGCAAGTTGCGCGCCATAATGCTTCGCTTTTCCCGGATATGCATGAAGCCCGAGTCATCGAGGGCGCTTTCCAGATGCTCGAACATGGCGACCAGCTCTTTCTTGTTGGCCGGTCTTGTGCCGGTCATGCGCAATTCCGGCGGCGGCGCGTCCCGGCCGGCCTTATACCATTCATAGCCGATGAGCAGCACCGCCTGGGAAAGGTTGAGCGAGGAAAAGCCGGGGTTCAGCGGCACCGTAATAACATGCTCGGCGAGGGCGATATCGTCGTTGTGTAATCCCCACGCCTCGCCGCCGAATATCACCCCGGAATGATCCTCCCTGAGAAACGCCTGGGCCGCCTGTTCCGCGGTATAGCTGCGCTTGATCATGTCCCGGTCGCGGATGGTGGCGGCGAACACCAGCGTCAGATCGGCAATGGCGTCTTCGGTGGTCTCGAACGATCTGGCCGCATCCAGGACCAGGTCGGCGCCGGACGCGGTGGCCACGGCGCGCGCGTTGGGCCAGCCATCGCGCGGGCGCACCAGGCGGAGATCGGTGAGCCCGCAATTGAGCATGGCTCTGGCCGCCATGCCGATATTCTCGCCCAATTGGGGATCAACCAGGATGATCGCCGGCCCGCCACCACCATTGTCGCCGGCGTCAAATCGTCGATGGTCGGTTCCCGCCACGAGAGCGCTCTATCTGGCCGCTTTGGCGTCCCGGGCGGAAACGGCTTCGGCGCCTTCTTTATAGAGTTTGTAGACGATGGCATCGCGAAGCGCATTATAGGACGCGTCGATAATATTGGTGGAAACCCCGACCGTGGACCAGCGGTGCCCGGATGCATCGGCGCTTTCGATCATCACCCTGGTGACCGCGCCGGTGGCCTCCGACGGGGTCAGGATACGCACCTTGTAATCCACCAGCCGCACGTCGGCCAGTTGCGGATAAACCGGCAGCAAGACTTGGCGCAAGGCGCTGTCGAGGGCGTCGACCGGCCCGTTGCCTTCGCCGACGATCATATATTGCTCGCCGCCCATCACCGCCTTGATGGTGGCTTCGGACAGGGTGATCAATTCGCCCTTGGCGTTCCAGCGGCGCTCGTCGATGACGCGGAAACTGTTGAGGCGGAAATATTCCGGCACCGTTTCCAGGGCGCGCCGGGCCAACAGCTCGAAGCTGGCTTCGGCGCCGTCATAGGCGTAACCGTCGAACTCCCGTTTTTTTACCTCTTCCACCAGTTTCGCCACCTTGGGATCGTCGGCGGCGATCTCGATCCCGACATCGCGGAACATGGCCAGGATATTGGCGCGGCCCGATTGGTCGGACACCACCACATGGCGCCGATTGCCGACCAGTTCCGGCTCCACATGTTCGTAACTGCGGGGATCCTTTTCCACCGCCGAAACGTGCAGGCCGCCCTTGTGGGCAAAGGCCGATTCGCCCACATAGGGCGCGCCCCGGTCCGGCGGCCGGTTGAGGCGCTCGTCGAGAGCCCGCGATATATGGCTCAGCTTGGTCAGGTTTTTTGGGCTTACGCCGGTATCCAGCCCCATTTTCAGCATCAATGTGGGCAGCAGGGAAATCAGGTTGGCGTTGCCGCAACGCTCGCCCAGCCCGTTCAGGGTGCCCTGCACCTGGCAGACCCCGGCGCGCACCGCGGCCAAGCTGTTGGCGATGGCGTTGCCGGTATCGTCGTGGCAGTGAATGCCCAGTTTTTCGCCGGGAATATGGTTCAAGACCTCGGCGGTGATGCGTTCCAATTCGTCGGGCAAGGTGCCGCCGTTGGTGTCGCACAGCACGATCCAGCGGGCGCCGCCATTCAGCCCCGCTCTCAGGCATTCCAAGGCAAATTCCGGGTTCGCCTTGTAACCGTCAAAAAAATGTTCGGCGTCGAAAACCACTTCTTCGGTGCGTTCATTCAAATGGGCAATAGATTCGCCGATCATCTGGACATTTTCTTCTGCCTCGATGCCGAGGGCCACATCCACATGAAAATCCCAGGTTTTTCCGACCACGCATACGACCGGCGTTTTGGCGCCCAACAGCGCCGCCAGACCGGGATCGTTGGCGGAGGATCGGCCCGCCCGCCGGGTCATGCCGAAAGCGGTCAGCCGGGCGTATTGCAGTTCCGGCGGATCATCAAAGAAGGCGTCGTCGGTGGGATTGGCACCCGGCCAGCCGCCCTCGATATAGTCGATGCCGAGATCATCGAGATCATGCGAAAGGGCAATCTTGTCTCGCACGCTGAAATCGACCCCTTGGGTCTGGGCGCCGTCGCGAAGGGTGCTGTCAAAAAGATAAATCCGCCTGCTCATCTCAATAATGCCGCTTCATTTGCAAGGCGCCGGAGAATGCACAAATATGGAAGTGAAAACAAGAGGTTCGCTATGGCCCGCCGGTCCAGCCCTTACGGGAAACAGCTTTGCCTTTCACGCGCCATACCCAGGCGATATGGTTCGGGGCGAAAATCCGGGGCTGCGAAGACATGTACGAAACCATGAGCGAAGGTTGGGCGCAATGACGGCATCCGACGAAACCGGATCGGATGCGGAACCGGACCTGAGGGAAATCCGGGCGCGTCTGCACGGCACCAATATCAACCAACAAACCCTGTTGGCGACCGATTACCTCAATCATTTCAATGAAATCGTCATGACCCTGGAAATGGTGCCCGATTTCCTGGACCTGTGGGACGAAGTCAAAGATTGGCGGCCCATATCCTATACCGAACATTTTCAAAACAGCGCCTTTTCGGACAAGGATCTGGCCATCGAGGCCTATGGACATGTGCCCGAGCGTTACCGGACACCGTTCGAGCAGACCATTGGGCAGGTTATCCAGCTTGTCGAAACCGTCATACCGCGCCTGGATACCGCCATTGCCAATGGCGGCGCGGACGAGCTGCGCCACCTTGCAACCGAATCCTCGCACAAAATCAAGCGGCTCCTGGAAATTGCCTCGGCGGTTATCCACGGCTCGGAAACGACCATGGACCAGACCGAAATCGACGCCCTCCTTGGCGAATGATTGCGCCGGTTCAGGCGATCACATCCACTTTCTCGATGCGCAAATCGACAAAGGCGCGCACTTCGGTAAATTGCCCGGTGGCGCCGTCGATGCGGCCCTTGGCGCCGATCACGCCGGTTGGCGAATCGCCGACCACGCCATTGATCAGTCCCAGAACCCCGACCTTGGCGACGCCGTCATAGGCGCCTACCTGGATGGTCTGATGGGCGGCCAGGCCCGGATTGCATTCGACGCGCAAATTGACCAGCCGGGTCACCGCTTCCGGGTCCAACTGCAACGCTTCGTTCAAAACCTGTAACGCCTTGGTCACCGCGTCGGCCACGTTTGGTCCTCGAATAATTGGCGCATTCTGATCCTCATATTAAACGTCCATGCGGTCTCTTGACCACCCGTTTGCCATCTAATTCAACCCGGAATAGGCTCCAGGTTATGTCCGCGACACAAGCCGCCACCAAATCTCTGGAAAACTATTTCGGCGGCTTCGGGCGCGCCCTTTCCAACCGCAACTACCGCATTTACTGGACCGGCCAGGTTTTGCACGTGCAAGGCTGGTGGTTGTATCGGATCGCCGCCGGCTGGCTGATGTTCGATTTGACCCATTCGCCGGCCTGGCTGGGCGCCGTCGGCTTCGCCCTGGCGGCGCCGTTCCTGATCCTCAGCCCCATCGCCGGCGCCATTTGCGACCGGGCGGGCCACCGGCGCACCGCCATCATCGCCATCCTTTTCGGTTTCCCCATCATGGCCGCGACCGCGGCGCTGACCTGGTCCGGCGCGATGACGCCGCAGCTGTTATTTATCCTGGTGATCGTGCAATCGATCTTCACCGCCTTCGAGTTACCGGCCCGCCAATCCCTGGTCCCGGTGCTGATCGGTCGGCGGCACCTCACCGAGGGCATGTCCCTCAACTGGGCCACTTTCAACGCCGCCTTCATCACCGGCCCGATGCTCGCCGGATTGTTGCTGGTGGCCGGCGGCGCGGCGCTGACATTCACCGCCGCCACATCCACATTCGCATGGATGCTGTTCATGCTGGTGCGCATCCGGGGCAAAGGCGACGCACCGCACCGCCGCTTCCATTTGGACGGGCTTATGTCCGATGTGAACTCCGGCATCGTCTATACCTTCCGCCATCCGCTGATCCCTTATGTGATCGGTTTCCATATGATTCTGGGATTGTTGATCCGCCCCTATGTGGAGCTGATGCCCGGCGTCGTAGCGGTGGTGTTCGATGCCGGCGTGCAGGGGCTGGCCAATCTGTTGGCGGTGTCGGGCGCCGGCGCGCTGGTTGTTTCCATCGCCATGATGATGGCCGGGCGCGAGCGCTGGCTGATGGGGATCATGGTCTGGACACAAATTATTTCGGCTCTGACCCTGGCCGCATTCGCCGCCACCAATATCATGTGGATCGCCCTCATCGCCGTTTTCCTTGCCGGCGGCTTCACCACGGCGGCAGGCATCGCGGCCGCCACCCTGGTGCAGCAAACCATCGATGCCGACTACCGGGGCCGTGTTGTCGCGCTCAGCCTGGCCACCACCATGGGGACACCGGCGCTGGGCGCCTTCGGCATCGGCTGGCTGGCCGAAGGCATCGGCTTTCAGGGCGCACTTCTCGCGGCGGCCGTCTTCGCCATGGCGCTGATGGTGCCCACCGGGCGGCGCGTCTATGAGGCGCGCTCGGCAACCCGGGAGTAAATTGCCGATGGCCGAACCCCGCAGCTTTGCGTCCTATTTCGGCGGCATCGGCCGCGCCCTGTCGGCGCCCGATTACCGGACCTATGGTTACGCCCAATTGGTATCGTCCCACGGTGTCTGGATATACCGGATGGCGGTCGGCGTCCTGATATTCCAGTTAACCCATTTGCCGGCCTGGCTGGGCTTCATCAGCCTGATATATTTCGTGCCACTGATTTTTGTCGGGCCGCTGGCTGGCGCCATCGCCGGCCGGGTCGGGCACCGGCGCGCCAGGTGTTGATCCAGATATTGGTGGGGCGCGAGCAAATGTCGGCGGCCATCGAACTCGATTCCACCACTTTCAATACCGCCGCCTTCACCGGCCCGGCCATGGCAGCCGAAGCGGTTGCCCTCCACCCGCCGCCCGAGCCCGAAACCAAGGCGGCGGAGTGAGCGCCATGGAGAATGTCGATTTCGGCGATACGGCAGACGATTACGCCCGCCACCGGGCCGGCTTCCCCGAGGAATTTTTTGGGGCCATGTTCGAAACCGGTCTGGCGGCGCCGGGCATGCGGCTTCTGGACCTTGGCACCGGCACCGGAAGCCTAGCGCGCGGGTTCGCCGCCAGAGGATGCCGGGTGACCGGGCTGGACCCTTCGGCGGAATTGCTTGCCCAGGCGGCGCGCCTGGCCATCGATGCGGCGCTGGAAATCGAATGGGCCGAAGGCAGCGCCGAAAAGACAGGCCTTGCCGGCGGCGCCTTTGACATCGTAACCGCCGGCCAGTGCTGGCACTGGTTCAACGCCGCCGCCGGCGAAGTTCGGCGCCTGCTCAAACCCGGCGGGCGCGTGATCATCGCCCATTTCGATTGGCTTGCGCTGACCGGCAACATGGTCGCGGCGACGGAAGCGCTGATCGAGGAACACAATCCTGCCTGGACGCTGGGCGGCGGCGATGGCCGCCATCCCGGCTGGCGATCGCATCTGCAAGGTGCCGGGTTCGCCCAATTCAATGAAACAGAATTCGATATCGATGTGGTCTACAGCCACCAAGACTGGCTGGGCCGCATCCGCGCCTCGGCGGGCGTCGGCGGCAGCTTGCCGCCCTCGGATGTCGCGGCTTTCAATCAGGCCCACGCGGCTTTGCTGCAGGCCGATTTTCCAGAAGATCCCCTCGCCATTCCGCATCGGGTCTGGTGGCTGACCGCGTTGAAATTGTAAAAAAATCATTTTATTCAGGCATATCGTGTTTATCTGTCTGCCTTGAACGGGTAGAATTCATCGCAACCATTCGTGGATTTGGTGGATGATTTCCAACGGAAGACCGTCATGCCCCTGTTTTATGATCTCGATGGACTAAAAGCCCCGCGGCGGAAACGTATCGCCAAACACCTGGCTGCGCTCAGAGAAGGGCTGGCCAACCATCCCGATGGCCAGAACAGCAGTGTTCCGCCGCGTAATATGAGCGACACCTTGCTGCTGGCAACTTGGAACCTCCAGGCCTTCGATGTCGGCGATGCCGATAACCGCACCGACGAGAGCTATTGGTACATCGCCGAAATCGTCTCCCATTTCGATCTGGTGGCAATCCAGGAAGTGGGTGCGCATTTGGGCGGGCTGGAAAAATTGAAAACCCGGCTGGGCCCGACCTGGGATTACGTGGCCACCGATGTCACCGTGGGCTCCAAGGGCAATGGCGAGCGCCTCGCCTTCCTGTTCGACAGGCGCAAAGTCCGCTTCGGCGGCATGGCCGGCGAAATCGCCATCCCACCGCCGAAGGGTAAAAAGGGCGAAAAACTCAAGCTCGCCGATCAATTGGCGCGCACACCATCCATCGTCGGTTTCGAATGCGGCTGGTTCAAGTTCGTGATTTCAACGGTTCATATTGTCTTTGGTAAGAGCGAAGCGAACGATCCGGTACGCGTCGCCGAGGTCGAAGCCATCGCCAAGGTCCTCGGCAAGCGTGCCGAGACCAAAGACTCTTGGAGCGCCAATACAATATTACTGGGTGATTTCAATATTTTCAGCCGCGAGTCGGATAACCAAACCTATAGCAGATTCGTAGCCAATGGATTTGAAATCCCGGAAGCGCTGAAAACGGTCCCGGTATCCAATGTCGGAAAGAAGCCGCGCTACTACGACCAGATCGCGCTTCGCAATCTGGCGAAAAACTTGGAACCGACGGGCCGGGCCGGCGTGTTCGATTATTTTGACGTGGTCTATACCGAGGATGATTACGATACCTATGTGGACGACATGATGGGCAAGGACGGCATCAACAATGGCAAAGACACGCTGACCAAAACAGGCAAGGGCAAGAAGCGCACCGAATCGCTAAAGAAGCGCTATAACCGCACGTCCTGGCGGCGGCGGCAGCAGATGTCGGACCATTTGCCCATGTGGGTGGAAATGCGCATCGATCGCGGACACGAATACCTGAAGGCCCGCAAATAGAATTATTCGGCCGCTTTTTTCGGCCCCGCCGTTTGCCCTTCGAGCCCCTTCAGCATGCTTTCGCCGGCCCCGGGGATAATCATTTCGAACACGGTCTCGACCATCGTGTAGTCGTAATAGCCGAGCCGCGCGATCGGTTTGAGGCGGGGAATATCGAGCTTGCCGTCAGCGTCGAAGGCGTCGTCGGCAATATGGATCATCTTCACCCGGCCGATGACCATATCGGCGGCGCCGGCGCCATTGGCGCCGAGGCCCGGCAGGCGCAGGGTGGAATAATATTCGCACTCGAAATGAACCGGCGATTCGGCCACCCTGGGCGGCTTGACCAATAACGAATCCGCCTTGGTGACCCCGGCTTCGGCGAACTCATCGACGTCGGGGGGAAAGTCCCTGGCCGAAATATTGACCGCTTCGCGCAAGTCGTAGATCGCCATGTTCCAGACGAACGCGCCGGTGTTCTCGGCGTTGACCACCGAATCCTTGCGCCCGCCGCGGCCCCCGGCGCCGTCGCTTTCGTTGGCCGAGAACATCACATAGGGCGGGTTGAAGCTGAGATTCTGGAACTGGCTGAAGGGCGCCAGATTGGCCGCGCCGTCCACCGACAGGGTGGAGATCCAGCCGATCGGCCGCGGCACGACGCAGGACTTGAACGGATCGTGGGGCAATCCGTGATCGGTGGTATTTGGTTCGTAATGCATAGCGGAACTCCGTTGTTGCCCAGGTCCGTAACGCCCTTTACCGCCGCCGCCAAGTGGTGCCGCCGCGTTAGCCGGGTGGCCAGTTTTGCTCGGCGCGGAGGACGGCAAGAATGATCACCCGATCATCGGTTGCCCGATAAGGAATGACGAACGGCGTCCCCGGTACAACGAGTTCGCGCGTTTCCGGCGCGCGGCCGACGCGGCCCATGTATGGAAATCGCTCCAATGACGCCACCGCAGCAATAATTCGTTCGGCGGCCGCCTGCGCCGCATCGGGATTCCGATCTGCAATATAATCATGAAGCTGTTCAAGATTGGCAATCGCGGTTTCCGACCAACGGATGGTCATCTGGGTGGATCAAGCTCATGGTCGGTACCCCAACTCCTCAACCAAGCTGCAACCTTTTCATGGCTGACCGTGCGGCCGGCATCAAGGTCCGCCAATCCCGCCTCGATATCCGCCATTTGCCGGGCTTGCTCAGCCAGAAAAGCGTCAAGTGCCCGCTCCAACAACCACGAACGCTTTCGATCCATGCTTTTCGCCAAGTGGTCCAGCGCATCGGCTTTTTCCGGAGAAACCCGGAAAGAAAGGCTCGTGGATTCAGGCATTTAATCTCACCTCGTGTCCATTTGTATACATCGTATATAAAAATAACATAGTATGCAAATCGCTATTTCCGCCGCCAAGTGGTGCCGCCTGCTCCGTCTTCGAGGACGATGCCATCCGCTGCCAATTCATCGCGGATTCGGTCGGCCTCGGCAAATTCCTTATTGGCGCGGGCTTTGTCGCGGGCTTCGATAAGGGCATCGATGTCGGCATCGGACAATCCGTTATCCGCCGATTGCGGCTGCCATTTGAACCAGTCTTCGGGATCACATTGAAGCAGCCCAAGAAGAGCGGCGCCTGCTATTAACTCAGCCTTTTTACTTGCTCTTTCCGGTCCATCTTCGAACGCCCACAATTCGGACGCAAATTCCCGGAGTTGGTTCAGTGCCAGCGGGGTATTGAGGTCGTCTGAAAGAGCATTAACAACCGAAGGTGGTGGACCAACCGGGAAATATTGAACATGACCAGCGTCCTTAAGCGCATAATAGAATTTGTCCAATCTTTCCTTCGCCTCGCGTAGCCCGTCCGCCGTCCAGTTTATGGGCTGGCGATAGTGAGTTGCGAGCATGGCCAAGCGGATGGTTTCGCCGTGATTCTGCCGGAGCAAATCCTGGACCGTGATGAAATTGCCCAGGCTCTTCGACATCTTTTCGCCCTCGACCATCAGATAGCCGTTATGCATCCACACCTGGGCGAAGCTTTCATCGGGATGGGCCGAGCGGCTTTGGGCGATCTCGTTTTCGTGGTGGGGGAAGATCAAATCCTGGCCGCCGGCATGGATATCGAAACTCCTGCCCAGATACTTAGACGACATCGCCGAACATTCCAGATGCCAGCCCGGCCGCCCGAACCCCCAAGGCGACTCCCAGCCCGGCTGGCTGTCGCTGGACGGCTTCCACAGCACGAAATCGGCCGGGTCCTTTTTGTAGGGCGCCACCTCGACGCGGGCGCCGGCGATCAATTCGTCCCGGTTGTGGCCCGACAAGCGCCCGTAATCCGCCATCGAGGTGACATCGAACAACACATGGCCTTCCCGCCCATAGGCGTGATCCTTGTCCAACAGCGCCTGGATCAGTTCCAGCATTTCCGGAATATGGTCGGTGGCGCGCGGCTCCTGGTCCGGCTGCAGCGCGCCCAGGGCCGCCATGTCGGCGTGAAACTGATCGGTGGTGCGCGCCGTTATGGCGCCGATGGCCTCGCCGGTTGTTTCCGAGGCGGCGATGATCTTGTCGTCCACATCGGTGATGTTGCGCACGTAGGTGACGTTTCCGGCGCCATAGACATGGCGCAGCAACCGATACAGCACATCGAACACGATGACCGGACGTGCATTGCCGATATGGGCCACGTCGTAGACGGTTGGCCCGCACACATACATGCGCACGTTGGCCGGATCGAGCGGCGCGAATTCCGCCTTCTTGCGGTCCAGGGTGTTGTGGAGCCGGAGGGTCATGGCCGCATCCTCTACACCAGATTGGTAAAGCCGTTGGTGATCGGGTAGCGGCGGTCGCGGCCGAAGGCGCGCGACGTGACCTTGACCCCCGGCGGCGCCTGGCGGCGTTTGTATTCGGCCCGGTCGAGCATCTTCCACACCCGGAGCACGGTTTCCAGATCATGGCCGCGGGCGACGATGTCTTCGACGGCGTGCTCGCCCTCGATCAAGCTTTTGAGGATATCATCCAATTCATCATAGGCGGGCAGGCTGTCCTCGTCGAACTGGTCCGGCTTCAATTCTGCCGACGGTTTCTTGGTGATGATGCGCTCTGGGATAACCATGCCGGCGGGGCCGAGGGCGCCGGCGGGCCGGTGTTCGTTGCGCCAGCGGGACAAGGCGAATACGGCGGTCTTGTATATATCCTTCAACACCGAATAGCCGCCGCACATATCGCCATAGAGGGTCGCATAGCCCACCGACATTTCCGATTTGTTGCCGGTGGTCAGCGGCATGTAGCCGAACTTGTTGGAGATGGCCATAACGATCATGCCGCGCAACCGCGCCTGGATGTTTTCTTCCGTGGTGTCCGCCTGGGTGCCTTCGAACACATCGTTCAGCATGCCGGAAAAGGCCTGCATGGCGCCTTGGATGCCGATGGTGTCGTACTTGAGCCCCAACGCCCCGGCGCATACGGCGGCGTCTTCCAGGCTGTCATCGGAGGTATAGGGAGACGGCATCATTACGCAATGCACCGCGTCCGGCCCCAGGGCATCGACGGCGGCGGCGGCGGACAGGGCCGAATCAATACCGCCCGACAGGCCGAGGATGACGCCCGAAAAGCCGTTCTTGCCCACATAATCGCGGAGCCCCAAGACCATGGCCGCGTAAATCGAGCCAAGCTCGCCCTCGCCGTCCGCTGGCGGTGTGATCGGGGCGGCGGCGCACGTCCAACCGTCGCTGCCCGGCGACCATTCGGTCAGGGCCACCGAGGCGGCGAATGCCGGCGCCAGAACGCGCAGCGAGCGGTCGGCGCCGAGAACAAAGGAACAGCCGTCGAAGACCAGCTCGTCCTGGCCGCCGACCAGGTTCACATAAGCTAGCGGCAGGCCGGTTTCGCTGACCCGCGCCACCGCCAGGTTCATGCGCAGGTCGGGCTTGTCGGTCTCGAACGGCGAGCCGTTGATGACGATCAGCAATTCGGCGCCCGATTCCTGCAGGCATTCGGCCACATCGGGCTCCCACATATCTTCGCAGAGCATGACGCCGAGACGGACGCCCCGGAACGGTATCGGCCCCGGCGCCGGGCCGGCCTCGAATACCCGCTCTTCGTCGAAGACGCCGTAGGTTGGCAAATGATGCTTGCTGCGGATGGTGGCAATCGCGCCGCCGTCGAGCAGCAGGGCGGCGTTATAAAGCGTGCCGTTTTCGCGCCACGGGGCGCCCAGCAATATGGCCGGCCCGCCATCTCCGGTTTCCTTGGCCAGCACCGCGACCTGGGCTTCGATGCGGTCCAGGAAGGCCGGCTTCAAGACCAGATCTTCCGGCGGATAACCGCTGACCGCCAATTCGCCGGTCACCACCAGATCGGCGCCGCCTGCGGCGGCCTCGGCGCGGGCGCCACGGATGCGCTCCACATTGCCATCGACATCGCCGACGGTTGGGTTAATCTGGGCGAGCGCGATAACGAGGCGTTCGGGCTTGGTTTCGCTCATGTCTCGATCCGGATTTGGGCTGAATTCAGGTGTTTAAATTGGCGATCGGCACGGGGCGCCCCGGGGTGCGCCGCGGGCGGTAAGGATTAGTGAAGGCCCGCCAACCTGTCAACGCCGCTCGCCCGGGATTGCCTGGGCTTGACTGGACCGAAATTGGAACTATGGGTAGTCCCATATGGATAGTGCGGCGCCGATGGGAGTAAATTAAACGGCATGGACCAGGGGAACACAAATCCGACCGGCGGCGCCGGGCAACTGGGTCTCATCGTTGCCGGCAATGGCGGCGCCAAGGCGAAACCGGCCCCAGCGCCGGCCAAGCCGACGCCGGCGCCGCAATATTCGGTCGGTGCCCTCTCCCAAGCGCTGGCGCAGACCATTGTCAGCACCTTCACCGACCAGTTGAAACTGGAAGCCCAGCGCCATGGCGGGTTTCTGACGGTGAGCGATATTTCCCAGTTGAGTGAAAAGTTCGACCGCAAACGCGGCCAGCTCGAAAAGGTGTTTCAGCAATCCTTCGAGCAATTTGTGCGCGCCCGCGAGCGGGCCGTTTTCGACCATGCCCGCGCCAATCCCTTCGACCGGCTGATCGTCAACACCTTCGAAGAATTGTTTCTGCAAGAGCGCGCCAAGAGCGATTCCGGGGATGCGGTGACGCGCCGCGTCCTGCCCGGCTTTTTCCTGTCCATGGATATGATGATCGGCAAGGACATGGTCGAGGAATTTCAGGAACGCTGCCGCAAGATCGTCGCCCGTCTTTCCCGGGGCCAGGAGCAATCCTTCAACTGGCAAATGCTTTATGACGATATGGAAGCCAAGGATGTCTGCCTCGATGCGCTGGTCGCCTTCGCGCCCTATTTCGAAGACTGGCCGAAACGCCGCGACTGGTTCCTGCCGCTGATCAACGGCAACCTGGATGCCACCGACGATTGGGAGCTGACCGCGGGCGGCTTTGCAAACCTGACCGGCACCATGTTTTCGGGCCTCAATTCCGGTCTTGCCGATACTCAGGCCCGCGCCGCGCTGGAAAAACGCCATGGCCGCAACCCTTGCGTCCAGCTTGATCTGATCCTCGTAAAACTTAGCAATGCCGGTTTGAAACTGTCCTGACCGCATCCGGCGTTGGCTGCCATAAGGAGGAATTACGTGAAATATCTGCATACCATGATCCGCATTAGCGACGAAGCCGAGAGCCTCGACTTCTGGTGCAACAAGCTCGGCCTCAAGGAAATCCGCCGGCGCGAGGTCGAGGCCGGACGCTTTACCCTGATCTTCCTGGGCGCCGAGGAAAACCCCGATGCCCAGATCGAGCTGACCTACAACTGGGACCCGGAAGACTATTCCGAGGGCCGCAATTTCGGCCATGTGGCCTACGAAGTGGACGATATCCACGCCACCTGCAAGAAGCTGATGGACGCCGGCGTCACCATCAACCGGCCGCCGCGCGAGGGCAAGATGGCCTTCATCCGCTCGCCGGATAACATTTCGGTCGAACTTCTGCAGAAGGGCGATGCGCTGGAGCCGGCCGAGCCCTGGGTCTCGATGGAGAATACCGGGAGCTGG
Organism: Rhodospirillales bacterium; assembly: GCA_046582475.1. Lineage (GTDB taxonomy): Bacteria > Pseudomonadota > Alphaproteobacteria > Rhodospirillales > UBA2165. The sequence continues at coordinate 20,618 of JAYGEH010000548.1, forward strand.
TAACTCCTATTCGGCGGCGCGGGGGTATCCCCTATTCGGCCGCCCGAGGCGGCGTCTTGTGCGCCCAATAATCCGGGGCGGCTTTCGATTTTGCCGCCGCTTCGGGCGTCTCGAAGCCGGGCGCCATGGAACCCGAGCCGCCGGCCAGAACCTTGTGGTGGTCCACGTTCATGGTCCGCAGCCAGCGCTGCTGGCCCATGGTGATGGCGACGAAATAGCCGAGCTCGGTCAATTCGTCCTCCGAATAATATTTGTGCAGCTCGGCCCACAAATGATCGCCCGCCTGCAAATCCCAGACGATGGCTTCGGTCCAGCGCAGCGCCGCCTTCTGGCGGTCGTCGTAGCGGCTGGATTTCTCGAAGTTGAGCAAATCCCTATAATCGTCTTCGACCAGCCCATCGTTCTTGCCCTTGATCGAGCGCTGGTTGCCGCAGAACTCGCACTTGACCGAATGCGACACATAGATGCGGCAGAGCTCCTTGATGGCATGTTCGCAGATGCCTTCGTGGAACACCGTGCGCCAGGTATTGGCGAACGACCAGAACACCGCCGGCACGTGGGCGCGCACCGCCTGGCTTTCCGGGCGCGGCGTTCCGAACTGGGCGCAACGCGCGAATTCGGCCTTCATGTCGTCATCGACAACCGCCGGATCGACGTAGGAAATTCTGGGTCCGTCAGACTTGGTTCCGTCAGGCATGGCTGTCTCCTAAAATAGCTGCCGCGAATATTATGGCCGGGGCTGCGCCGGAGCGTCAACCGCCGCCAAATAGGCCTCCATGGCGGCGCGAATATCGGCCGGCAACGGGATCGGCCGGCCGTCCTCGAAGCTGACCATGACCTGCACCGAGCGGGCGCGGAAGCGGGGCGCGCCGCCGGCCTGGCCGATAAAATTCAATTCGAACGAGGCGGTCCCGATCTTCACCAGATAGACCGAGATTTCGAGTACATCGCCGAGATACGACGGCGCCGTAAAATCGCATTCCAGATGCGCCGTCGGCTGTCCAATATTGCGCTCGCGGACCATATCGGCGAACGGGATGCCGAGCCCGATGGTGAACCAATCCTCGGCGGCGGCCTGAACGAACTCGAAGAAGCACGGAAAATAGACCGTTCCCGACGGGTCCGTATGCGAAAACCGGACCGTCGTTTGGTAGGTGAATGGCGCCGCCGTCAATTCACGCCCTGGGCGCGGCTCTTGGCGCCGTTGCCATGGCCGTTGGCGCGCTCTTCTTTCAGCCGGTCGGCGACCACGAAGGCCAGCTCCAGGGCCTGGCGGGCATTCAGCCTGGGATCGCAATGGGTATGGTAGCGGCTGGAAAGATCGGCCTCGGTGATCGCCTGGGCGCCGCCGACGCATTCGGTGACATCCTGGCCGGTCAGCTCGAAATGGACGCCGCCCGGATGCACGCCTTCGCCGCGCACCACTTGAAAAAACTCATCGACTTCTTGAAGGATCCGATCGAAAGGCCGGGTCTTGTAGCCGTTGCTGCTTTTCACCGTATTGCCGTGCATGGGATCGCAGGACCAGACGACGACCCGCCCCTCGTCCTTGATGCGGCGCAAAAGCCCGGTCAGATGCGCGTCCACATTGCCGGCGCCCATGCGGCTGATTAGGGTCAGCCGGCCCGGCTCGTTGTCCGGGTTCAAGATATCGATCAGCCGGATCAAATCGTCGGATTCAGTCGTCGGGCCGACCTTGGAGGCCACCGGATTGCCGATGCCGCGCAAATATTCCAGATGCGCGTTGTC
>JAYGEH010000001.1:0-2061 GCA_046582475.1 Rhodospirillales bacterium
CCCAGCCGGCTACCTGGGCGAGCCCGAGGACATGGCGTGCCTGATCGCTTTCCTCGCCTCGCCGCTGGCCCGCTACATCACGGGCGAAATAATCCACGTCGACGGGGGCATGCGCCGTTTCGCGTTCTGAGCCGCCGGCCGTGCCGCGGACCGGCAAGCGCGCTGCTTCCTGAGGGTCCGAAAGCAACTGTAGGGCAACCCCGGGTTTTTCGTACCCCTGGCTTAACCACAAAACTCGATGAATGTCCGCCTCTGGCTAAAAGCGGATGTTTGATCGTGCGGTGATTGGAGTCCGCTTTACCCCCGAAAGCGGACATTTTTCAGCACTGGCGTTTATGTCTGCTTATGACCCAAAGCGGACATTCGCCAAATAAAGCGAATTGACAGTTGTGTACCGATGATTAGGGCATGGTAACGGCCACAGGACCTGCAACCGTTAGAACCTGATTTAGTTGCATTTTACCTGGATGATTGCGATGATTATGCCTTCAATCAACCGTCATCGGGAATGTCGGTTCCAAGAGAGGGAGGATCAAGTATGACACAATTATCGTTAATCAACCGCAGGTCGTTGTCCGCCGTTTTGGGGGTTTTCGCCCTGTCCCTAGCGATCGGCGCGATCAACCCGGCGTCGGCCGCGTGTAAAAACCGGGGTGATCTCGACGTCCGGTATTGCGATGACAACGGCGACCTGGTCGCCGACACGCCGACGGATTCGAGCAAATGGGTCAATCCCGACACCCTCATCTTCTCCTACACGCCGGTCGAGGATCCGTCCGTCTACGAGAACGTGTTCACCGAATTCATGGACTACCTGACCAAGAAGACCGGTAAGAAGGTCAAGTGGTACGGCGCCGAGTCCTACGCCGCGCAGGTCGAGGCCATGCGGTCCGGGCGGCTCCACGTGGCAGGCATCTCGACCGGCCCGACGGTGTTCGGTGTCAACCTCGCCGGTTACGTGCCGATCGCCATCATGGGCAAGCACGACGGCAGGTTCGGCTACCGCCTGCAGCTCATCACCCACAAGTCGACGGACATCAAGAAGGTCTCCGACCTCAAGGGCCGCAAGGTCGCCCACGTGACGCCGTCGTCGAATTCCGGCAACCAGGCGCCGCGCGCTCTGTTCAAGTCCATGGGCGTGGTGCCTGACAAGGACTACAAGGTGACGTACTCCGGCAAGCACGACAACTCGATCATGGGCGTCGCCAACAAGGACTACGACGCCGCGCCGATCGCCTCCAGTGTCCTCGACCGCATGCACGACAAGGGCATCGTCAACAAGGACGATCTCCGGATCATCTGGCAGTCGAAGTTGTTTCCGACCACGTCCTACGGCTACGCCCATAATCTGCACCCGGACCTGCAGAAAAAGATTACCGAGGCCTTCCTGACTTTCGACTGGACGGGCACCGCGCTTCAGAAGGAGTTCGGCAAGAAGTCGGACCGATTCATTCCGATCACGTTCAAGGAGCATTGGACCGACATCCGCACCATCCAGAAGACCAACGGGACCAAGTACACGGACGAATCCCTGAAGGGCCTGAAGGTCAAAAAGAAGAAGAAAAAGAAAAAGAAGGGTTAATCGCCGTCCGAAACATCGATCGCGCCGCCGCCTTCCCCCCGGGAGGGCGGCGGTTTGCCACTCATTTGCCACTCAAAGGGCGACTTGTTACCCTTCGGGGCCGTTAAGGGGGCATGACTCGATGCTGGAAATCACCGATCTCGTCAAGGATTACAAGACCGGCCTCCGGGCACTTGATGGGGTCAGCCTGACGGTGTCCAAGCCCCAGGTCGTCGCCGTGATCGGGTCTTCCGGCGCCGGAAAGTCGACGCTCATCCGGTGCATCAACCGGCTGATCGAACCGACGTCGGGCTCCATCAGGCTCGACGGCCTAGAACTAAGCACCCTCAACCGCCGCGACCTCAGGAAGGCGCGCCGCCGCATCGGCATGATCTTCCAGGAATACAACCTGGTCGAGCGGCTGACGGTGATGGAGAACGTGCTTTCGGGCCGGCTCGGCTACGTCAACTTCTGGCAGGCCTACTTCCGCCGCTATCCGG
>JAYGEH010000078.1:0-7482 GCA_046582475.1 Rhodospirillales bacterium
AAATGACATTTCGCCGAAAATGGCGGCGACACTAAGTTCGGCCAGCAATTTCGTTTCGCCCGCATCGGCGCGTTCGATGCGCACGCTGCCGTCGGTTACGAAATAGAGGGAATCGTTAAGCTGGTTTTGTTCCAGGATCACGTCGCCCTGCAGGAACTCGATCCGTTCGCCCAGGTTGAACAAATTGTGCCAATCCTCGCCGGTTAGATTGCCGAGCACCAGTCCGCCCGAGGCCTGATGGCCGCCCGGTAGCTTGTCAAAGTCCAGATTGACGACGGTATCGTCCGACATGCGATCTTCTCCAGCCGAGGCCCGGCAATATAGCACCGGCCTAACACGTCTGAATAGATATATTATTCGTTAATTACAACCAGATATGGCGGGCCGCCGCGCCGCATAAATAAGCGGGCTACCATCGGGCCCGGCAATTCAATATGCTGTCGGCCACGGATCAAACCATCGCGGCAACACCAAGGGGCTAACCACATGGCGGACCTACCTTCCCAGCTTTCCAATCACAGTGACCTGGACGCATGGCTCGAAAGGGTGGAAGCCCTCGGCCAGTTGAAACGCATTACCGCCGAGGTGGACCCGGACCTGGAAACCTCGACCCTGACCTATATGGTCGGCCAGGAAGAGGGCGGCCCGGCTTTGTTGTTCGAGAACATCAAGGGCCATCCCGGTCACAAGGCGGTCTACAACATGATCGGCTCCTCCCTTGACCGGTTCTGTCTGGCCATCGGCGAGGAGCCCCTGGACCACCCGCTCGACGCGGTGAGAGTCCTGAAAGAAAAAATGCACCAGAAAAAGGCGCCCAACGAGATCGCCGGCGACGGGCTTCTGGTCAACCAGAATATGGAAACCGGCGGGGATATCGACATCACAAAATTTCCGGCACCGCGCATGTGGCCGCTTGATGGCGGCAAGTATCTCGGCACCGGCACGGCGGTCCTGACCCGCGATCCGGAATCGGGCCGCGTCAATGTGGGCGCCTACCGCCAGATGATCAAATCGGCAAACGAAATCGGGCTCTACACCTCGCCGGGCAAGGACGGCGGTCTTGACCGCGACAAATGGTTCGCCATGGGCAAGCCGATGCCGGTGGCGCTCTGTTACGGCATCGATCCCACCTTGTTCGTGGTCGCTGCGACCAGTTTCCCGAAGACCGAATCCGAGCTCGACTACTATGGCGGCATCACCGGCACGCCCATGGATGTGTTTATCTCGGACGTTACCGGCCTGCCGCTGCCGGCCGGCGCCGAGATAATTCTGGAAGGCCATTGCTATCCGGGGGACGACTTTGCCGAGGGGCCGTTCGGCGAATTCACCGGCTATTACGGCCGGCCGCTGTCGACCACGCCCTTTGTGCGCATCGAAAAGGTGCGCTACCGGGACAACCCGACATTGACCTGCGCGCTGATGGCCGACGGCCTGGCCAATGAATGCGGTCTCTTTTGGGCGTCCATGCGCGCCTCAAAAATCTGGAACGATCTCGATAATATGGGCGTGCCTGGCGTGCATGGCGTCTGGTCGATCCCGGAAGCCGCCGGCTGGGGCATCACGGTGGTGTCGATCAAGCAGATGTATGCGGGCCACGCGCCGCAGACCATGGCGCTGGCGGCACAATGCATGGGCGGCGCCTATTTCGGCAAATTCGTGATCGTCGTCGATGACGATATCGATCCCACCGACAACGGCCAAGTTTTGTGGGCGATGGCGACGCGCGCCCGGCCCAGCGCCTCCATCGATATTTTGCGCGAAACCTGGTCGACCTATCTGGACCCCAGCCAGAACCCGCCGGAAGAACGGCCCTTTGGGTCCAAATGCCTGATCAACGCCTGTATGGAATTCAAGCACATCAAGGATTTCTCGCCGCGCACCAAGCTCTCCAAGGCGGCTTACGAAAACGTTGTTTCGCGCTGGGCCGAATACGGCATGGACGGCACGCCGCCGCGCATGACGGTGTTCGAGGACGCCGCCGCGTTCAAGGAGAAGATTTAAGGGCTTGCCAGCGGATGGCTGGTTTCAACTAGGTTTTTTAAGCGTTGCTCGAGCACGTGGGTGTAGATTTGCGTGGTTGAGATATCGGCGTGGCCGAGCATTTGCTGCAAGACGCGCAAATCGGCGCCGTGGGCCAGGAGGTGGCTGGCGAAGGAGTGGCGCAATACGTGCGGCGATACCCGTTTCGGATCGATGCCGGCGGCGACCGCCAATGCCTTCAATTTCCGGGCCACCGAGGCGCGCGTGAGATGCCCGGCGCGGGACGAAGACGGAAACAGAAAGGCCGAGTTTCGCCCGGCCGGAATGAAACCGCCGCGCACCTCCAGGTAACGGCCGATGGCGTTGCGCGCCGGATCGCCCAAAGGCACCATGCGCTCCTTGCCGCCCTTGCCGCGCACAATCAGCATTTGGCCATCCCGCGAAATCGCCGAGAGCGGCAATCCGGCCAATTCGGAAACCCGGAGGCCGGTGGCATAGAGCACCTCGATCAGCGTCTGCAGACGTTTACCCTCCGGCCCGGCGACGCCGGCGGCGGCGGCGATCAGCGCCTCCACATCCGCTTCGCCCAGATATTTGGGCAGCGGCTGGCCCAGCTTGGGCGCATCGATGCCTTGCGCCGGATCGTCATCGCGAACGCCTTCGGCGAACAAAAACTCATAGAACTGGCGCAACACGCTGAGCCTCCGCGCGCGCGTCGCTGGGGTGCGGCCGCGGCCCCGGAGGGCGGCCAGATAGTCGCGGATGTTTTTGGCGTCGGCGGCTTCGATGGGACGCCCCCGGCGCGCCTGGAAGGATGCGAAATCGGACAAATCCCGCCGGTAGGCCTCCAGCGTATTGGCCGCCGCGCCGCGCTCGGCGGCCATCATTTCCAAAAATATCTCCAGGTGCCGGGAGCTTGGCGGGGCAGGGCGGGCGCGCCTGAGCGAAGTCACCCGGCTGAACTCATATGCCCGCGGCGACGGCGGCTTCGATGGCCAGGGCGCGGGCTTCTTCGCCGAGCCCGACGGCGCGCAAACTTTCGATAACCGTGCGCAGTACCGTCGGATCGGCCTGGGTCGGGCCCGCCAGGCCGAGGGTGGTCAGGGCCAGCAATACCGTCTCGCCGACTCGGCTTCGCTGCGCCGCGTTGCGCAGCGTGCGCCAGAATACCGGGCGCGGCACCACGGTCGTGCGTTGCGGCGGGCCGGCCAACAGGCTTTCCCACCGGCGGTCCGGCACCTCGTCGCCGAGCGCTTCCAAGAGATTGAAAAGAAGCGCGCTGCGTATCTTGACTTGATCCTCGTTCACCACCTTGCCGTTTTCGGAGCGCCGTTGGCTGTTTTGCCAGGCGCCCAAAACGCCGGGCGCCCAATCGTCGTCGGAAACGGCGCCAGCCAGCCGCGCCAGGGGGAACAACTCATCGCGCAGTTTGGCCGATTTTTCATCGAACACGGCCGAGGTGCGCACCACATCGAGCCACGAGGTCGCGGTTTCCAGATCACCGGTGGCCAGCAGCGCGCGCACCACATCGGCGGCAAACCACACCAGATCCCGGGACGGCCTGAACTCGCGCAAGATATCGATATAGACCCGCGAGGTCGACTGGAAGCGGCCGCCGTCGCGGGCCAGGGACAAGGCCTGCGATATGATACCGGCCTTCGCCGTCGGGACGCTTTCGACCAGCGCTTTCCGGTACAATAGCGCGCGGCTGAGCGGGCTGCGTTCGCTTTCCGCCGTGGTCAGCGGGTTTTCCAGCACCTCTTGGCTGAAGGTCACGCTGGTGTAGAGATCGCGCAATATGCGGGTCTCGAGGGCGCCCATGGCTTCGGCCCGTTCGGCGGCGTCGATGCGCAGTTCCGGGTGCAGCCCCGGGGTGCGCGCCACGGTCTTGAGCACCGCCGGATGGTTCGAGGAAATTACGTCGCCGGGAAGCTTTGCCTTGGCGGCGTGGGCCATGGCGAAATGCAGGGGGCGCGGATTGCCCATGCTTTCGATTTTGGGTTCTTCCAATCCGGCCAAGGCGTCGATCAAATTGTAAAATACCGGATCCTCCTCGCCCTGTTCCTGCAACAGGGTGACGCCGAGCGAGGCGCGGTCATGCTCGCCGGCCAGGGCTTGGCAGAATATGAACGCTTTGCGCCAATACACGGTCGCCACCTGGCGGATCTGGCTGGCGACCAGGGGACAGACCCGCGCATAGTCGTTGCCGTAGAACAAGACATCGGCTTCGCTGCGCAAGAGAATTTGGTCGTTTTCCCGGTCCGGCGCCACTTTCAAAAGCGCGTCCACCGCGCCGATGTCGCCCATCGCGGACAAGCGCTCGATGCGCAAATGGATGAGGCTTTTTTGCCGGCGCTTTTCCGGGGCATTACCTGGGGTGGATTTACCGGCATCACCCGTCTGGCCCGCCGCGAGCTGGCCGGTGGCAACTTGACCGGTCGATTCTTGACCGGGCGCATCGGCGAGGGGCGCCTTGGCGATGCTCAACAGCAAGCGCCTGAGGAGCGCGCGCATGATCCGCGACGACGATTGCGCCGGCACCGTCGGCAATAATTTTTCCACCAGAGAGCGCCGGGTCCCGGCCCACATATCCAATCCGAAGCCACCTTGCGCATCGCTCAAGGTGCCGATGGAATCCCGGTCGGTGGCGTCCAGCGCCTCGACATCGAACTTGACCGGCAGCAGCCCGGGTTTGGGATTCGCGGCGTCCTTGGCATCGGTTGCGCTTTCGGGCGCCGTCGTCGGCGCCAGCGATTTGGGGGCGGTGGGCGGCGCCAAATTTCGCGGCGCCGTTTGTTGCGGCGCCAACGGCCTTGGCGCCAGGGGTTGCGGCGCCAAGGGTCGCAGCGGTTGCGTCGTTACCCCTTGCCCATAGGCGCCGCCGGCCAGGGATGCGGAAACCGCCAGAGCCAGAAACAGCGCCGGAAAAATCGCCGTTGCCTTGGCGCCGCCAGGAAAATTTGGCCTATTTGGGGAAGCGGTCATTGGACAGAATTTTCTCTATCGGCGTCACCGGCGCCGGAATGTCCCAGGTCGACAAAAATATCACGGCGCCCGCGATAATGGCGAGGACGACAATGACGGCAAGGCGGGTCAGACTTTTCATCAATGCTGGGTTCCAAAGTTCCCGTAAATTTGTTTTTCTCCGCCGCCCCCCTAGCTGGAAGGGATGCGGAAGGAAGGGCTGGAAATAATCCCAAGTTTCTCTCCAAGTCCCCGGTGGTGTCACTCCAAGTCCGCTGGCACCTGTTGAAATAGATGTGATACCTTTCGACTGTGGCAATTTTTCGGCAGTCTATCCTCTCCGGGTACCCCATTCAATATCGCCAAGAGGCGGACAAGACGTTAAAAATCAACAATGAATCAAAATAAACCACCAACCAAGCCAGACGCAGATAAGCAATTTGTCGTTCTTGTCGGACTGATGGGTTCGGGCAAGACCAGCATCGGACGCCGTATTTCCGACGCCATTGGTCTGCCATTCGTCGATACCGACGAGGAAGTCGTGAAGGCGGCCGGCTGCCCGATACCGGAAATTTTCGCCCGCTTCGGCGAAGAAGAGTTCCGCAGCGGCGAGCGCCGGGTCATCCAGCGCATCCTCGAAGGCCCGCCCGCCGTCGTGGCCACCGGCGGCGGCTCGTTCTTGGACCCGGGCACGCGCAGCGTTATTGCCAAGCACGGCGTCACAATCTGGTTGCGCGCCGGCCTCGATACCCTGGTCGAGCGCACCCAGCGCAAGAACACCCGCCCGCTCTTGCACGAGGGCGATCCCAGAGAAATTTTGGCGCGGCTGATGCGGGAACGCTATCCCATCTACGGTAAAGCGGATATTATCGTCGATGTGGGCGGCGAGCATGCCGATCAAACGGCGCGGCGCACCATGGGCAAGCTCAAAGCGTTCCGGAAACAGGCTGAATAATATGAGCGGTACCGATACACTCCACCTGGCGCTTGGACCTCGCAGCTACGATATTCATGTCGGCGGCGGCCTCCTTGACCAGACCGGGACGTTGGCGGCGCCGCTGCTCAAGAGCCCCAGCGCCATCATCATCTCGGACGAAAACGTGGCGCCGCTCTATTTGGACCGGCTGCAGCAGAGCCTTGCCGGCAGCCATATCGAATGCCAGGCGATCGTAATTCCGGCCGGCGAGCAGACCAAGGATTTCCATCATTTCGAAGAGCTGATCAATAGGCTTTTGGATATGAAAATCGAACGCAGCACCACCCTGTTCGCCCTCGGCGGCGGGGTCATTGGCGATCTCACCGGCTTCGCCGCTTCGGTGATCCTGCGCGGCGTCGACTATATCCAGGTGCCGACCACGCTGCTCGCCCAGGTGGACAGTTCGGTCGGCGGCAAAACCGGCATCGACACGCGCCACGGCAAAAATCTGGTCGGCGCTTTTTACCAGCCGCGCCTGGTGATTGCCGATCTGGACACCTTGGACAGCCTGCCGCTGCCTGAAATGCGCGCCGGATACGCCGAAACCGCAAAATACGGATTGATCAACGACGCCGAATTTTTCACCTGGCTGGAAGGCGCCGGCGGGTCCCTGATCGATGGCGATACCGCCGCCCGCCGCCGCGCCGTTGTCCACGCTTGCCGGACCAAAGCCGATATCGTCGCCGCGGACGAGCGCGAGGACGGCGCCCGGGCGCTTTTGAATCTCGGCCACACTTTCGGCCACGCGCTGGAAGCCCAATCGGGCTTTTCCCATGCGCTCCTGCACGGCGAAGCGGTGGCCATCGGCAGCGTCATGGCGTTCGATCTTTCCGCCCGCTTAGGCGTTTGCCCGGCCGATGACGCGGCCCGGCTGCGCGCCCATTATGCATCCCTGGGGCTGCCCACCGACCCGCCCGGTATTCAAGGCATCGATTGGGACCCGGATCAAATGATCGGGCACATGGCGGCCGACAAAAAAGTCGAGGACGGCGCCATCACTTTCATTTTGGCGCGCGGCATTGGCGAGGCTTTTGTCGCCAAGGGCATCGATCTGGTGGATGTGCGCGCCATCCTCGACCGCGCTGTCGCGGCTTAGAGCGGATCATGATTGATAGGAATCAATTTGATGGGAACAAATCGGTTTTCCGGGTAGGCGCGGTGCGCGGCGCGATGCCTTTGCATCGGGCAAGCGCCGGGGCGCCGCCGGGGGACCGATTTGACCCACCAGAGGCCGGGTGCTTTCGATGCGTGGACATCGTCGCACGCCTTTGCGGGATTCGAAGGCATCGCCATGCGACGTGCTCCTCGCACACTTGGGATAGAAATGATGGTAAAATCATCCCGGTCAAATGGTTCATAATGATCCGGAACCGCTCTAATTCGGCCAATTAGTCCGGATAGGGCATGATCACCAGCATCGCCGCCGGGCGCGTCGTGCGGTTGATGATCTCGCGCCGCTCGCCGCCTTTCAGATAGCAGGAATCCATCGGATAGAGGGTCTCCTCGCCGGTGTCGGTGACGATGGTTATGGCGCCTTCGGTGCACACATAAATTTTCTCCAG
>JAYGEH010000162.1:0-2884 GCA_046582475.1 Rhodospirillales bacterium
GAAACGAACGGGGAGTTGTCGATGTTTCTCCAAACCCTGCCGGTCGGGGAAGGTACAAATGCACATTTACACCGTAATTGTGAAGAGACAGGATATGTTCTCGAGGGACGGATAAAAGTCTCGCTTGGCGTTGAAATAAAAGAGTTCGGTGTCGGCGACAGTTTATTCGTGCCACGGAACATCCCCCATGCCATTTGCAATGCAGGCGATACCACCGCCCGTTTCCTGTTCATCACAACTCCTGGCGGACTGGAAGACTATTTTCAGGAAATCTCCGATCAGGAAAGGTCTTCGCCTGACCTAACGGAGCGGATTCAAAGTATCGCCAAGAAGCATGGGTTGGAAGTTGTCGGACCCCCTTTGAGCCTTTAAGACACATAGCCTCCGATCGAGACGTGATAGATAGATCGACATGAGACGCATCGGCATTGTCGGTGCTGGCCAGGCCGGTCTGCATCTCGGCATTGGCTTGTTGCAAAATGGTTACGAGGTCACCATTGTGACCGATCGAACCGCCGAGGACATACGAACTGGGCGGGTAATGTCCACCCAGGGCATGTCTCACCCGTCGCTGGAACATGAACGCGCCGTGGGTTTGGACTTTTGGGACGAAACCGCCCCACATCAGGTATATGTTCAGTATATCCGGGCGAGCCTCAAGGGCGATCGATTAGTCCATTGGCAAGTCCCCAGGCCCAGACACGGCAATTCGGTCTGCCAGCGGTTAAAGATACCCCGCTGGATGGAATATTTTGAAGAGACGGGCGGGCAGCTCGTAGTCGGATCCGCCGACATCGTCGCCCTCGAGCGATTCCGTGAATCGCACGAACTGGTCTTGATTGCTGGGGGGAAAGGCGAAATCAGCGCCTTGTTTGAGCGCGATGACCAGCATTCCCCGTTTGACCAGCCGCCGAGGACGCTGGTTCTTACCTACTTTCAAACTTCGAGTCCCGAGAACGGCGAGTACGGGGTCACTCTGAATTATATACCCGGCGTCGGCGAGTATTTTGTCATGCCAGGTCTCACCACGACCGGCCCTTGCCTTATGGCTGTATTGGAGGCCATACCCGGCGGACCGATGGATCATTGGCAAAATATAGACTCCCCGGAACAACATCTGGAAGGCGTCAAAAGTGCGCTGGCAGAATATCTGCCCTGGGAATATGAACGCGTCCGCGAAGCCGGTCTGACTGATGAATTGGGGATCGCTATCGGACGATTTACGCCCATCGTCCGTAAGCCAGTGGCAACATTGCCATCTGGCCGACACGTAACCGGCCTTGGCGACCTGATGATGCTAAACGACCCGTTGACAGGTCAGGGATCTAACCATGCCAGCAAATCCGCCGCTCACTACCTGAAAGGTATTTTGGAATGGGAGGACAAGCCTTTCGATGCCAAGTGGATGCAGGAGACTTTTGATGCCTTCCTGGCATTCACCGCGGCCGGAACGGCGCGATGGAGCAACGATATGCTAAATCAAACACCGCTCATGATGGACCTGTTGGCGGCAGGCGAAAACCATCCGGCGATCGCAAAATTGTTCGTCGAATGCACCGCCCATCCACCGGATTTTTACCCGTGGTTTTATGAGGAACAGGCGGCCACGGAACTGTTTGGCGATTGGCGGCAGGATATCGACACGGGCTGATCGATAAATATTCCGACTCGACATCAATGTCGGAGCACGTCTTTGGTCAGAGATGGTTGATCAACGGAACTTCGTCTTTTGTCGGTATGTTATTCCAATATATCCAAACTTCATCTAGATTGGAATTATTCAAAAATTCGAATGAATAATATCGGAGACTGACGGTGATCTTCTTTTCCAATAAGAATCGTCCCTATGAGATGGGACCCTATCCGTTGGAACGGCTGCGCCATGATATGGGTATTGTCGAGATGGAAACCGGTGCCGAGAGGAAGCCTCGACCGGCAAAATTAAAGCCCGCTCAGAACTCCCATTTTTCAATGGCTCTGGATAAATATCACGGCGTTTTCAGCAAATTGGGCGTCGTTGATCCATTGCCGCCCGCAGCGCCGGTGCCGGATGAATTGGCGCGGCGGACCAAAGACATTAAGGGGGCGGTTCTATTTCTTGATGCTTCGATGGTCGGAATCAGCCAGATGCCAGAGTCGGCCTGGTACGAAAGTGCACCGGTTCGACCGCACAGCCATGCCGTGACCATTGTCGTTGCCCATGGCCGCGTGCCGGAGCCCGGCAATCTGGCATACGATTGGGTCCATGGGCTGGCTGAGATGGCGGCGAATTTGCGCGCCTACGAAATTGCCATTGCGGTTGCCGAGCATATTCAAGTGATGGGGTTTAGCGCCGCTGCCCACGATCGATACAAAGGCGATGCCGATGTTGATCGGCTGACGGTTCTCGCCGGGCTTGGGGTGAGAACCAATGATGGTGTTACCAATCCTTATTTGGGCGATGGCTATTCCGCCGCCGTGGTAACGACGGATTACGAACTGGCGATCGATGTTCCGTTGGCGAGCAATATGAAACGGGCCAAGGGGTTGGCCTATTGGCTTGGCATCGGCGGGAGTGTGCCTGGTATCGAACGGAACCGGCGGGCCAAACGTGCCAGCCATTTGAGCGCCTATCCTTTGGAGCAAGTGCGGCGCGTGGACCGGCCGACAACGATCATTATCGATGATGAAGTGCCGCAGGTCTCCAAGCGGGCGGAATTTTTTGAACGGGCCGCCCGTGGAGATCTTGGTGAGAAATCCAAGATTGAACGGTCGCGTTTTTCTTTCAAGCATCCTTTCGCTCAAGCCATGGTGAGCCTTATCCAGTCGATGGTCCCGATTCAAGATGGTGCGGCGGCGCCTGAGCCCGAAGCCGGCTACGATGATCCCGCCGCCAATGCGCGCG
>JAYGEH010000163.1:0-2501 GCA_046582475.1 Rhodospirillales bacterium
TATGAGGAAAATCCATACCCCCGTTGGACAAAAATTGGTACAGCGCACAAAGGCGGAGTTATCAGAGATGTTTTGCAGGGGCCGACATTTTGCCTTGATCTAGGAGACTACGAATCTCCCAAGTGCCCGGAAATCTTGGTCGCCGACTGTGGCACTGGTCAGCAAGCTTTAAGCACAGCGTCCATATACTCGAATGCGCGGGTTCTGGCTATTGATTTGAGTTTAAGTAGTCTCTCATACGCGTTGAGAAAAACAAGAGAACTCAACTTCTCAAATATTGATTACGCCCAGGGCGACATCATGGAGTTGAGTAATATCGGACGGCAGTTTGATCTCATTGAATGCGTTGGCGTCCTTCACCATCTTGGCGACCCATTTGCCGGCTGCAAAGTTTTAGTGGACCTCTTGCGCCCTGAGGGGATTATGAAAATTGGTTTATACAGCGATACTGCCCGCCAGGAAATTATTTGTGGGCAAACCCTGGTCGCTGAAAAAGGGTATTCCAATATCCCAAAAGATATCCGCCAATGTCGGCAAGACGTCATCTCCATGGCGAAAGACGGAAATCAAATTATGGCGGGATTATGCGCAATACCGAATTTCTTTAGTTTAAGCGAATGCCGCGATTTGCTTTTTCACGTTCAGGAGCATCGTTTTACGCTGCCGAAAATCGAGACATTCCTACAATCACTTAAGCTGAAATTTCTCGGATTCCAATTTGGAGACCAATATGCACCAAGTAAATTCAAAACAATTCACCAGAGTAAACAAGAGTTGACTTCGATATCTCTGTGGCATGAGTTTGAACTCATGAATCCCGAAACATTTTTGGGAATGTATCAATTTTGGTGCAAAAAGCTGTAGCTAAGCAAACCTATCCTCGATTACGAAAACAAATGGGCCAATCGTGTCATAACCGTTTCGGGGTAGTGTCTCCTCTTGGCTGAGGCTGTTGAAGAACTATATTTGGATCGATTCGACGTAATATTGTTTCAAGAAAAATTATGAACGGGCAATATTGATTCGTAACCTAGCACCTTTTGGTTCGTTAGTTGCGTGGACGCCGCGGTAGAAGGAGTTTTTCAAAAGCTTCGGCTAAACCCGGTCATTCAGGCGCAAGAAATTAATGTCGGCTCGGCCCCCGAAAGCAGAGGTTCCCGTCCTGTAGGCCGAACGGCGCCTTCGAAATTTCCGTTCAGGAAACCTGATCGACGAAGGCTTGCGGCGGCGGCGGGCCCCATTGGGAACCGACCACGCCCTCGCCGCGCGGATGCAGCGCCAGGTCATGGTCGTGGTTCAGCATGTCGCTATCGGTCCAGTGTTCGTGCAGGTGGCCCCACGGGCACAGCCAATAATCGAATACCTGGGCGCCGATCACATGCCGGCCCGGCCCCCACATATGGTTCCCGGAATATGCCGCTTGCATGTGGTCGTGCCCGATCAGCAAATCGTCCATGTCCTCGACTTCAAAGGCCAGGTGGTTGAGGCCGGCGCGCTCCCCGCTAACGCAAAGTAGGGTATGGTGATCGACGTACTCCGCGGCCTGGTCGACCCGGTTGAACGAGGCCATGACATTATCCTCCCGCTCCACATAAATTTCGTCGCTGCCGACCAAGCCGAGGGCAGTGCGGTACCAGGCCACGGTGCCGGCCGGATCGGGGGAAACGATGCCAAAATGGCCAAGCCGTTTGACATGGGCGGGGCCGGCTGGCAGGGATTTGCGCACGCCTACGCGGGCCTGGGCGGCATCGCCGGTATTCATCACATTGACGCGCACCGGCAGAGGATCCAGTTCCGCCATGCCGTGCACCACCTCGATCGCAATTCCGTTGGGATCGGCCAATCGCACGCGGCGGCCGCCGCCGGGCTCGTCGATGGTTTCCACAGGCGTGGCGCCTTCGGCCTTTGATATCCGGGTCAGATCGTCGGCGGTTTGGGCGCGGAAGGCGAGCCCGAGAAATCGTGGCGGCCCCAGTTCGGTGATGTGGATATGGTGCCGTGGCCCGCTGCCCCGCATGTACAGCGCGGATGCCGTCCGCGCCGCGCGGACCAGGCCGAAATCCGTCAAAAAGGCTTCCGTGCGGTCCAGGTCGGGCGCCTGCAAGCGGCCATATGCGATATCCGCAATCTTGATCATCGTACCTGGACCTCCCGAACCTGACAGCCAGCGGCGATGCTAGTTCAATGGCGGCTGCCGGGCAATATTCCTGTTTTTCGCCGGGGCTGAGTGGGACTCATACCCTTGATTTGTTCCAATTTTGTACTATATCAAACTATCGTTGAATTTGCCCAAAATATCGAAAAATACCCTCCGGAGGATCGAACAATAGCTATTCCCCAATTACATAGCTTTCAGCCGGGAAATCGGCGTAATGAGCCGCGCGGATGGATATTCGGTGATCTCGGAGGTTCAAAATATCCTGGAATGTTAAAAAATGTCAATAAATGACAACAATGTTAATGGTATTTCGCGTGTTGCATGTCGCATCCGCCCATGCGTC
>JAYGEH010000183.1:0-14600 GCA_046582475.1 Rhodospirillales bacterium
TGGGGATGATGGCGAACTTGGACGCATCGTAAAAATCGGCCGCCTCGACACCGAGCCAGCCGCGCAGGCGCCTTCCGGACGGATCGTTCCAGGGAATGCCGGTCGCATGCACTCGGGTGCCCGGCGCCTGGCCGATGATCAAAATCTTGGATTGGGGCGCGGCGGTCAGCGTCGGGCGCGGCCCGAGCGGCAGCTGGCCGGCGCAAAGATCGCAAGCCCGCACTTCGGCCAGCAGCATGGCCAGGCTTTGATTGGCGTTACGCATTTGCTATGACCCATAACAGGGGGATCCCGATGGTCAAAGTGCTTTTCGTATGTACCGGCAACATCTGCCGCTCGCCGACGGCGGAGGGTGTGTTCCGGAAATTGGTGGACGAGGCCGGCCTCGGCACCCGCATCGGGATCGATTCCGCCGGCACCGGCGCCTGGCATATTGGCCAGGCGCCGGACCCGCGCACCGCCGAAGCCGCCCTGGCGCGGGGCGTCGATCTGGGTGCCATCCGCGCCCGCAAGGTGGCCGCCGATGATTTTTCCAAATTCGATTATGTGGTGGCCATGGACAAGGCCAACCATGGCGAGCTGCGCGGCATCGCTCCCAATGATAGGCGCGATAAGGTCTATCTGTTTCTGGATTTTACCGAATCCCACAAAGGTACTGGCGTGCCCGACCCCTATTACGGCGGCGAGGGCGGCTTCGAACGGGTGCTCGATCTGGTCGAGGCCGGCGCCCGCGGCCTCTTGGCCCATATCCAGGATAACGATCTCTGAGCGCCATGGCTGGCGCGCTGGAAGACCGCATCGAAGCCGCCGCTGGCATTCGGCCGACGCGCATCGCTCCGCTTTCCGGGGGCAGCGTCTCCCAGGTGTACAAAGTTGAATTCAAAGGCTCCCAGCCGCTGGTTGCCAAATACGGCCCGGCGGGCGGCGGCCTCGCCATCGAAGGCGCCATGCTGCGCTATCTGGCTGCCAATACGGGCCTGCCGATGCCGGTGGTGATCAGCGCCGATGACGGTCTTTTGCTGATCGAATATATCGATGCGCCCGGTCCCCTGACGGCCGCCGCCGAGGCCCACGCCGCCGAGCTGTTGGCCGAGATGCATGCGGCGCCCGTGGACGGCTTCGGTTTCGCAACCGACACTTTGATCGGCGGCATCCATCAGCCCAACCCGGCGGGCGATGACTGGATCGCATTCTTCCGCGACCAGCGTCTGCTCTATATGGCCGGTGAGGCGCTACGATGGGGCAACCTGCCCGCTGCGCTGATGGCGCGCATCGAAGTCCTGGCGGGCAGGTTGGCGGACTGGATACCGCGCACCAGCCGCCCGGCGCTGATCCACGGCGACATGTGGGGCGGCAATATCCTTTGCCGCGATGGGCGTGTCGCGGCGTTCATCGATCCCGCCATCTACCACGCCGAGCCCGAAATCGAACTGGCTTTTGCGACCCTGTTTGCCACATTCGGCACGCCCTTTTTCGGACGCTACCGGGACATCCGCCCGATCGCGCCCGGATTTTTCGAAGAACGCCGCGCCCTTTATAACCTCTATCCCTTGCTCGTCCATGTGCGCCTGTTCGGCGGCCATTATGTGGCCTCGGTCGAGGCGACCCTCAGCCAATTGGGATGCTGACCTGATTTGGTGACGAATTGCAGTTTACCCAATTCTTGAATGGCCGGACCTGGTACATGGGTAACAGTTTGGACCGGCGCCATGGGATGAGATTTTGCTACACCCCCGGTCAAAACTAGGTCTGTAGCAATATTTTGCCGCCAAAAGAAAATATCGTCAATTTCGGCCACGCCGCCTGCCAATTTTTCTCCTTGATCCTTGCTTCATATCGCTGACGACGATGATGCTTAAGGAAGTAGTCGGTGGGTTTTACCTCCATATTGAGCAAATCCGTCAGTCCATAGGGCGCCAAGATCAACAGGTTATCGTGCTGATCCAGGGCCAACGCGATTGCGGTCGCTGTTTCCGGCCATTTTGAGATTGCATCCCCTGTCGAGGTGTATGGTAAATCATCGTCCCTGATATGCATTCTCGCCTGATTTTTTACCGACCATGGCAAGTTTGACAACATATCGACGAGTAACCGTTCGTAGGATATATCGTTCTCTTTATCCGAATTTTGATTGTCGAAATATACAACGTCCACGTCATCGGGTGGCGTTTGGTTTTTATACCCATGCAGATGATCCCATATTCGGTTTCTGATATATCCGGCTGACAACCATCCGTCCGGCAAATCAAGTTGTCTCAACACCTTCAACGCCATCATCATTTCCGCATCGGTCCTGACGATGGAATCTATAGTTCCCGCACCGGGAGTATTCGGATTGAGGATAAAGTTCACGTCCCCGGGTTCTCAATGTTTTTGCTTTTAGTATTTTTGAACATAAGGTCCATTTTTGACCGATAAAATTCCTTATCGGTACTGGGTGGAAGTGTCTCGGTTATCATTTTGTAACGTTCCCGCATAGCATCGACCAATTCGACTCCCTGAGCATCATCAAAATTCTGCAATTTTATCATATCTTCCAAATCCCGGATGTATCCGGTCAACACAACTATGGCCCGGTTGTGCTCCATCGACTTCGCACCAAACCGGTAGACCAAGTTCAATATGACCAACAGCAATATTAAAAATATCAACGAGTTAAATGCAAATGCCAGATGAACCAGGCTAACCGGCGCAATAGCAGGAATTAATCCGTGTATTTTTTCGATGCCCGTAAATCCAAGAAAGGTCAGCAGGGCAGTAATTACGATAAACAAAACGCTCAGGCGTTCGTCCAATCTCTTAAATTTAAATGATTTATTCGAATGAATCTGTCTGAGTATTTTAGAAATGCGATTGTATTCGACCAACCTTTCCACGATCATTTCGCGGCTGGGCATTGTCGATTCATGGATCGTTTCATCCGACATCATTGGATATTGCCATTAGAAATTGAATCAATTACCTAACCATAATTTTACGGGAGTAATTCGTAGTTCTCAAGAAATTCATAGTCGGCGCTCTTTCGACCCAAGTATACGCGAAACAGGGAAATTTCCCGCACCGTGAACGCTTCGGTGCGGAATCCGCCATGGCTGGAAAGGTAGGGGGCGATGTTTTGCACCGCCAATCGTTGCATGCGCGCCAGGGTGACGTGGGGGGTGAATTTGCGGCCCACCGGCGGCAATCCGGCCTGTTGCAAGGCCGCTTCCACGCGCGCCTGCAATCGTAACAGCGCCGGCGAAGCTTTGGCGCCCGCCCACACGGTATTGGCGCGGCCCCTTTTTTCGAAGCAGCCGACGCCGGCGAGCGCCACCGCCACGGGCTCGGCGAATATCTGGCCGAGCGCCGCATCGATGTCTTCGGCGGTATCTTCGTCCACCTCTCCAATAAAGCGCAGGCTTAGATGCAAGTTCTCCGCCGCCACCCAGCGGGCGCCCGGAATGCCGCCATTCATGGCCGTCAGTTGCAGACGCAGGGTATAGGGAATTCCAAGCCCGACAAACAGGCGCAACACGGTCTCATCTCCCCTTTTAAACGAACAGGGTCAAGACGCCGGTATAGCTGTAGAGACGGTCGTTGGAAATCTCGCCATTGGCGTACATGCCGACCAGGGGAATATCGCCCAAAGCATCGCGCACCAATCCAAGCTCGGCGTTCTTGCCGCCGAACATATTGGGGCCGCGGGCGATGCAGGAAATATAATGAGCGCCCTTGATCGGCGATCCGCCACCGCCGGCCCGGGATTTGAGCTTCTCCAGCATGGCGGTAAGATCGGCGCGGGCCGCATTGGCGTCGCGGCTGACGAACATGATCGGATCGCCCGGTTGCACCGGCGCGGCGATGGCGATCAGCCCGCGTTCTTCATCGAAGCCGATCAGGTTGCGCACCACATAATCGCCGGTGTCCGATCCGGCCACCGGCAGCGCGGCGTGAATATAGCCGGCGGCGCGGCGCAAATCGCGGGCCAGAACCTCGCCGATATCGGCTTTCAATATCTCCAGCGCCGGCCGGCCGTCAATTTCGGCGATGATGTTTTCCGCCGCTTTGTCCACGTGGTGCACGCCGCCGATGGGCGCGCAGCCCTGGCTTAGCGCGGTGACCACCGGAACCTCGGGCGCCAGCACGACGCCTGATATGCCGCCGCCGGTGATGCCGCCGGCCACCTGATGACCGGGTTCGGCGTTGGCCGTCAGTCCGCCCACGAGGTAGCCGTTGGTCACCTCCGATATGATCTTCATATCCTCGAACAAGGTCTGATTGCTGGAATCCACGTGCAGCACAACGAACGGAATGCCGCCGAAGTCCGGCGCCGCTTGGTTGGGCGCCCGCGCATCTCCGGCGCGTTCGAACAATTGATAGCCGCCGGGCGGTGTTTCGATGATCATCAGGGCGACGGCAAACTCGTCGAAATATTCGGCGCCGGTTCCGCAAACCCCAAGCCCGACGGCGCCGACCCAATCTGCAACGCCGGTTTCGGCGCGGGCGCGGGCCACCACATCGGCGAAGTTGGGCGCCAGGGTTTCGGTCACATAGATAAAACCCAGATGGGCGCCCGCCGGTGTTGGCGGCGGTAATTCCCCCGGTAATTCCTCGAGGGCGGCATCGATGGCGGCCCGCCAATCGGCGCCGGATGCGCTGGCCGAAGCAAACATTATCCGCCGCTCTCCTTTTTGTTTCGCGCCTTCTGCAGCAATTCCTTCACCTTCGGCAAAAGCCGCTGGACGATTATATCGACCCCGGCGGCATTGGGATGAATGCGGTCCGCCTGATTCAATTCGGGACGGGCGGCGACGCCTTCAAGGAAAAAAGGATAATAAAGAACCCCGTGGCTCCGGGCCAGGGCTGGATAAAGGGCGGCAAATTCGGCGCCATATTCGCGGCCCAAATTGGGCGGCGCCAGCATGCCGGTCAGCAAGGCCTCGGCGCCGGCGGATCGGATTTTATTCAGGATGGCGTCCAGATTGGCCTTGGTGACCGCCGGCTCGAGCCCGCGCATGCCGTCATTGGCGCCGAGCTCGATCAGCACCGCGTCCGGCTTGTCGGCCAGCGACCAGGCAATGCGGGCGCGGCCCCCGGCGCTGGTATCACCCGAGACGCCGGCGTTGATGACGCGCACGCGGAGGCCCGAACGGGTGAGCGCCGCTTGCAGGCGGTGCGTAAAAGATTGCTGGACCGGCAGGCCGTAGCCGGCGGACAGGCTGTCGCCGAGAACCAGGAGGCGCGCTGTTTTTTCCGCCGCCCCGGCCGCTAGCGGGCCCGGATAGGCGGATAACAAGATCGGGAGCAGGGCCGCGATTAGCAAATTACGGCTTGCCCGGCATGGCCAACGGATTTTATCTAATACGGGAAAGCAGGCGAACATGAATAATTTCAATCCCTATGGCGCAATCCGATGAACCAACCCGGACAAACCGCCCCTGCGGCCATTCTATTGGACGACGTTCACCTTAAGCTGACAAGCGCGGCGGGCGAGGTCAACATTTTGCGCGGCATCGATCTTACCGTGGCGGCCGGCGAAGCCCTCGGCGTGATCGGACCGTCGGGCGGCGGTAAGTCGACCATGATGATGGTGATCGCCGGGCTGGAGAAAATTACCTCTGGCGCGGTGCGCACCGCCGGCGTGGATTTGAACGGTTTGAGCGAGGATGATCTGGCCCGCTTCCGGCGCGATCATGTGGGCGTGGTGTTTCAGGATTTCCATCTGATCCCGACCATGACGGCGCTGGAAAACGTGGCCGTGCCCCTGGAATTCGGCGGCGCCGATGACGCCTTTGACCGCGCCCGCGCCGGGCTGCGGGCGGTCGGGCTGGAACACCGGCTGCAACATTATCCGGGCCAGCTTTCCGGCGGCGAGCAGCAGCGGGTCGCCCTGGCCCGCGCCTTCTCCCCGGAACCGTCGATCCTGCTGGCCGACGAGCCCACCGGTAATCTGGACGGCGACACCGGCGGCCAAGTCATGGATATCCTGTTCGATCTCCATGACCGCTCGGGCACCACCTTGCTGCTGATCAGCCACGATATGCAACTCGCCCATCGCTGCGGCCGCATCGTGCGCCTGGCCGACGGCCGCATCGATGCCGCCTCTGAAGGTGCTGAAATATGAGCCCGGGCCAGGGCAATGGCAGGCGCGGCAATGACGGTATCGCCGCCGCCTGGCGGTTGGCGCGCCGCGAATTGCGCGGCGGCCTCGGCGGTTTTCGCATCTTCCTCGCCTGCCTGACATTGGGCGTCGCCGCCATCGCCGGGGTCGGCAGCCTGAGCCAAGCGGTCGAGGGGGGCTTGCGCAACGACGCCCGCCGGCTGCTCGGCGGCGACGTCTCCATCCGCCTTGTCCAACGCCCCGCCGAGGCCGCCCACAAGGCCTATTTCGAAGCCGCCGGGCTTCTGTCGGAAACCGTTGAAATGCGCGCCATGGCGCGCGCCGAAGCGGGCGGCAAACGGACGCTGGTGGAGCTGAAGGCGGTGGATAGCGCCTATCCGCTGGTGGGCGAATTGGAACTGGACGGCGGCGGCGATCTTGCCGGGGCCTTGGCGCAAAAGGATGGGCTGTGGGGCGCGGTGGTGGCGCGCGGGCTGCTGATAAAGTTGAAAATAAAGCCGGGCGATCGCATCCGCGTCGGCGATGCCA
The DNA here is from genome assembly GCA_046582475.1 of Rhodospirillales bacterium. Taxonomy (GTDB): domain Bacteria; phylum Pseudomonadota; class Alphaproteobacteria; order Rhodospirillales; family UBA2165. The sequence goes on from JAYGEH010000183.1 coordinate 6,629, forward strand.
CATTTGTCCTTAGGGGCGTGATCCGGCGCGAGCCCGACCGCGTCGCCACGGTGCTCTCCTTCGGGCCGCGCCTGATGGTGTCCGATGCGGCGCTGAAATCTACCGGGCTTGTCTTGCCGGGCAGCCAGATCCGCTACCGCTACCGGCTGGCTTTTAGCGGCGCGGCCGATGCGAAGGCCTGGATCGCCGGCCTGAACGACGCCTTTCCGAGCGCCGGATGGCGGGTGCGGGCTACCGACCAGGTGGCGCCGGGCCTGCGCCGGTTTATCGACCGCATGACCTTGTTTCTGACCTTCGTCGGGCTGACCACGCTTCTGGTCGGCGGCGTCGGCATCACCAACGCGGTCGCCTCCTATCTGGACGAGCGGGCGCGCACCATCGCTACCCTGAAATGCCTGGGCGCGCCGGCGGTTTTGATCTTCCAGGTTTATTTTCTGCAGATCCTGGCCCTGACCGGTCTCGGCCTGGTGATGGGAATTGCCATCGGCGCCGGTCTGCCGGCCTTAGCGGCGAGCCTGTTGGAGCCGTTGCTGCCGTTCCGCATCATACAAAGCCTGCACGCCGGCCCGCTGATCATCGCCACCGTCTTCGGAGTGCTAATCTCGATCACCTTCGCGCTGTGGCCGCTGGCCCGGGCCCGGGATATCCCGGCGGCCAACCTGTTCCGCGCCAAGGTGCAACCGGTCAGGGGCCGCCCGCGGGGGCCCTATTTGGCGGCATCGGCATTGCTGGTTATCGCCCTGGCGGCACTGACCATCGCCACCGCTTCCGACCGCTGGTTCGCGGTCTGGTTCGTGGCCGGCGCCGGTTTGTCCCTGGGCCTTCTCAGTATCGGGGCGGCCACCATCATGGCCGCCGCCCGGGCTTGCAAAAACATCCGCCATACGGAAATCCGGCTGGCGGTTGCCAACCTGCACCGCCCCGGCGCCACCACCAAAAGCGTGGTCACGTCGCTCGGCCTCGGGCTCGGCGTTCTGGTGGCCATCGCCCTCATCGAGGGCAACCTCAACAATCAGATCCAGCAGCGGATTCCGAAAATGGCGCCGGCCTTCTTTTTCCTCGATATCCAGCCGCATCAGGTGGCCGGCTTCGATAAGGCGCTGGGCGGGTTCGAGGGCACCGGCGATTATAAGCGGGTGGCGACCATACGCGGGCGCATCGTCGGCATCGCCGGCGTGCCGGTCACCGAGGCGACAATCAGGCCGGGATCGGCCTGGGCGGTGCGCGGCGACCGGTTGCTGACCTATGCAGCCAAACCCCGCGAGGGCGATATTTTCACCGCCGGCGAATGGTGGCCGGCCGATTATTCCGGCCCGCCGCTGATATCGCTGGACGCCCACATCGCCGAAGATTTCGGCGTCAAGACCGGCGACACGCTGACCATCAATGTGCTCGGACGTGATATCCAGGCCACAATCGCCAGCCTGCGCGATATCGATTGGCGCTCCATGCGATTCAACTTCGCCATCATTTTTTCGCCCGGTGTCCTCGATAACGCGCCGCAAACCCATGTCGCCGCGATCCAGGCGCCCGAGAACCTGGGAGACGGTATCGAGCGCGCCATCGGCGAGAAATTCAACAATATCTCGATCATAAGAGTGCGCGAAGCGTTGCAATCGGCGGCCGATTTGCTGCGCGGCATCGGCGGCGCCATCCGCGCCACGGCGGCGGTCACCATCCTCGGCGGGGCGCTGGTATTGGCCGGGGTGGTGGTGGCGAACCGGCGGCGGCGGGTGTTCGATGCGGTGGTGTTCAAGGTGCTGGGGGCGACGCGGGCCGTCATCTTGCGCGCCTTTTTGATCGAATACGGGCTGCTCGGCGTTGCCACCGGCCTGCTGGCGGCGGCTATCGGCAGCCTCACGGCCTGGGCCATCGTGGTCTTATTGATGCGCATGCAATGGAGCTTCCAGCCCGGTATCGTCGCGATAACCGTGGCCGCCTGCATCGGATTGACTCTGGTGGCCGGGTTCGCCGGCACCTGGTGGGCGCTCGGACAAAAATCGGCAACCCTGCTGCGCAACGAATAGGGCGCTTAGGGTCCGGATTTAAGATTAAATGTCGGTAATGTGAGCCCGATGGACTTGATAAAGCCGGTGGTTCTGCCATATTAATTCAATATGTTAACGGGCAAAGCACCGCAATTTGCCTACCAAATCCAAGAACGGAGTAAACCATGGCTTTTGGACCCAAAAACGATCTTACCCGCGCCTGGCAGCGCTCCCAATCGCAGGCCGGGGCCGATGCCGGCGCGCTGGATGTTGGCCTGCGCCAATATATGCTGCGCGTCTATAATTACATGGCGTCGGGCTTGCTTCTGACCGGCATCGTGGCCTATGGCGCGGTGCGCATTCCGGCGGTCTTGAATTTGCTCTATGCGCCGGTTCCGGGCGGCGGCATACGGCCGACCATGCTCGCCTATGTGGTCATGTTCGCGCCGCTGGCTTTCATGCTGGTGCTGAGCTTCGGTATCCAGCGCATGAAGGCCTCCACCGCGCAGACCCTGTTTTGGGTGTTCGCGGCCGTTATGGGGCTGTCGCTCACCAATATCTTCCTGATCTATACGGGCGCCTCGATCGCCAGGGTATTCTTCATCACCGCCGCCATGTTCGGCTCCATGAGCCTTTACGGCTACACCACCAAGCGCGATCTGTCCAAATTCGGCTCGTTCCTGATGATGGGGTTGATCGGCATCATCATCGCCTCGGTGGTGAACATGTTCATCGGCTCGAGCGTCATGCAGTTCGTGATTTCGGTGGTCGGCGTTCTGGTGTTCGTCGGGCTGACCGCCCACGACACCCAAAAAATCAAGCTCATGTATTCCGAGTTTGATCATTCCGAGACGGCTACGAAAAAGGCGGTTATGGGGGCGTTGAGCCTGTATCTCGATTTTCTCAACCTGTTCCTATTGCTACTGCATTTGTTCGGGGCCCGCCGCTGACTGGCACGGTTCATTATCCAAAAAGCCCGGGAGCTCGCGTTGCCGGGCTTTTTCCTGCGCCACCGGCGGGCGCCGGGCCTTTAGGTAATTTCAACACTATGGTGGAATACGATTATCGGATAATAGAGTGGAGACCGGCCAGAATGGGGGACCCAGATTGGATAGCGACGCCGCGGCCGATTATAAATTGAAGCTCAAGCGCGCCGCCGTCGACGTCAAGCGTCTGGATGATGGCACGCTGATCATGCGCTCGCCCTACGGATTGGCGGCGCCGGCAACCCATCCGCTGGTCTGGCTCAGAAAATGGGCCGCCGAAACCCCCGATGAAATCTTCGTCGCCGAGCGCGACGCGGGCGCCGCCCATGGCTGGCGCACCTTGATCTATGAAGATGCGCTGGCGGGCGCCGAGACCATCGCCGCCAAGTTCGTCAAGCGGGGTCTCAGCCAGTCCCGTCCGGTGGCAACCCTGGCGGCCAGCGGCATCGATCATGCCCTGATCCGGCTGGCGGCCATGCGCGCTTGTATCCCGGTGGTCGGGCTCGATCCGGCCATCTCGGAGTTCGCCTCCGCAGAATACCTGGCGGCGGCTTGGGAGTTAACCAGTCCCGGCCTGCTCTATGTGGACGATGAAACCCTGCACGCGGGCGCCCTCAAAATGGCCCTCGATGCCGGCGCCGAGATTGTCGTGCCGTCCGGAATTCCGAAATTGGCCAAGCGCGGTCTGTTTTCGAGTGGCTTCAAGGGGCCGGACCCGGACGGCGCGGCCATCGCCACCATCAATCTCGCCGGCGCCGAAACCGGCGCCTTCGAGTTAAGTAAATTGCGCGCCGTCGCCGCCAGCTTTGCCGATATCTGCTGGGAGCAGGAGGCGGTCGCCGCAATCGCGCCGCATCTGACCAGCGTCCGCCCGGTGATCGCCGATTTTCGCTCCTGGCACCGCCGCGATGCGGGCAATCTTCTGTTCAACGCCGCGCTCCGCTGCGGCGGCAGCATTTGCATCGAAAATATCCTGACCTATACCATGAGCGCCGGCACCCCATTGCCGGCCCCGACGGTGCATTTCGTCGATGCCAGCACGGTCTATGCCCTGTTGGCCCATCTGGAACTGAACACCGATGCGGGCAGCCTGTTTTTCCGGCGCCTGGACGGGATTTGGATTTACGGCGGTACCCTGCCCCAGGTGGCGATGGACAAGCTGGCGGACATGGCGGTCCAGGGTTCGGGCCATAAGATACCCATTTTTTACGGCTTTCACGGGGACCGCTCGCCGGTGATAGGTATGGCGCGCTGGTTCGAAAGCACCCATAGCCGGAATTTGGGTCTGCCGCTGCCGGGCAATTTCGCCCGGCTTGAGCCCGAGGGCGAGGTGGCCAGCGGCGAGGACGGCGAGGTTTACGCGCTGCATCTGATGGCGCCGGTTGGCGGACAAGACCTCGATCCCGACGACGCCGGCAATTATACCGATACCGGCCAGCGGGTGCGGCTGATCGACGCCATGCGGCCCTATCTGGGTGTCGAGCCGGCGCCGAAGTCTTGAAATCTTAATTTTCGGGGCTTGCGCCCATGGTGAGGCGGGTTTTATCATTGCGCACGGTCTTTGCCGAGCCAAAATTACGCCCGCCGGGCGGTTTAAATTGGCCGCCGTTTGCTCTAGCCTTTGTGGCCCGCACCCATTCCCCTAATTAGGCCGCGCCATGCCGCGATCCACCGACCCAAAACCGCCGAAAGCCAGCCGCCGCCGGCGCCAGCAAACCCGCCACGGGATCACCCGCATCGATCCTTACGCCTGGCTCAAGGACGCCAATTGGCAAGAGGTGATGCAGGCCCCAGAAAAGCTGGACCCCAAAATTCGCGAATATCTGGAGGCCGAGAACGTCTATACCGAGGACTGGCTGGCCGATACCGATGGCCTCCGGGCGGACCTGTTCGCCGAAATGCGCGGCCGCATCAAGGAAGACGATGCCTCCGTACCGGACGCCGACGGCGGGTTCGAATATTACGTGGATTATGTCCATGGCGGCCAGCACCCGCGCTATTGCCGCCGGCCCCGGGGCGAGATTGGCGGCGGCGAAGAGCAAACGGAAATCTTGCTGGACGGTGACAAAGAGGCCGAAGGCCATGCCTATTTCAAAATCTCCGGCGCCCAACACAGCCCCGACCACGGCCTGTTCGCCTTTGCCGCCGACCGAAACGGATCGGAACGCTACGCCATCCATGTGCGGGAAATCGGCGGCGATGGCGGCGATATGGGTCCGGCGATCGAAGGCGCGCGTGGCGATTTCGCCTGGGCCAAGGATTCGAAAATCCTGTTCTATACGGAACTGGACCACAACCACCGTCCCTGGTGCGTCAAACGCCACCGATTGGGCGCTGATCTAGCCGCCGCCGAGCTGGTCTACGAAGAAAAAGACGCCGGCTTTTTCGTCGGCGTCGGCAAGAGCCAAAGCGGCCGATTTATCGAGATCACCGCCCACGACCACACCACCACCGAGGTGCATTTGATCGAAGCGGACGCGCCGGATCTGCCGCCAAAAGTTGTCGAGCCGCGCCACCGGGACCGGGAATATTCCATCGCCCATGTGAAAATTGCGGAGCAAGACAAACTTTACATTCTCACCAACGCTGACGGCGCCGAGGATTTCAAGATCGTCGAAGCGCCCTTGGCCGCGCCCGGCCATGCCAATTGGACCGATGTCATCGCCCACCAGGCGGGCCTGTTAATCCGCTCCATGGTCGAATTTTCCGGGCACCTGGCGCGCCTGGAACGGATCGACGGCCTGCCCCGCATCATCATCCGCGAGCTGGCCAGCGGCGCCGAACACGCCATCGAATTCGGCGAAGAAGCCTACGAGCTTGGATTGCTGCCCGGCTACGAGTTTGCCACCATCAACCTGCGCTTCACCTATTCCTCCATGACCACGTCCCGGCGCACCTTCGATTATGATATGGAGGCCCGCACGCGGGTCTTGCGCAAAGAACAGGAAGTGCCGAGCGGCCATGACGCCGGTGATTACGTCACCCGGCGCCTGTTCGCAAAGGCCCATGATGGCGAGAAAATACCCATATCCCTCCTGGCCCGCGCCGATACAGCCCTCGACGGCTCGGGCCCGCTGCTGCTTTATGGCTATGGCTCCTACGGCATGGCCATGCCGGCGTCGTTTTCGACCAATCGTTTGTCCCTGGTGGACCGAGGATTCATCTATGCCATCGCCCATATCAGAGGCGGTACCGAGCGCGGCTACGGCTGGTACCTGGACGGCAAGCTGGATAAAAAACCCAATACGTTCAAGGACTTCATCGCCGCCGCCGAGCATTTGATCAATGCGGGGATGGCGGCCCCTAAGCGCATCGCCATCCATGGCGGCAGCGCCGGCGGCATGCTGTTGGGCGCCGCCGCCAATATGCGCCCGGACCTTTGGGGCGCGGCGGTGGGCGAAGTGCCGTTCGTCGATGTGCTCAACACCATGTGCGACAAGGATTTGCCACTGACGCCGCCGGAATGGCCGGAATGGGGCAACCCCATCGAGGACGCCGCCGCCTACGCCACCATCGCCTCCTATTCGCCCTACGACAACGTATCGAAACAGGACTATCCGCCGATCCTGGCCACCGCCGGGCTGACCGATCCCCGCGTCACCTATTGGGAGCCGGCCAAATGGGTGGCCAAACTGCGTTACCTAAAAACCGACGCCAATCCTTTGTTGCTGCGCACCAACATGGAAGCCGGCCACGGCGGCGCCTCGGGGCGCTTCGATTACTTGAAAGAGGTGGCGATTGTCTATGGCTTCTTGCTGAAAGTATTTGGCATGGACGACTAGCGCCTACTGCAACCGATATATCCGCCGCGCGTTGTCGGCGCCGATTTTCTCGGCCAGCGCCTTGGGCAATTGGTTGAGCATGGCCCAGGTGGGATCGAACGAAGCGGCGATGCGCGCGCGGCGCCCGCTGGGCCCGATAAATTCGTCGGCGCCGATGACGAAACGGTCCGGAAAGGCCTGGAACAGGCGCAACCAATCGGCCTGAAGGTTGTGGTCCGGATCCACCAGCCGGTTGCGAATCGGCCGGCCGTCGGGGCGGGCGATGCGGGGCGGCACGCGCAAGGCCATGAAAAGATTCTCGTGGGCGGCCAGCAGGCGGCCGAGCAGCGCCGGCGTCATCTGGCCGGTATTGTCCCAGCCGATATGCTGCCAAACGATGCGCGCTTGTGGATTGTGGCGCAAGAGGCGCTGCAAGGCCGGGATGGTGGGCTCCAGGCTGGCCGGGTTTTGGCTGCAATGGCGCCCCAATCGGGGCGATATGGGAGCCTGGAATTCGACAGCCTCCATATGGATATCGATGGGCACGCCGGCCTCGGCGGCGATGTCCGCGAGGCTGAGGTAGAGGGGATGATCGGCGGCCACCTGCTGGAACGAATGCTTGGGATTCATGCAGAGGTGATAGACCAGCATTTCGCCGAAACCGGCGGCGCCGGCGGCCAGCAAATTGCGCGCCGCTTGGGCGAAATCGCGCGTGACATCGCTGGTAACGCTGGCCGGCTTCGTCGCTTGCATCATGCGCCCGAGAATTGCGCCGCCGGCCATTAACTTCAAGCGGCCGGGATGGGCGGCGACGGCGTCCCGCATCTGTCGATAGGTGCTCTCAGGCGAGCTTCTGGCCGACGGCACGATCACCACTAGGGCGGTTCGGATGCTTTTGCGGTCCATGCGCGCCACCAGAACATCGGCGGCCTTGGCCAGATTGACGCTGACATCCAGCGGCCCATCCGGGCGCGCCGCGCCGCCCATGGCCACATCGAGGCCGATGGGGTGCAGATGCATGTGCACATCGACAAAGCGGGCCGGCCCGCCGGGTGGTTCGGGGCCTAGGCTCGATGACTGGCAGGCCGCCAGCAGGAGTGCGGCGGCTACGGCATATGCTTTGCGGAATAGTCTGAGATTTTGCATTTCCAGCCTCCCGGTCTTATGCACATACGCCCGCCCCGCTTCGCCCTTCGGGCTACGCCGGGCAGTCTTCGCGCTACGCGCTCGCCGATCA
>JAYGEH010000301.1:0-3260 GCA_046582475.1 Rhodospirillales bacterium
TGGCGAGCCGGTTGAGTGCCTGCCAATCGGCGCGGATGATTTGCCGGAACTGGCCAAATTTGCGCGGGAACACCAACCAGAACTCACGGTGGTGGGGCCGGATAATCCGCTGGCGGCGGGCATTGTCGATCTCTTTGAGGAGCAGGGCCTGCGGATTTGGGGGCCGAACAAGGAGGCCGCGCAGTTTGAAGCCTCCAAAGTTTTTGCTCAGGATTTCATGGCGCGCCACGGCATTCCGACAGCCAAGGCGGGCACGTTCGATTTTCCCACGGCGGCTAAGGCGTTTGCGACGGAACTCAACGGGTGCTGCGTGGTAAAGGCAGACGGGTTGGCCTTGGGCAAGGGTGTCTTGATTTGCAAATCGGTCGGGGAATCCGAAGCGGCGATTGACTCGGTGATGATCGATAGGGAATTCGGTGATGCCGGTAATCAAGTCGTGATCCAGGAATTTCTTGAAGGCGTGGAAGTGTCTCTGCACGTGTTGTGCGATGGGTGCACGGCCATTTTATTTCCCACCTCGCAGGATCACAAACGTGCCTTGGACGGGGACAAGGGACTCAACACCGGCGGCATGGGCACGTACTCGCCGGCGCCCTTTTTGAGCGAGGAGGAATTGCAGGCGGTGACTCGCACGGTGGTGGACCCGTGGTTAATGGGGTGCCGGGCGGAAGGCATCGATTTTTGCGGGATGCTATATCCGGGTCTGATGCTCACGGCGGATGGCCCGCGAGTGCTGGAGTTTAATGCGCGCTGGGGAGATCCGGAAACGCAGGTGTACCTGATGCGACTGGAAACTGATCTGGTTGATCTCTTTGAGGCGTGCATCGACCGGCGACTGGCCGAGATGGATGTGCACTGGAAACCCGAGGTGGCCGTGTGCGTGGTGATGGCCTCTGGCGGGTATCCGGGCAGTTACAAGAAGGGCCTTCCGATTTCCGGCATTGAGGAAGCCGAGGCGATAGAAGGTGTGAAAGTTTTTCACGCCGGCACCAAGACGGATGACGATAAGCTTATCACCAACGGCGGGCGTGTGCTGGGCGTGACGGCGCTGGACGCGACTTTGCTGGCGGCGCGTAACACAGCCTATGCGGCGGTGGATAAAATAAAGTTTGATGGCGCGCACGTTCGCGGGGATATTGCCGTCAAGGCGTTGCGCGACTGAGCCGAGGCACGCCCTATCCGGAGGATGAAAAAAATTCTCTTTGTCTGCACGGGCAACATCTGCCGCAGCCCGATGGCCGAAGGATTTTTCCGCGAACTCATGAAAGAGCGTGGAGATTTCGAAGCGCTGTCGGCTGGCTTGGCGGCGGTGGATGGCCAGCCGCCCAGCGCACATGCGGTTACGGCAATGAAGGAACTGGGGCTCGATATTTCCGCGCTCGGGTTGTTTCCGCGACCCGCGTTGGGAAACCAAGAAAGGATCGCGCGAGCGAAGATCGCGAAGGTCAACACCGTCGTCAGGAGGCTTACGTATCGAAGAATGACGTCCATAGAGAGTTTTAACCCAGTGCCTTTGATTTTTCGTAGGCGGCAACAACGGCATTTGCGACTATCGCCCGAAGGCCGCCCGCTTCAAGTTCAAGAAGTCCCTCGGCGGTGGTCCCGCCCGGCGACGTAACCATATTCCGAAGTTCGGCCGGGTGGCTTTCGTTCTGGTCGGCCAGGATCGCAGTACCCAATAGCGTCTGTTTGGCCATCGTTTCAGCCTGTGGCCGCGCGAGCCCGATGTGGACTCCGGCGTCGATCAGCGCCTCCAGGAATAGCAGCACGTACCCCGGACCACTTCCGCTCAATGCCGTCGCCATATCCAGGTAGTGTTCGGCCTCCACGTACTCGACCTTACCGAGAACCGCGAGTACCGAGGCGACCAGTTCGCGCTGCTCCGCCGTCGTCTCGTCCGAGGCGGTCCAGACGCTCATTCCGTATCCGACCTGTGCCGGCGTATTGGGCATCACGCGCGCGATCGCATCGTGACTGAGCAGGTTCCGCACCGTATCGATGTGCGTCCCTGCAGCGATCGACATCACGACAGCGCCACCGTCGACGAACCCTCGCAAAGGCCCAAGCGCGGACGACACGGACTGTGGCTTGGTTGCGATCACCATGAGTTCGCAGGCTTCGACGACCGAGCGGTTGTCCTCCGAGGCGGTGACACCGTACACGGAGGCCAGCTGATCGCGTCGTTCTCCGACCGGCTCGCCGACCGCGATATCGGCGGGCGCCGCCAGGTCGCGGGACAGCACACCTTTGATGATGGCCTCCGCCATGACTCCGCCGCCGACGAACCCGATCCGCACAGGAACTATCTCCATATCTCCCCATGTCGGCGTCTACGTAAAAGTCCTGGCTCCGCGGGTAGGACTCGAACCTACGACATGTCAGTTAACAGCCGACCGCTCTACCAACTGAGCTACCGCGGAGCGCATTGGACCCGCAGCGACCGGAACCCGCCGAAATGGCGCTCGCCCATTCGCTCGGCCAGTATATCGCCCGCCAACCGGACCCCATCGTATCCCCGGTTTCTGGACTCCGATGCCCGCGTCGCATACGGTTGCTCATCGATACCCGTCGCCGCACGACCCGAGCAACGTGAGCTCGACCCGACTCCGAACCATGCGCTCCCCGATCGCGCGCCTCTTCATTTCCCTCTCCGTGAGGGACTTCCGCTGGCTCTGGACGAACAACGTCTTCATCACGTTCGGTATCGGGATCGAGATGCTCGCCCAGGGTTGGCTCGTCCTGGAACTCACGAACAGCGCCTTCTGGGTCGGTGCGGTCGCGGGGATGCGCGGGATCGGGCTCGTCGGATTTGGAGCGCTGGGTGGCGTGATCGCCGACCGGGTAAACCGACGAAACGTCCTCATCGTTCTGCAGATCAGCCGTGGTACGGCGGCGCTGGTCCTTGGGCTCCTGATCATCACCGGCAACATCGAGCTGTGGCACGTGTTGGCGATCGCTGCCTATCAGGGAATCGGGCAGGCGGTGACGGTTCCAGTAAGCAATGCACTGATATTCGACGCCGTCGGGCGCGACCTGCTCCTGAACGCGATCGCGGCTCGGAACGCCTCGTTCAACATCTCCCGTATCGTCTCCGGAGTCGTATTTGGCGCGTTGTTCGCCACATTCGGTCTTGGATACTGCTACCTCGCGGTCGCCGCTTTTACCGCGGCCGGGTCCGTGTTCCTCGTCTTCATACGCGTCGGAAAACCGGCAATCGAGGCAAGGGACTCCGTCTGGAAGAACCTCGTCGACGGTTTCTC
>JAYGEH010000244.1:0-5141 GCA_046582475.1 Rhodospirillales bacterium
GTAACGCCGTGGCCCTTGTCGTACATAACGCCGAGCCAGAACTGGGCATAGGAATGGCTCCGCTCGGCGAGTGGTATGAAGTGCCTCAGCGCTGTCGCGTAGTCCTTTTGCTTCCATGCGCCATAGCCAGCGTCGTAGTCAGGCTTAAAGCTCTGGGCGGCGACGGGCTGCACAAGCGCCAGTGCGAGGACCAGCATGGTTATGACGGCCAGGAGTTTCATTGCTTCAGTATAGCCTGTAGCGGACTTGTATTAAATCAAATCTGAGGTCTCCAACGCCCATGCTAAATTTGTAAATCGAACAACCTCGCCTCCCCAGGTATCCCACCCCTACGGAATACGGCTTTGCCATTATGCAGTGCTACTACTGCTTGGCATCATCCCCGAGGGCAGGGGAATTCATGATCGACAAGTTGTCGGAGCCTGCGTCCTTGGTTATCATTAGATTCGTTTTCAGAAATCATCCTGAGACCCGCATGATCAAGAGAGGAATCCATGTTTAAACTTGGAAGGCCCGTTTTCGATTGTGACGGACATGTCCTGGAAAGCGACAAAGAATTAGTTCAGTACTATGAAGGGAAATACGAAGGTCTTCGCCTGTTCAACCCGTTTGGAATTTGGCCGACGCTCGACGGCTGGGCCCGAGGATTCCTGTTCGCCAACGAGGATGCGAACCGTAAATATACCTACACCGACGCTGCGATTTGGGGAGAAATGCTAGATATTCTGGGGCTGGAAGGCAGCGTCCTGTTCCCGACGGCCGGCCTGGCGTGCGGTCTGATTTCGGATTTCGAATGGGCAACGGTGACGGCGACAGCCTACAACAATTGGCTCGAAGACCGCTATACCGCGAAGGACGAGCGCCTTTATGGCGTCGGTATGCTGCCAATCCAAAACCCGGCTGCCGCCGCTCGGGAACTGGCCCGTTGTGCCAAGGACCGCATTCGGTTTCCAGCCTGCCTGCTGCCGTCTCAAACCTGCCTCGGCAAAACATATGGCGATGAATTTTTCCGGCCCATATTTGCAGCTGCAGCCGAATACGACATGCCACTCGCCATTCACGGCGCGCCCAGCCGAGGTCTGGGCTTCGATCATTTCACCGAATTTGCCCGAGTGCACGCCCTCGAACACCCCTTCCCACTGATGATCAACCTTACCGACATGATTTTTTCGGGCCTGTTCGATGACTACCCAAACTTGCGGATTTCGTTTCTCGAGGGAGGGTGTTCTTGGGTTCCGTTTATGATGGACCGACTGGACTACGAATATGATGCAATTCAAGGCGCCAAGGCGCGCGAGCGGCTCAAAAAACGACCGTCCGAATATATCGCGGAGGGTGAGAATTTTTGGGTCAGCGTGGAATTGGGCGAAAAGGGTTTGAAATATGCCGTGGACGCGATCGGCTCCGAGCGCATCATGTATGCCTCCGATTATCCCCACGAGCCGACGGAAGAAGACCTAGCCGCCGACCTGCCCGATTTCCTCGCCGATCCGGACTATTCCGATACGGTAAAGACCAATGTCGTATATAAGGCAGCGAAGCGGTTTTACCGGCTCGATTGAGCGGTGGAGAAAATCACGGGGATCGCCGAGAGAAGGCGCCGGCAGGATCGATTTTACAACGCGAAATTTTATACACATCCGGCATCGACCTGTTTGTGATCCCGGATACCGAAAAGGGAGGATGCCATGCAAGATCGCGTCGCCATAATCACCGGCGGCGGACGCGGGCTCGGCCGTGCCTTCGCCAAGCGATTAGCGGAGGAAGGTGCAATTGTGATTATTGCCGAAATCGATCGCGAACGGGCTGACAACGTCGCCAATGAAATAATCCAATCGGGCGGCCGCGCCTTATCTGTTCAAACCGATATCTCGGACGAGGTCTCGGTCGGCGCGATGTCCAAAAGGGTCATGGCCGAATTCGGCCGCATCGACGTTTTGATCAATAACGCGGCGCTTCTCGAGACCCTCAAACGCGGGCCTTTCGAGGAAATTCCGCCCGACGAATTTGAGCAAGCCCTCAAGGTCAATGTAACCGGGGCATACCTCACCGCACGGGTCGCCGTACCGATCCTGCGCGAAAGAGGTTGGGGGCGGATTATCAATATGTCCTCGGATACAGCGATTACCGGAAACCCAGGCTATTTACACTATGTGACATCTAAGGCCGCGCTGGTCGGTCTGACCCGCGCTCTTGCCCGGGAACTTGGAAAGGATGGCATAACCGTAAATGCGATCCAACCGGGGCTTACCGAAACCGAAGTGGACCGAGGCCCCGAGCGCAAGGCCCTGGCTGCTGATGTTATTGCCAACCAATGTATTCCGCGACAGGAAGTGCCGGGCGATTTGGTCGGTACGGTCCTTTTTTTGGCCTCGGACGCCAGCGCTTTCATCACCGGGCAAACCCTCGCCGTCAATGGCGGAATCGCATTCCGCTAACGGCGCCGTTGGTGTTTTCTTCCATAAGGCGCGTGTATTGCACCAAGTCAGAAGCTAAGACGATAGCAAACCTGCGTTGAACTTCCGAATCCGCCATTTTGCCTTCCAAAGGGGGGGGGGATTGGTCGCTATTTTAGATCAAGTTAGTCGTCCGTGAAGAACTCCCAACGCACTGATTTTATTTAATTTTTCCTGTTATCTCTGGATAATTATTGCCAGGGATTGGGTCTTTGTGGGTGATTACCTTGCAATTTGCGCGGCGGAATCATTTGTGATTCACTGCTCCAAACGAAGATTTGGAGAGTGCCATGAAGCCACGCGAACCGATCAAGACCGGTCAGAGCGATATGTTCCGCTCCCGGCTCGATCAGATCATTGATTTGAGCCACGAGAAGGTGGTGCTGGCGGACCGGATCGCCTGGCAATTTTTGTCGGAGACATTTGGCGAAGCCTATACGGACCGGCCCGGCCATCCGCCGCTGCCGACGCGGCTGATGGCGGGGCTGCAGATTCTCAAATACGCCGATGACCTGTCCGACGAGGAGCTTTGCGCGCGCTGGGTGGAGAACCCCTATTACCAATATTTTTGCGGCGAGGAATTCTTTTGCCACGAATTGCCGTTCGACCGTTCGTCGATGACCCGCTGGCGTCAGCGCCAAGGCGAGGAGCGGCTCCAGGCATTGCTGCAGGAAAGCCTGGCGGTGGCGGTAAAGGTGGGCGCGGCCAAGCCCCGGGATTTTACCCAGGCCATTGTCGATACCACGGTGGCGGAGAAGAACATCGCCTTTCCCACCGATGCCAAGCTGATCCACCGGGCGCGGGAGCGGCTGGTCCGCCAAGCCCAAGAGGCGGGCATTGATCTACGCCAAAGCTATAAGCGGGTCGGCAAGTACACCCTGATCAAGCATCAGCGTTACGCCCATGCCAAGCAATACAAGCGGGCCAAACGACAGCTGCGGAGACTCAAGACCTATCTTGGCCGCACCATTCGTGACATTGAGCGCAAGACCAAGGGCGATGCGGCCCTGGAGGATGTCTTCCGCCGTCCCCTGTGGTTGGCCCGGCGGGTGATGACGCAACAGACCCGCGATCCTTTGCCCAAGGTTTACGCCTTGCATGCGCCGGAGGTGGAGTGCATCGGCAAGGGCAAGAGCCACAAGCCCTATGAGTTCGGCGTCAAGGTCTCCATCGCCACCACCCTCAAGCGCTGCAAAGGTGGTCAGTTCGCGATCCACGCCAAAGCGCTGCCGGGAAGGCCATACGATGGCCACACCCTGGAAACGGTGATCCCGGAGATCGAGGCGCTGACCGGCGCCACCCTCAAACGGATCCTCGCCGATGCCGGATACCGGGGCCACAATGCGCCCGGTATCTACAAACTGCGTGTCTTCACAACCGGGCAGAAACGCCGCGTCACCCCGGCCATCAAGCGCATCATGAAACGCCGTGCCGCCGTCGAGCCGGTCATCGGCCATCTCAAAAACGGCCATCGCATGGACCGAAACTACCTCGCCCACCGCCAAGGCGACGCTATCAACCCCATCCTCGCCGCCGCCGGCTACAACTTCCGCCTCATCCTAAAATGGATCAGGCTTCTTTGGGCCCAATTCTGGATATGCCAGTGGGACGACCAATCAGCGAAAACCGCGTAGTTCACGGACGACTACCAAGCGTTAGAATCGAACCACTAGAGCGCCTCGCCGTCAGTCCGGTTGCTGCTGTTGGTCGGGCGCTATTCCGGCCCTGCCCCAATCGAGCGCACCAGCGATTTCACCGCCAGCAACAGATGGAACAGCGTCGGCAGCAGGGCTGACGCGCCCATGATTATCCCGAAGTACATGTTCCTGAGGTTTTCGGCGCCGAAAGGATCGTTTAAAATGTTCCATAGGCGCCCCTGGTAGAGAACCGTGCGGGACTCAAAGGTTTCAGGTATCGCCAGGACCAAACTCACAATCCAACCAGAAACCATAAACGCAAGCAGGACCCAGAACGTGGCCAGCACGGCGATCGCAAGATCGACACTAAGATAGCCGAGGTAGCTTAGGTTGCTGCTTGAGGAAAGGGCGCGCCTGACGATGTAGAGCGTCACCAGCAACGACAGGCTGTCGAACACGGCGCCGAGAACGGCGACGGGGAAACCCATCAGAACGTATTCCTCGGCTTTCGGCCCGGTCGGCAAGTTCGGGTACGTCGTTAGCAGCGCCCACCAGAAACAGCCCAGATTTATAACTACGAAGAACCCGAATATCTTCAGGCGAAAATTCCGGGTGTTGCTCCGAAGTCCCTCGAACCAGTCATGGAACCGCATAAGCGAGTTTCGCCAATGGGCAAACACGATTGATGGATTTTCCATCGGGTGGGCGCTCTGGTTGCCTGGGTTTAATTTGTGCGGTGAATTGCCGTCAGGGTAGCAGAATTTCAGGGGGCGGCAACCAGCCTGATTGCCCAAATCCCTGCTGTTGCCGCGCCAGCCGGAACCCGCCACTTCGCAGCACATCAAGCTTCCGGATATACCGGCCGACGATATTCGTCGACTGCCATCCGCCGGACTGCATGATGGCGAGGATATCGATGCCCATGGCGACCATGTCCTGCGCCGCCCCGACACGGGCCGAATGGCTCGACAACTGCTTGACCACGTGGGGCTCAAAGCCGGCGCGTTCGCCTACAGTGACGCCCCAATTTCTCCGTGCTTTGTCATAC
>JAYGEH010000288.1:0-1645 GCA_046582475.1 Rhodospirillales bacterium
GCCGGCGGCTGCCCCGTAGCCTTGGCCACCCGATCCCGTGCCGCATCGAGCTTCGCCATCAGCCCCTCGGCATCGCCACCCAGGAGCGGATGCAGGCTCGGATTGTCACGGCCTGGAACCTGGATCGCCGACAGCCAGCTGTTCTTGCTCAGCTCAAGCGCCGCACAAATAGACTGATCGTTGGAAGTCGCTGTAGAATTTACCATCATCGGATCGCTCCTTCAGATCACCGTTAAAAGGGAGAAGGAGCATGAGGCCGCATCCTTCAGCCTCATAGCATCTTTCGGGGGCAAAGCAGACGTCAAATTGAAGATATCGGAGGTCTGCTTTTAGCCAAGTCCGGACATACAAATGGTTTGCGAGTTAATTTATCTTGGTTGTAATTCAAGCCTCACAACATGTTGGAGAAAGCATTTCGGAATATCATCTGTGGTCATATCATGGCTTTGATATCGGTCGCCGGATCATTCTTTCGAGAACAACCGCGTTGGCTCGCCCGACCACGTATATCATTGCGAAGGGTCAAATAATCGCAACGAGGGCTATATTCGCTCATTATTGACGAACCCTTGTGGCACGCATGCGCTGTCCACAAATTTGCTGCACCTGTTGATAAGAAAGGTCTATTTTGTTCCCACCCAACCGTGTTCCGAAACGTCGAACACGACGCCGTGCGGATCGCGGAACTTGTGTTCGGCGTTGACGCCCTCAGGCCCGGGCGAGACGCCCATGTATTTCCCGCCGCTTTTTTCGATGCGCGCGATCAGCGCTTCGGCGTCATCGGTTTCAAAGCCGATATGGTGGAGACCGAAGAAATCCTTGCCCCGTTCATCCCCGGCCATCTCGTCAGTCGGAAAGCGCAGCAGGGTTACGTTCATCACGCCATCGGACAGGTTGATCGCGATGTCGTTTTCTCGCAGGCGCTGCATGCCGAACGACTCTTCGTAAAACTTCGCGGCTTCCTTGAGATCCGGAACCGATATCGCAATGTGACGAAGCTTGGCCATGACGTTTACCCTTTCCTGTCGCACCAGAAATCGCCGCCAACTGGAATGTATCGCAACCGGTGGCAATAGCCGAAAATTATGGCACAATAGTGGAACCAACGAAAGAGACCGGTCATCGGTCCGACCGGCAATCCATGCGTGTGGGAGGTAAGTCTTGTCGAAAATCCAGAACCTGCGAACCCATCTCAAGAACCTGGAAGAGCGCGGCAGACTGCATCGCATAAAGCGGAAAATAAACAAGGATACGGAACTGTTGCCGCTGGTGCGCTGGCAGTTTCGCGGCCTGCCGGAAAGCGAGCGTGCCGGGTTCCTGTTTGAAAACGTCACCGATTCCCGGGGCCGCGATTTTGCTTGTTCCGTGGCGGCCGGCATTTACGCCTCGTCGTCGGAGATCTACGCCATCGGCATGGGAACCACCACCGAGGGGATCCGGGAGCGCTGGCTCGAAGCGCGGTCCAATCCGATCGCGCCGGTCATGGTGGATTCTGGTCCCGTCCAGGAAGAAATTCACATGGGCGGCGGCCTGTTCGACCATGACGGCATCGATGAGTTCCCAATACCGATCGGCACGCCCGGCTATGATGTCGGCCCCTACACCACCGCCTCCAATTTCGTAACCCGCGACCCGGACAGCGGCG
>JAYGEH010000315.1:0-5787 GCA_046582475.1 Rhodospirillales bacterium
ACCCACGGTGACGAAGGTGACCAGCGCAAACCAAAAATTGAACAACCCCCACATGATGCCGCAGACCAGCAGGATTTCCAGCAAGGTGGGAATGACGTTGAAGAGCATGAAGTTCAAAAGGAAATCGATGCCCTTGGTGCCACGCTCCACGGCCCGGCTCAAGCCGCCGGTCTGGCGGTCCAGATGGAAGCGCAGCGCAAGCTTGTGCAGGTGTCGGAAGGTTCTAAGGCCGGCTTCGCGGATGGCGCGTTGGGCGACCTTGGCGAAGACCGCGTCGCGCAATTCGCCAAAGGCGATGGACAATACCCGCGCCAGGCCATAGCCGGCCAGCAGCGCGATCGGAACCACCAAGATGGCGGCGCCCTTGCCGTCGAGGGCATCGACGGCGAACTTGAACAGGATCGGCGCAACGACATTAATGCCCTTGGCCGCCACCAAAAGCCCGATGGCGATGACGACGCGAGCGCGCATGTTGGCCGATCCCTTCGGCCACAAATAGGGCAGGAGAGTGCGGATGGTGGCAAGATCGTTGCGCTTCGAGAAGCGCTTCGGCGCGTCGGTGGTCAGTGGTCTCATGCAAACCCCGGCACTTGGTCCTAAAACCCAAGCGCATGTTTTATATCTGATTCCAGGGTCTTCCCGGATTTCTCCAAACTATTCCTAATTTGGCGTATGCGCCGGTGCAGTTCAATGGCCCGCCGCCAATTAATTGAATTGCTTTCCGATCCGCGCCGTCGTTACCATATATCTATCAGGTGGGAATCAGCGATGACCCTGTTGGAAAAACTCCGCGCCAGCTTCTTCGGCGGCCGCATCGTCGGTTATGATGAAGCCAAGGCGATGGCCTCCGGCGAGGATCCGAAAAAGCGCCGGCGTCTGGCGATAAGCGAGACGGCGCCGCCGGAAGTGCTGTATTTCCTGGCCGAGGATGCCGAGCCCAGCGTGCGCATGCGCATCGCCGGCAACGCCGCCACTCCGCGCTTGGCCGATGCCATTCTGGTCCACGACAAGGATCTGGAAATCCGCTGTGAATTGGCGGTTAAAATTGCCCGCTTGGCGCCGGCCTTGGGGCAAGAGGAGCGTGCCGATATCCGCGAAACGACCCTCGAAATTTTGGCGGATCTGGCCCGGGATCAAATTCCCCGGGTGCGCCAGATTTTGTCGGAGGCCCTGAAAGACGTCGCCGGCGCGCCGCCGGAGATTATCAGCCGTCTGGCCCGCGACGCCGAATTAATGGTGGCGGCGCCGGTCCTCCAATTCTCGCCCGTGCTGACCGATGATGATTTGATTGCGGTCATAAAGGAAGGCGCCGCGTCCGGGCATTTGGCGGCTATCTCCAGGCGCGACAGCTTGGCCGAAGATGTATCCGATGCGGTCGCCGTCACCCTTGATAAATCCGCCATCGCGGCTTTGCTGGCCAACGATAGCGCGCAGATTCGCGAAGAAACCCTCGACGGGATAATCGACCAGGCGGCCGGGGCTCCCGAATGGCACGGCCCCCTGGCAAACCGCCTGCAACTGCCATCCGGCGCCGCTGTGCGTCTGGCCCGGTTTGTCGCCGACCAATTTCTGGAGGTGCTGCAAAATCGCCAAGACTTGAACGCCGCCGCCATCGACGCGGTTGCCGCCGAAGTGCAGCGCCGCCTCGGCGATCCTCAATCGCCCATTTCCCGATCGCCCGTTACGCCAACTCAAAAGTTTGGACCGGCGCCCGAAACCGCCGCGCCCCAAGGCGGCGCCACCGCGGCAATCAGCATCACCGAAAGCGATCCGGCCCATGGGGCGGTTGTGCAGCAGCATGAAGCGGGCAAACTGTTGGTGGTGCACGTATACCGGGCCCTCGACAGAGGCGAGAGGGACTTCGTCGCCTCGGCGCTGGCGGTGCGCGCCGGGATTTCCCTGGCGATCGTCACCAGCATCATCAAAAACAAAAGTGCCAAGGGGCTGACCGCGGTGGTGTGGAAGGCCGGTTTGCCGGCGGAAATGCTGACCGAGCTGCAGCCCAAGCTGGCCGGTATTTCACGCGCCGCCATGATGTTCCCGAAAGGCGGCAATGACTTTCCTTTAACGGAAAGCGAAATGAACACCCATCTGGAGATTTTTGGCGCGGCGCCCTGAAAGGCTTATACGCAGCCTCAGCTTGTGCGGTTGATCAAATGAAAGCCGAAATCGGTTTCCACCACGTCGCTGATAGCGCCGACTTCCAATTCGAAGGCCGCGCTGTCGAACTCGGGCACCATGGCGCCGGGGCCGAAGGATCCCAGATCGCCGCCCTTGGATGAAGACGGGCAGTCGGAGTGCTCCATGGCCTGATCGGCGAAGCTGGCGCCGCCTTCGATCTCGGACTTGATGTTTTCGATTTGGGCCAGCGCGTCCTCGCGGCTGAGGCTGGAGGACCCGCTGCTCGCTTCGTCATGGCCGATAAGAATATGCGACGCGGTGATTTGATCGGACATGGTTGTTTCTCTCCTGGATTATTGTTGGCGTAGATGGCCCTATTTAGGGGATGAAATGGGGGCTGGCGAGCGTTAATACCAACCTGCACAAATAAACACCCATTGTGATCTTCTTTCCCATTCCCTCGGTAGGAGAGGAGGCGCGGGCGATGGCGTCCCATCGGCAAGCCTTCCCGACACCCCCGGGCGGACACCGTAGGTGTCCCCCCTAACAGTAATGCGGGGGCCGCGTTCGCGGTCGCCGGGGAGCGGGAAAGGCGACCGGTCGGGCCGCTTTGCGGGGCCCCCGGATGTCGTCGCGCACCGTGCATGATGCAAAGGCATCACGGCGCGGCACGCTCCTAACCGGAAACCGCGCAAAGCCGTCACAATTGGTGTTTATTTGTGCAAGTTGGTATAAGTTCGCCGCGCACACAATTTCCAACCCGGAACGCGAAATTCTCAATGCCCGAACAGCGCAATCGCAATCTTGCCGGGATCATGCTGGCGGCGGTATCATCACTGCTGGTCATCCTGCTGGGCGTTCTCGGCAAGAAGCTGGGCGGCGAGATGTCACCGTTTGTGGTGGTCTTCCTTTACAGCCTGTTCAGTTTTGTACTCTTTCTGCCGGCGGCGTTCCGGGGCGGCGGTCTGCGCCGCGTCTCGAGCCGGGTGCCGGCCATGCAGGCGGTGCGCGCCGGGCTGTTCGCGGCCGCCCTTATTGTCTGGTTTTGGGCCCTGCCCAAGGTGCCGTTCGCCGATCTGACCGCCATCGGTTACGCATCGTCGCTGTTTACGCTGGTTGGCGCCATCCTGTTTCTCGGCGAAGCTTCGGTACTTTGGCGGTGGCTGGCCCTTTCCGTCGGCTTCGCCGGCATGTTGGTGGTGCTCAAGCCCGGCTATCAGGAGATAACCGGGCCGATGCTGGCCGTTGTCGTGGTTTCGGCCTGCATGGCGGCGGCGCGCCTTTGCAACAAGATCGTCACCCGGGTGGATTCGCCGGTAGTCCTGGTCTTTTGGCACAACACGCTGACCATGCTCTTTACCCTGCCGACGGCCTGGTTGTTCTGGGAGCAGCCGAGCCTGGAACAATGGCTGTGGCTGGCGGCCCTGGGCTTGATCGGAACCGTGCAGCAATTGATCGGCGCATGGTCCATCAAGCTCGCCGATTTCGGGGTCATCGAGCCGGTAAATTTCCTGAAACTGGTGTGGGCGGCCCTATTGGGTTTTGTCTTCTTCGCCGAGGTTCCCACCGTCTCCACGATCCTCGGCGGCGTGATCATCATCGGCGCGGTTATCTACATCGCCCAGCGCGGACGCCGGGTCGCGCCGGCGGCTCAAAGCGAAAATGCCGGCCCCTAATAACTGTCTTCGATGATTTTCTTCAGGGCGTCCGGGTTCTCGACCGTGATCCAGCCGCGATCGATGTTGATCAGCTCGCTCTGATCCCAAAGGCTAAGCTGCTTGGCGATGGCGTCTTCGGAGACCCCCATCATGGCGATCAGTTCGCCTTGGGAGATGCGCACCGACATTTTCATGCCGTCGGTGCCGGGACCGGTATCCTGGTTCAAATAGTTGAGTCGCTTGGCCAGCCGCCGACGCAGATCCAGAATGGTAAAATCTTCCAGCAATTCGTTGGTATGGCGGAGCCGCATGCTCATGACCTTTAACAGGTCCAGGTTCAGTTTGGCGTTATTCTCCAGCACCTTCTCGAACGATGCGCGCTCCAGGGTAAGAATGTCCGTCGGTTCGACCGCCGTCGCGTCGGCGGAACGGGTATGGCCGTCGATCAGCGACATTTCGCCGAACACGTCCCCGGGCAACAGGGCCGCGAAAATGACCTTGTCGGAGGTTTTGGCCGGCGAGGATATCTGTACCTTGCCGGAGACAATCACCATCATTTCGCCGGCCTCGTCATCGCGCTTGAAGATGACTTCATCGGCAGCGTAGGATATGATCTGGGTATGTTCGGCCAGCCCGTCGAGGTCCGCTTCGGACATATGCCGAAGAAGAAAATGCTCCGAAAGAAGCGTGCGTTTCTGTTCCTGCGAAAGCGTCAAAACCCGTTTCCCTCAATCACCGGACCAGGCCACCAATTCCCTATGGCCGATGGCCTGCTTGGCCTTATGGGTTGCGATCAGGGCAAAGAAACGCCACCCGCTGGTGTAACCGTCCGCCAATTACGCGATCATTAACTACACTTGGTTTCGGGTCAAGCAATCTGCGGCGTGGACATTTTCAAATATTAGCCGCGCACCGGTTTTCGGCGAATTACGGAAACTACTAACGCCGGTAGGGAATTCCTGTCATTCCTACTCAATTGTTTTGTACTCGTAAGTAATTGAATTCATTAGACCTTTTTAGACTTCGTAATTTCTTTGTAACTCTCGTAAGTCATTGATATTGCTTATATTTTTACAGTTCTTTGACTCAATGCAACAATTTCAAACCCTATCGAATATCCTTGGTATCAATCGTTCCATTAGACCCTCCTATTGCGGAAATCCCATAGTCTCGACGGGTTTGTAACTCCCACTTGGTAACTGTGGTGTAACGTTCCAATTCGGGACATCAAAATCTGACTAACAATATGTCTAACTCATTGATATTATTGTTATATAATTGTTATTTTCACTTTTTTCTCATATTTGGGACTTTCAAGGGATGCGGTTGTCTAAATAGAACTGACATTTCAAGTTTCTCAGACAAGACGGTGGGTTTCCCCAAATGACTTTACGGTTGGGGATACGACTGCACCAAAGTTGGATGGGGTGACTAAACATTCCCAACAAGACGGGGGAGAAATTACCCCCACACGATATGAACATTATCCAATCGGTTTTATATCGTGACCGTAGTTTAAGTAGAGAAAGAACTCTTCTTGCGTGACCCCAGAGGCATGAGGAAGAGCAGAACGGGATATCGGATTACCCACCCGACTTGATGACCGTAGGCGTGATAGCACTTGGTCGGAAGAGTTTCTCTGATTGGATATGTCTCAGGAGTCACTGGACTCAAGAGGACATGCTGTTCCCTGTGACGGGTTCAGTATGTCCAGAAATCACTACCTCAAGACATTCAACTCAGGACTTTTCTTTAGGATATTTTCTGAAATCCATCTAACGGGGTCATGCATCAGAACCCCTAAATACTCCTGTGAAGACTGCTGAACAGGAAAATATCCAATGAAGAATGACCAACAGGAACCTGAACTCAAACCCTTATGGGGTCTGACGAAGAGACCTCTAACCAATAAATCAAAAGAGAAACGAATTCTGGAAACGGTTAACCGGATGATCTCCAAAATCCAGAATGACGAAAGGAATTACCTATGATCAAACACCCTTACCAG
>JAYGEH010000331.1:0-12256 GCA_046582475.1 Rhodospirillales bacterium
TGACTAGGCGCATTCGAAACTCGCCTTCAATGCCTATTCGGATGCCTTTTTCAAGAAGCCGATCCGAGACCTCCTTCGCGGACGGCCCCGTTTGTTCCATGTTAAAAAAGACGAGATTGGTTTCGACCTCGGGCGGATCGAAAACGATACCCGGAACTTCCGAAAGGCGGTCCGCGAAAAGACGTGCGTTGGCGTGATCTTCGGCCAATCGATCAACGTTGTAATCGAGGGCGTATAGCCCTGCCGCAGCGAGAATTCCGGCCTGGCGCATGGCGCCACCGAAGCGGTGTTTCCAAGTCCAAGCCTGCTCTATGAATTCGGCGGAGCCCGCGAGCACACCGCCAATGGGGCAACCGAGGCCCTTCGAGAGATCGAGCCAGACACTGTCGAAAGGGGCCGCGAAGTCCTTAGCCGAAACACCCGAGGCAACGGCGGCGTTCATCAACCGGGCGCCGTCCATGTGAAGGGCCAGGTCATGGGTTTTGGCGGCCTCGGCTACGGAGAGGATGGCTTCGAGCGGCCAAACGGAACCGCCGCCCCGGTTGTTCGTCTGCTCGACTTCAACGAGGCGCAAACGGGGAGACTTGGGTCTGCGTGGCCGCGCCGCCGCAGACACGTCGGCGGCGGTGAAGATGCCGCGCCGGCACGAAATCGCGCGCATGAACGATCCCGCGAAGACGGCCGCCCCGGCCCCTTCGTTGCTGATGACGTGGGAAGCCTCGGCGGCAATGATCTCGTCTCCTGGTCGGCAGTGGGTGGCGATGGCGATCTGGTTGCACATGGTGCCGGACGGCACGAACAGGGCCGCCTCCTGGCCCATCAGCTCGGCGGCCCGTTCGCACAGCCTATTGACGGTGGGATCCTCGCCCCGTTGCTCGTCTCCCACCTCGGCCTCGGCCATGGCACGGCGCATCTCGGGAGTCGGGCGTGCCGAGGTGTCGCTGATCAGATCAATGCGAACGGTTGTTGATGCCGGCATGGCGGGGCTGGTCACGCGGCCTGAAGGGCATCGAGGAAGCGTGTCAGATCGTCTTCCGAATTATAAAAATGAACCGCTGTCCGCAAGTGTCCGTCCTTTTCGCTGACCACGATGTTCCGGGCCCTGAGTTGAGCCTGCTTTTCGCCCGCATGACCACCGATATCGAAACTAACGATACCGGCCCGTTCTGTCCACGGACGCGGTGTGCGGACCTTAAATTGGCGGCGCTCGGCTTCCTCCATGAGCGCCGTGGTCAGCAACTGGACCCGGGCCTCGATATTGGCGAGGCCGATCTCGGCGATATAGTCCGCCGACCGCTTCTGAATCCAGCAGCCCAGGAAATTGGGATTGCCATACTCGAAGCGGTGGCCGTCGTGAGCGAGTTCCGGTGAGGTTTGCATGCGGTCGTTGGAGGTGAAGCTGTACTTGGCCGCGTAGGGCGGCGTCAGCATTTCGATCATCTCGTCGGTGGCATACATGAAGCCGGCCCCGGCGAGGCTGAATTGAGCCTTGTGGCCGCCGGTGACGAAGACATCGGCGCCCAGCTCGGCAATCGGCGTGGCCAGAACGCCGACGGCCTGAATCCCGTCAATCACCAACTTAATGCCACGATCGCGGCAAAAATCGGCGATCTTCGGAACATCGGCCCGGTAGCCGTTTCCATAGGCGACCCAGGCGGCGGCGATGATGCGTGTACGGTCATCCACGATTTCCTGGTATTGATCGACGGTGACGCGGCCTTCCGCGTCCGGCGCCGCCCAGCGCACCTCGACGCCGCGTTCCGTCAAATGACGCCACGGGAAGGTGTTGTTCTCGTGCTCGAACTCGCTGATCACCACATTGTCGCCTTCGCGCCAAGGGAAACCCTGGGCGACGATGTTGACCCCTTCCGACGTGTTCTTGATTAGCGACAGATTGCTGGAGGGCATGCCAAACACATCAGCAACGACCTGGCGGGTTTCCTCGATGCAATCCATGGAATAAGCCCGGGCCCCGCCATCCTCGTAGATATCCTGCATCCATTCGCTCATGTATTCCTCGACCCTTCTCGGCAAGATCGCCTTCTTGGAAATGTCGAGATAGACGACGTTCTCCAAGGTTGGAAATTCCCGCCGCAGCGCGGCCCAATCCGGTTCGGTTTGGAGAGCGGCTGCATTTTCGGTTGTCGTGGTCATGGGTGCATTCCTTTCGCCCTCACGTGGGCTCAATGGGTAAGGATCTGGCTAAGGAAGAGTTTGGTTCGGTCGCTTTCCGGGTTGTCGAAGAAGATGTCGGTCGGCGCCGCTTCCACGATCTGGCCTTCGTCCATAAACACCATGAGATCGGCGACCTTACGGGCGAAGCCCATCTCATGGGTAATGACAATCATGGTCATGCCGGCCTCGGCCAACTCGATCATGACATCCAGAACCTCGGTAATCATCTCCGGATCGAGCGCCGATGTCGGCTCGTCGAACAGCATCACCTTGGGCAGCAGCATCAGGGCCCGGGCGATGGCGACACGCTGCTGCTGGCCGCCGGAAAGCTGCCCCGGATACTTCCAGGCCTGCTCGGGAATCTTGACCCGTTCGAGGAGTTCGAGGGCCCGCCTGTCGGCTTCGTCTTCCGGGATGCCGTGGACGTAGACCGGCGCCATGGTCAGGTTCTCGATGACGGAGAGATGGGGAAACAGGTTGAAGCTCTGAAAGACCATGCCGACGCTACGCCGGACTTTCTCGATTTTACGCATGTCGTCGGTAAGTTCTGTGCCGTCGATGATAATGGTGCCCTCTTGATGTTTTTCCAGGCGGTTGATGCAACGGATCATGGTCGATTTTCCCGACCCCGAGGGCCCGCAGACGACCACCTTCTCGCCGCGGCCGAGAACTATGTTGATGTCGCGCAGCACGTGGAAATCGTCGAACCATTTGTGCACGTGCCGGAATTCAACGATCACGTTGGTGTCAGTCTCCGCCTGTGGTGGCTGATTTTCAGGCATTGCATCATCCATCAGAAGTTACGCCCCTTTGCCAGGTCGCGCTCAATATGCTCCGAATACTTGGCCATGGAGAAGCAGAAGCAGAAGTAGAGCAAGAAAATGAACATATAGGCCTCCGGTGCGTAGAGCACCCAAAGCGGGTCTTCGAGCGCCGTTGCCGTGGCGCCGAAAACGTCGAAAAGCCCAATGATGCTGACGAATGTAGTGTTCTTGAAGGCCCGGATGATGTCGTTCATGAGCGCCGGAATGACGATCCTAAGAGCCTGCGGCAGGATGATCTTGCGGGTCTTCTGCCAGTACGTAAGGCCGGCCGCGTCGGCGGCTTCGTACTGGCCGCGCGGGATCGCCTGCAGACCGCCGCGAACGATTTCCGCGGCGTAGGCTCCAAAAAACAGCATCATGGCGATCTGTGCCCGAAGCACCTTGTCGATGGTGAGTTCCTCTGGCACGAACAGCGGAAACATCAATGACGCCATGAACAGTACGGTGATCAAGGGGACGCCGCGGGTGATCTCGATCATGCCGATGCACAGCGACTTGATCACCGGCAGATCGGAGCGTCGCCCGAGGGCCAGGAAGACGGCCATGGGAAGACCCCCGACCACGGTGCCGACGAACAGGATCAGGGTCAGCGGCAGGCCGCCCCAATCATGGGTGCCCGTCTCCTTGAGTCCGAACACCCCGCCCAACTGCAGGACCAGAATAATAACCATGGCGACGATCCAGCCGGCGAACAGCCAGTAAGACCAAAAGCGCTTGAATGCGGAGAAGATGGAAAGTCCGATGACGATGGCGATGACCAGGACGCCCCGCCAATGCTCGTCGTATGGAAAGGTGCCGAACAGCATGACCCGGTGCTTTTCGGTTATCACCGCCCAGCACGCACCGGCCGCGGCGCGGCAGACCCTGGAATCGTCGGTTATCCAGACCGCCTCGATGACGGCCCAGTTAACGAACCCCGGCAGGGTCACCAGCAGCGCCCAGACCGCCAGCAACGTCATCACCGAATTCTGCATATTGTTGAAAAGATTCGTGCGCAGCCAAGCGACGATACCGGTCACGCGTTCCGGCGGCGGGCGGCGAGGACCGGAGACGGCGAGGGCGCTGGATATGGGTTGCGGGCGGCTCATGGGTTTAGTGCTCTTTTATCTGAACGGCACGGTTGTAGAGGTTCATGATCACGGAGATGGTGAAAGAGATGCTCAGATAGATTGCCATCATGATGCCGATGCATTCGATGGTGTTGCCGCTCAGTGTGGTGATCGTGTTGTTGACGTTGAACAATTCCGGATAGCCGATGGCGACCCCGAGCGAACTGTTCTTGGTCAGGCTTACGTATTGGGCCGTCGCCGGCGGCACGATGACCCTGAGCGCCTGGGGCAGAATGACCTTCATGTAGAGATCGATTCGACCCAGGCCGACGGACCGCGCCGCTTCGATTTGGCCGCGGCTCACCGCTTGGATTCCGGAGCGGACGATTTCGGCGATAAAGGCTGCGATGTAAAGTGACAAACCCAATAACAGGGCCAGGAACTCAGGGGAAAGGGAGATCCCGCCCGTGAAGTTAAAGGCCTTGAAGACAGGAAGTTCCATCTCCGTGGGTGATCCGAGGGCGAACCAAGTCAATAGGGGAAGCCCGATGACCAGCCCCACGTTCCACCACAACACGCTCAATGTCCGACCGGTACGCCGGCGCCGGGCGTCGGCCCAACGGACGACACCATAAGCACTGCCCAAGGCGATGATGAAGGCCAACCCAACCCAGGCATAGGCCACGTTGTCCGCCGGCCAGGCCATGATCAGCCCACGATTGGAGATAAATACCCAATCGTAGATGCTCCAGGCCTGCTTCGGGTGAGGAAGCCGGATAACCAGGGTGTACCAGAATATGATCTGAACCAACTGCGGGGTATTTCGAAAAAGCTGAATGTAAAAAGAAGCAAACTTGAAGATGAGAAAGTTGGACGACAGGCGCGCGATGCCAATGAGAACGCCCAATACGGTGGCGCCGATGACGCTCACGACCGAGACCTTAAACGTGTTCGATACGGCAACCATGTAGGCACGGATGTTGGTGTCCGAAGAGTCGTAGCTGATGAGTGTCTCGCCGATGGCGAAGGACGCCTCCTCGGTGAGAAACCCGAATCCCGTGGCGATGCCGCGCTTCTCCATTGCCACCTGGGCGTTTCCGATCATGTAAATGGCCGTGCCGACGACCACGACGATGACCAGGATTTGGTAAAGGAAGCTCCGGAAACCGACGTTATGCCAAAGCCCATCGAAGCTCATTGGCGGCCGCTTGGGTGGGGGCCGGTCACGGGACTCTGCCGCGGACGGAAAGGCCTGGGAAATGACGGCTTCGGTCAAGATGAAGAATTCATTCGATCGGTGGATAACAACTTAGGGCGGGGGGGCCGCCCGCCCCTAAGGGACGGGCGGCTTGCCGGCTTACTTGAACGGTGGTGAGTAAAGGAGACCGCCACGGGTCCATAGATTGTTGAGACCTCGAGACAGTTTCAACGGCGAACCCTTGCCGACGTTGCGCTCGAAGACCTCACCGTAATTCCCGACTTGCTTGATGATGCGATAGGCCCAATCGTTGTCGAGGCCCAGCGCCTCCCCTAATTTATCCTTAGTGCCGAGTAGACGGGCGATATTGGCGTCCTTGCTCTTTTTCATTTCGTCCACGTTCTTCGATGTGACGCCGCTTTCTTCGGCCTCCATCATGGCGTAGACGGACCAAGCCACGATATCCTTGAACTGCGGGTCGCCCTGGCGAACCACGGGGCCCATGGGGTCCTTGCCGACGATGCCCGGGAGAATGATGTAATCATCCGGGTTCGAGGCGACCGTGGCGCGGGCCGAACTGAGACCCGAAGTGGATTGCACGTGCACATCACAACGTCCGCCGAAGAAGGCCGTATTCAGTTCCTTTTTGCTCTCGATGACCACCGCCGTGTATTTGAGCCCATTTTTTTTGAACACGTCTTCGGCTACCTTTTCGGAAGACGTTCCCGGCAGCACACAGACGGTGGCCCCGCCCAGGTCCTTAACCGATTTTACGCCAAGGCTCTTGTTCACCATGAAACCCTGCCCGTCGTAGAAGGTCGGCGCCACGAAGTCGATGCCGAGTTTGGAGTCGCGGCTCAGCGTCCATGTGACGTTACGGGTTAGGACATCCACCTCGCCGGTCTGCAAGGCGGTGAAGCGGGTCTGGGTCGTTGTCTTGACGAACTGAACCTTGTTCTTGTCACCGAGAATGGCGGCGGCGACGGCCTTGCAGGTGTCGACGTCCATGCCTTGCCATTGGCCCTTGCTGTCGAGGGCCGAGAATCCGGCGCGGTTTCCGTTGACCCCGCAGATGACCTTGCCGCGCTTCTTGATGGAGTCCACGGTGGGGCCGGCCAGGGTGTAAGTGGGCCAAAGGGCCACCGCCAGGGCGGTAATGGCTATAGCTGTAGTTAAACGTTTCATCTTTTCTCTCCCTATGGATTTTTGGTATCAGTTTATGCTTCAAAAAGGCGCGAACGGCAGGCACGCCTGGGGTCTTGGCCGTCAATGCCGTAAAGTATGGAATTCCTTTACGGTCATTCCTTGCTACATTTCGTTTTCCATCGATTTTGTATTGTCAGATTCTTTCTCCCGTTGAAATGGTCGGAACATCGGTGGCCGGCAAAGCCGGTATGGACTTGATCCCCGAACCCGTCACCATCAGGATGATCCGCGCATCTTTGGTGACAACGCCCTCTTTAATGGCGGTTTTGAGACCGGCGACGGTGGTCGCCGATTCGGGACACGGGAAGATTCCTTCCGTCCGCGTCATCAGCGCCGTCGCCTCCAGGGCATCCGGCGTACTCACCGCGATGGCCGTACCGCCGGTTTCGCGAACCAGTTTGAGAACCGCCTTGTCGCCTGGTGGCCGGGTCGACTTGAGACCGCCCGGCAGAACCTGGAGGTCCATCCACACCTCCGCGTGATCGGCGTTTTCCCGGAAGGCCTTGACGATTGGGGCGCAGCCTTCGTATTGGCTAACAATCAGCTTCGGCAAGGGGCCGGTATCAACCCAACCGAGTTCCTGGAGTTCCCGAAACGCCTTGTAGATGGCGATGGCGCCGAGCCCGCCGCCGGTCGGATAGACGATGGCGTCGGGCAGCGACCAGCCGAGCTGTTCGGCGATTTCATAACCCATGGTCTTTTTGCCTTCCAGGCGGTAGGGCTCCTTCAAGGTGCCGATGTTGAGCCAGCCATGTTCATTAACGGCGTCGGCGACCAGTTTTCCCGATTCCCGCCAAGGCCCGTCGACGATGCGGGTGTCGGCGCCGGCCATGGCACTTTGCATCAGGCTGGCCGGCAGGACGTCATCGGGGAGCAGGTTGACACAACGCATGCCGGCGCGCGCCGTATAGAGGGCCATGGCGCCGCCGGCATTGCCGGAACTGTTGTGGATAATGGTCTCGACCCCCATCTCCCGATGCCGGGTGATGGCGACGCTGCAGCCACGGTCCTTGAAGGTACCCGATGGATTGCGGCCCTCGTCCTTGGCCATCAGGTTCGTGCAGCCAATCGTGGCGCCAAGTTCAGGTACGGGGAGCAGCGGAGTCCACCCTTCGCCAAGGGTTACCGCGTTGTCCGGATCATCGACCGGCAGCAGCGGGGCATAGCGCCAAAGAGAGGCGGGGCCATGGGCCAATTGGTCCCGATCCAGCTCGCCACGGATTTTGGCGAGGTCGTAATGGACCTCCGGGAAATCACCGGCCGGGTAGACCCCGGCCACCGCGTCTTCGACTGAATACGCCTCGCCGCTTTGCCAGCATTCGATGCGCTCGACGTAATTCATTTAAGTCTCGTGCTCCAAGTTGAGGATGTTGGCGTTGGGCATGTGCTCGGATAGGCTATTGAATATCCGGGTGCGAACCTCCAGTCCTTTCGAAAGGTGGTCACGGATCAACCGTTTCGCGGTCCGACCGTCACCGCCTTCGATCGCTTCCAGAATTTCGAGATGTTCCTTCGCCGATTCGCAGATCAGGTCGTGGTCGTAATAACGCGGCAGGCCAAATGCGATCCTGAACCGCAGCCTCAGGGGTTCGTAAATTTTCAACAGTTGCCGATTGCGAGCCGAACGGAAGATTTCTAAATGGAATTCCGCACCCGTCTCGTAAATTTCCGTCGGATCGTAAGCCCCCGGGTCGTCAATCATATCGCGGAATTTGGGCCCGTAGGCTTTGAGTTCGAGGGTCAGTCCGCGTTCGACTGCAAGACGCGCCGCCATCCCTTCCAGGGAATGACGGACCTCATAAATTTCCTGAACATCCTCGATGGTAAGAGGACGGACGAATGTCCCCCGCGCGGGCTGTACCTCGAGGATTCCGTCGCGGGCCAGATCGCGTAGCGCCTCGCGCACGGGAGTCCGTCCAATCTCCAGGGAATCGGCTAATTTACGCTCCGAAAGGGGCGTGTCCAAATCCACCTCACCGCCTAAAATGAGTTCGAGAAGCCCCCGATAGGCGCGGTCGCGTTCAAGCTGAAGCACCACTGACATACCGGTATACCAGTTTGAGCCCGATCAAGAGTCAAGAGATTTATCCGCCTATGGTCATGCCTAAAAATTCAGCCGGCGCGGATCACGCCGTCTTGGCCCACTGGTCGGCAAGCTCAAGTACGCGACGCATATCATCTTCGGTGTTGTAGAGGTGGAAGGCCATGCGCAACATCCCTTGTCGGACGGAAAGCCGGACCCCGTTCTCCGTTAAATGCTTATATAGGGAATCCATCCGCGGATCGTCCGTCGTGTCATGGCCCCCGGACCCAAATTCACCGACACTCACGATACCACCGATATGCGGGCCGGGCACGCCACCGGCCACGGATAATCCGAGATCGAGCAGTCCTTGAGCGAAACCATGGGCCAAGCCTGTCACGTGAGCTTCGATGGCTTTTGTGCCGACGGCGGCGATGATGTCCAGGGACTTGGCGCAGGCCATGGCGGCGGGATAGTTGTAATTGCCGAGATCGAAGCGACGCGCGCCAGCCATCAGGTTGTATGAATCGCCGCCCTTGGCGGCTTCATGGACCCCTCCCAGGTCAACGCCGAACCGGGCCAAGGATGCCGGGCGCAAGCGCTCCGCCCAGCTTCGCCGGCAGTAGAGGAAGCCGAGGCCATAGAGGCTCAACAATCCCTTTTGGGTGGATACGGCGAGGCCGTCGAGACCGAGTTGTTCGACGTCCGTATGCAGGATCCCAACCGACTGGGCGCCATCCGCCAGCAGGAACACGCCACGCTCCCGGCAGGCCTTGCCAATGGGCTCTACATCTGTTCGGAATCCAGGCGAGAAACTGACCGTTGACAGGCTGACGGCCCGGGTTCGCACATCGATGGCGTCAATCAAGGCGCTGGCGGGAATATGCCCGTCCAGTCCAGGCACCGATTTGATCTCGATGCCGACCCGGTCGCGGAGGTTGAGCCAGGGATAGACATTGTTCGGATGTTCCAGGTCGAGGCAAAGGACGACATTGTCTCCGGCTTCCCAGGGCAATGCCGTGGCGATGATGTTGAGCCCCTCGGAGATGTTTTTGGTGATGGCGATGTCATCGGTATCCGCGTTGATGAGATCGGCAAACCGCCCTCGCGCCTCTTCGACGGCGGCAAACATCGACACCTTGTCGGCCCGCCCGAGGAGCCGGTCCTCCAAATGTTGCTCGACGACCATTTTTGCCGCTACTGGCAGCAGGCCCCTGGCGGCGGTGTCCAAATAGATTACGTCTTTTGCGCCGGGGAACTGTTCGGTCATCGAAGCAAGCAGATCGGCAGGAGATTTCGGAGTGATGTCGGTCAATGCAGCGGTCTTTCGGGCGATCAGTGGCCGGCCTCGCGGGCGGTCAAGTCCTGGCCATCCCGGGTCATGGACTCTATGACGGCTTCGAGCCGCCATTCTCCCTCGCCCTGACGGCACGATAAATGCCGCCGAGGACGAAAACCGCCAATGCAGACAAGGGGCCGCACCATCCCGCCTTTGTATTTTTTCCGTCGGTCAGACATGAACCGCATTCTGTCAACGCCGGGGTAAAAAGCACACCCCTGGTCGGCGTAGATGCACCACTTGCTGGGAAGCAGAACTCTCTCAGTTCAGGCCGAGCATCGACCTGGTTTCTGCTGGCGAGGCCGGCTCGCAGCCAAGCTCACGGATCATTCGCACGGCGCGGCTCACGAGGTCCTGGTTCGTTGCAAGACGGCCCGGACTGTATTCGACGGTGTCCTCGATCCCTACCCGCAAACCGTTCGCGCCAAGGAGGATTGCATGGGTGGTTGCTTCGAAAGCATTCTCACCCATGCCGGTTATCGTAAGAACCACATTCTCACGATGCAGTAATCCCACCATGAAATCCAAGATGGATGGCGTATATGGCAGAGATGTCGTCGAGGGGAAGCCGATGGTGAGATTGACCATCAACGGAGGCTTATCATAGCCTTGTCTGATCAAGCGATTAATGTCTTGCGTCACATTCGCGGCCGAGAAGCCCATCAACTCAGGCTTAATGCCAAGTTCATGCGCCCCGGAAATAAGCGCGTCGCATTCGCTCGGAAGGGTGTTAAAGACGACTTCCTTGCCCTTTCGCACGACGATCACGGTACTGGTATCTACCGTGATGACATCGGGCCCGCCCTGAAGGCCCCGCAGCCGCTCCTCGAACCGAACCTCAAACTTACCGGGTGCATACTCCCTAACCATGTCACCGGCCAAGCCCCCGCCGGTAGAGTTGTTAAGGACCATTCTCGGACAGCGCGAGCGGATGAGCTTGTTGAGTTCGGAATATATGGCGGGATCGCAGCACGGTGCATCGGTTGGTGTCCGAACGTGCAAATAAGCCATTGAAGCGCCAAGATGAAAGCATTCCTCGACGACGCCGGCGATCTCCTTGGGTTGCGTCGGCACATGCGGCGTGTCTTCCTTCATGACAGAGCCCCCGGTGGGGGCGATCGCAACGATTATTTTTCTCTGCGCCATGGTTGGTTTGCTCCGTGACCTCGTCGAGAATGCCACCGGGCGACATGAAACTTGTCTATTTGGCGTCGATCCTCGGGGGAGTGTCCCGGTCCTTGTCGAAAAAGATGACGGTGCCGTTGCCGGTCGGCGACCCTATGCTGAATTGCTGGCGGGTACAACCTCGTCGCGGGTGCCGCGGTTCGCGAAGATCCGCTCCCCGGGCACAATCTCCAAGCATCGGCACGTACATGGTTGGCTTGAAGGCGCTCGCCGACCTGGTGGAAGGCCCGGCGCAGTCCCGGGCGGTTGCCTTCCACGCCGCCAGTATTGGGTTGGGGGGTCATTGTCCTTTGTCTTGGCCGGCTGGGTGGCGGACAACGTCGACTGGCAGGGCGCCTTTCAATTATCGGCGGGGGGCGGCTTTCTTGATTCAGCATTAGACTGGCTAAATCAATAATAAAATGGCCGCTCTGCTTCCCATCATACTGACCGCCAAACACCTCACCAACCACTAAGGCCTCCACATCATTTGTAACTAATGCAACCACCGAAGACGGTGCAAAGCTTCGCTGGTAATAGTAGCCTAGCTGTAACTATGGGTCGCTACGGGCATCTGTTCCCGTCTGACAATCACAAGGCGGCGATGGATAAGATTGTCGGGGAGTTGATGGACTAATGACCGGTTCAGCGGGTTTGTCAAAGGGGTAGCTCCGATGGGTAGTCTTAAACTTGTGCGCACTGATGGGGGCCTCCTAGATCACAATTATGCATTCATCGTTTGGAATTCACGAACCCAAACGAATATAAAATTGTTTGATGTTGGAGAGTGGAGAAATTGGGAAAAGTTTTCCGCGCAGGCTCGAAACTTTTGGGACCTGCATAAGGACTATGACGATGACTTCGATACCGATGGCCCTCCTGAAGGAAGCGTAGCTTGGATTGCGTCGGAGTTAGTACCTTTGATGTCAACGCGTCCGTACTTTGTGCAAGAGGCAGAAAAGCGTCAAAAACGTAGAGAAAAAGGCCCACTGTCCGTTGCGGCAGTGTGGGTAGGGGAGAGGAATAGATGGGGCTTTATTTAGTTCCGGCCCACCAGGACAACATCGACGTGTCAATATCGAGCGGCGTACAGTCAGCCTTTCTACAGCGACACCTCCACGACCAAGACTTCCAGAAACTCGTCGAAGGCGATTGGCGCTTGAGCCGCGATCTCGCCATTAACTATCTGGCTTTCGGAGTGAAGAAGAGGCGATAGGGATTGGGCTATTCCGTGAATTCGGCGATCGCAGCCAGAAAGGGCTGGCAGAAGTCCCTGAG
>JAYGEH010000553.1:0-9411 GCA_046582475.1 Rhodospirillales bacterium
ATGGAATTCAAGCTTCAAACGGCGGTCGAAATCGACCCGCAAAGGGGACTTTCTGCTTTCACCCGCCGGGTGACATGGGGCGCGTCTGTTTTGATGTGTATACTGCATTGATTCTTATACCAGAAGCCACGTCTGACGGCATGGAAAATTGAGTTCATCTGGGAAATGGGGGCCTACACTTGAGGAAGGAGCAATGAGATGAATGACAAGCAAAAGGGTGATGATATGGGTCAAGTGATCCAGATTGACGAGGCGCGGATCAAGGACCACCTTGGCGAGATGGTCTGTGGCACGGCGGAAGGGGCCTTGAACGCGATGCTGGATGCCGAGGCGGACCAACTTTGTGGTGCCGGCCGTTATGAACGCAACGAGGGTCGCCGCGATACGCGGGCCGACCGTTCGCTGCACACCAAGGCGGGCGAGGTCAAGCTGAAGGTTCCAAGGTTACGCCAGCAGACCTTTGAGACGGCGATTATCGGGCGCTATCGCCGTCGCGAGAGTTCGGTTGAAGAGGCTCTGGTAGAGATGTATCTGGCCGGGGTTTCGGTGCGCCGGGTTGAGGATATCACCGAGGCGCTTTGGGGCACACGGGCGCCATACACCAAGGTGCGCGAGATCAGCCATATGCTGAAGGCCATCCACGCCCAGGAAAGCCGCCTGGCAGCTCAGGAAAAAGCTGAAGCGGTAATTGCCGAACTGCGCCGCCAACGCTTGCCACGGGCGGCGGAACTGATCGAGGAAGCATTGATGAGACGCTGACCTACTATGCTTTTCCGGACGGCCACTGGCGAAAGATCCGCACCAACAATCCGCTGGAACGCATCATGAAGGAGATCCGTCGCAGGACCAAAGTGGTCGGCGCTTTCTCGGATGGGCAATCGTGCCTCAATCTCGCTGCGGCCAGGTTGAGACATATCGCCGGCAGCAAGTGGTCAACACGAAAGTACATGAATATGACACCGTTCTTCGCGGGAAAAATATCAACCAGTGGAGCCGTCGCATGATGAAATGTGCGAAAGATTCTTCACACTACCGATTTTTCGGTGCGTTCTGGCTTAACCGGCTGTTACGCAGGCTTTGCAGCATGAGGTCGGATTCATTGATGGTGCGGAATATGGGCCGCGAGCCTTCCCGGTAGAGGCGGATAAAACCGATATTAGTGTCGGGAACCATGCGCCGCACATTGTCGAATTTGCGCACTTCCAGCGCCGAAATCGAGCCGTCGGCATTTTTCCGCTTCCATTTAACACTCAGGTTCAGTTTCGGCGGCGCGCCAATGAGGGCGATGAACTGATCCGTTTCCTCGGCGGGGGGACCGAATTTCGCCTCTAAAAAGCGGACCACCTTGTTGAAATTATTGGCCGGAAACACCGAGAATATGCGTTGCGCTCTCCCCGAGCGGTAATGAACAATGGTCCGGGCTTTTCGGTAAATCCAGGTGCTGACCCGGAGTCGGTCGCGAATTTCATCGGGCCAGTCCGCCGTTTCCAGGCAAAACCAGCCTTTGTTCTTGCCTTTTTGGAAACAATTGGCGGCGTCTGTCAGGGTGCGCCCGAGGGTCAGCGATTCGCCGACCGTGAGGGTGACCGCCGGGATGAAGGGGATGGCCTCGGAACGCCGCCGTCCGCCGCGTTGGCCCAAACGCCTCCTGGGGGCGGCGGGCCTGCTGGCCAGTTCGGTCATTTTGGCAAGCCCTTGGGGCGCGCCCTTCGCCGCCGCCGGCGCGTCTTTTACGGCCTTGGTTTCCGGAGCTGGCGGCGGTGTCGCTCCGGTGGTCTCGTTGTTTTTACCATCGCGTTCGGTATCGCCGTCGTTCTTCGGTTTTGCCGTAAACAGGCTGCGCACAAAGCGGTCCAATTTCGAACGCGGCGGCGGTTCCGATGATTCTTGGCCGGATGTCTTTTCAGCAGGCGTGCCCGGCTGGGTTAGCCCAGTCTCGGTTACCGTGGTCTCGCCGAGCCCGGCAATTTCGGTTTCGCCGTTTTTCTTGGCGCGGGATTCATCGGAAAATCCCTTGGCGAGCCCCCGGATAAACCCATCAAGTTTAGTGGAGACAGATGGGCCCGGCCGTGTCTTCGGCACCTCGGCTCCGGCGCTGCCGTCTTCGCGGTTGCCGGCCATGGCAATTTTTTCCACGCTGCGGCCATCGGCGGTCCCGGAACCTGCCGTTTCCGGCTGCGGCGCTGCAACCGGTGCCGGGGCGTCCGCCGGTGCATCCCGGGTGCTTTTCCCGCTAAACACGCGGCGCAGGAACCTGTCGAGCCCTGATCGCTGGTTCTCCGCCCCTTCGGCGCCGCCATTGGCAGTAGTTCCGGTTGGCGCCGATGGTGCGGATTTGGCGCCGGCGATCAAATTGGGATCGCTGATGGTCGGCAAAGGACCGGCCGGATTGCCGGTGGGGTTGAATGGCGAGGCGCTTGTTGGCGGCGCCTCGGCCTCGGATTCTGGCGCCTTGGCCTCGGCCTCCGGTTCTTTGACCTTGGACTCCGGCGGCGTTGCTTCGGCTATTTGTACGGCGGTCGGCGGCGGCTCGGTTTTTGTTTTTGGAGCTGGTACCGGCGGCTCGGCGCCTGGCCTGGAACGGACGACGATCTCGGGTTCGGGCTCGGCGTCCGCTGTTTCCGGCGATTGCTCGCTGTTACCCTGCGGTTCGGGTTTGGCGGCGAACATATCCTTGAAGAAACTTGAAAGGACGGTGGACCCCTCGCCGGTCTTTTCCGGCGCGGCTGTCGCGGTATTTTCCGCCGGATTCTCTGGCGTATTTTCGGGTGCGATTTGCGGCGCGGTTTCTGCATCCGCCGTGACCGCGCCGGCCGCCGGGTTGACCGCATCGGCCGGCTTCGCCGGAACGGCCGCCGTTTCGGTGCCGGCGCCAACCACGTTGGCGATGCCTTTCATCATGCGGCCGAAAATTCCGGCACTCGCGCCCGGGGCTTGGCCCGGCCCGGCATTTGCGGCGGTGTCCGTCGATTCCGAGGGCGCCGCGGGAACCGGTTTCGGGGCGCGCTTGATCTGAAGCCGCGGCTGATCCGGTGTGCGGCCTGCCGGCGCCGGTTTGGCGGCAGCCACGCGGGGCGCCGCTGCAACGTCACGGCCATTTTCCTTGCCATTTTCCTCGGCAATCTTAGTGGGCGCCTTAGCCGGGGGCGCCGCAGGGATTTTTTCGGCCGCCTCCCCGGATTTGAATACGCCGGCAATGCCGCGCACCATGCGCCCCAGCAGGCCGGGCTTGGATGCATCCGCATTCGGCGCCTCGCCGTCAACGGGATTAGCCGCCGGTTTCAGGGGTTCGCCTGCGGCCGTCGCCTTTGTGATGTTCAGGGTCGGCAGAACCGATTGCGCCGGGGCCAGCGGATCGAAGGGATTGCGGCCACCGCTGGCGGTCAGGGGGCGGCGCGGCGCCGGCGGCTTCGCTTCCGGAACCGCCGGTCTTGCCGCCACCACTGGCGGCGCTTGGGGCACCGGGATCGGCGCCGTCGCTGCACGATTTGGCGCCGCGGCGGCGGCCGGCCTATCGGGCACCGCGCCGGAGCGTTCGCGCCGCCGGGCGGCGGCCCGCGCTTTCGCCTGAGCGCGCTGATTGCGGACCGACAGAATATAATGGGCCATTTTGAAATTACCGCGCTCGACGGCGAGCCCGGCGGGAGTCATGCCGAAGTCGTTGGTGGCCATGGGATCTGCGCCGGCGGTCAGGAGCGAGCGCACGCGCGCATCCTGATCGGCGCGGACGGCGGTAAAGAGCTGTTTATTCAACGCATCCACATTTCGGGATTTGGTTTGCGCATCGGTGCCGGCGGCCAGCAGCAGCAGCGCGCAAACGCTTAGTGCAACCGGCAAAAAGCGGACATGGCCAAAAATGCGACCAAGGATGCCCGTTGGGCCCGGTCGATGGTTATGGTCGCTCGGCATTGTCGATCCAGGGGTCAATTTGCAGCCTATCGGGCGGACCTTGTAGCACGCTTGGGCGTGATAAGTCATTCAATTTACATGAAAAAGATTGCCAGGATTTTATCACGAACACGCTATTTTGACCATGCCCCCCGGAATGATAGAATGCGGCCTGCTTGCGCGGCAATCATCTAAGGTGCGTTATGCAATATCGTATTGAATACTGCGTCCGGTGAGACTACGGACCCCGGGCTCTCCGTGTGAGGGACTATTTGGTGGAACGATTTGACGCGTCGGTGGAGTTGATCGAATCTGGCGGCGGCGTGTTCGAAATCGTGCGCGATGGCACGCTGATATTCTCCAAGAAAGAATTGGACCGTTTCCCCACCAACGACGAAATCGAAAAATTTGGCGGCGCCTGACCGGGGTTCCAGGGGGCGTTCCTATCCGCCCGGCGCGCCTCGCTGGCGCGTGTTCCTGGTCGATATCATGCGCCGGGCCAATTACTGGGCGACGCGCCGGATGGGGCCGGGGGTGCGTACGCTGGCCGGGCTGCTCTGCATCGTCGGCGGCATTTTCGGGTTCCTTCCGATCCTCGGATTTTGGATGATCCCGGTCGGGCTATATTTCATCGCCATGGAAGTGCCGGCCTTGCGCAAACCCCTGCGCGCCTGGATCAACCGGCATAAACATGCCTTGCGGCGGGCGCGGGCCGGCAGCGATCAAGCCTAAACCTTTACTCGGAGAATTTTGTCCGCCGCCGTCGGCCATGATATATTGCACCGAATGGCCGCATAAAATTTAGCGGGAAGGCTGCTACCATGGCCACCAAAGCCGAAAACGTAACCCTGACACGGGTGGCTGCGGGCACGCCGATGGGCGAATTGATGCGCCAATATTGGATGCCGGCGCTGAAATCCGAAGAGCTTGTCGCCGAGGGCCAGCCGGTGCGCCTGATGCTCTTGTCCGAAAAACTGATTGCCTTCCGCGACACCTCGGGGCGCGTCGGCGTCCTGGATCACCGCTGTCCGCACCGCTGCGCCTCGCTGTATTTCGGGCGCAACGAGGCAAACGGCATCCGCTGCGTCTATCACGGCTGGAAGTACGACGTGGACGGCAATTGCCTGGACATGGCCAACGTGCCGCCGGCCCAGGATTTTAAAGCCAAGGTGAAGGCCAAAGCCTATAAGGCGGCCGAGCGCAATGGCCTCATCTGGGTGTTCATGGGCGACCAGGACAATGTACCCGGCCTGCCCGATATCGAGGCGACATTGGTGGCGGAGGGCGACAACAACATCGATATGTTCCTCCGCGAATGCAGCTGGCTGCAGGCGTTGGAAGGCGATCTCGACACCTCCCATGTCGAATTTCTGCATGGTGGCCAACGCACGGCGACGGATTATCCCAAGAGCGACCCCCGCCATTGGGGCACGGTCCACTGGGATCCCGAATATGCGGTTGCCGAAACCGATTACGGCATGATGTACGGCGCCTACCGTCCGGCCGATCCCGGCAGCACGTATTGGCGCATTGCCCATTTCATGTTTACGTTCTGGTCGAACACGCCGAGCGCGCCGTTCGGCGATCAGGTCTATGCCCGCGCCTGGGTGCCGCTCGACGACACCCACGCCATGTCGATCCGCATCGTTTGGAAGCAAGGCCGCCTCAATACCCTGGCCAAGACCATGGATCCGGACGCGGTGCTGGGCAATCTGGGACGCCGGCCAAATTCCACCGATTGGTTCGGGCGCTGGCGGCTCGAAGCCAACCAGGGCAACGACTATCTGATCGA
This sequence comes from Rhodospirillales bacterium, assembly GCA_046582475.1. Lineage (GTDB taxonomy): Bacteria > Pseudomonadota > Alphaproteobacteria > Rhodospirillales > UBA2165. Next base: position 5,681 of record JAYGEH010000553.1, read on the forward strand.
TCGCGGCGTGCAGCGGGACAAGACCTATTCCGGCATCCATGGTATCTCCGAACAGGATCAGATGGTGACCGAGAGCATGGGCGCCATCACCGATAGGAGCTTGGAACATTTGGCACCCTCGGATCAGATGATCACGGCCACCCGGCGGCGCCTGATCGGCGCGGTAAAAGCGCTAAAATCAAGGGGAAAGGTGCCGCCCGGCGCCCAGAATCCGGACGGTTTTTATCAGGCGCGGGGTGGCTATTTCGTGGCCCCGGACGGTGATGACATGGCTGCGCTCTATCGACGGCGCTTAGAAATAACACGCGCCGAACACTTGTTCGAGACCGCGGCGCAATAAAGGGAAAGCCAGGACGAGCCAAGCCGAATTCAAAATCCTCACTAAGACCGGGCCGGGCAGGCAGATGGGCGATCTGATGCGCCAATATTGGGTGTCAGCCTTGAATTGCGGCGCGCTTGTCGCCCGACGGCGATCCGGTGCGCCACCCGCGGCAAGGGCGGCAACGTGCCGCGATCCGCCACCGATCGGCTGGCTTCTTACGAAGAGCAAAAAGCCGCGTCGCCGCTATCGGCGTTTGTTCTCGCCGCCGCCGAATGACGCGCATTTGCGCCGCATCAAATTTTGTGTGAAAATTCTGGGCGTAGGATACCTTATCGGAATGAGTATAATCGCTAGCTAAGCGCAATTTGGAGTCGTTGGTCATGGCGGAAATCATCTACGGGTTCGGATCATCGCACGGGCCCCTGTTATCGACGGCGCCCGAGAAATGGGACTTGCGCGCCCAGGCCGATAGGGAAAATCCGGCGCATCCGTTCCGCGGCGAGTTTTATAATTACGAAGAGCTGCTGGAATTGCGCAAAGACGAAAATCTGGACGCCCAAAACCAGTTGCCGGTGCGCGAGGTCCGCCACGCCCGCAACCAGAAACATATGGATGCCCTGGCCGAAAAAATCGCCGAGGTGGACCCCGATATTCTGGTGGTGGTCGGCGACGATCAGCACGAATGGTTCCAGGAAGATATCCAGCCGTCGTTCACCGTCTTTTACGGCGACCAGGTGATCAACACCGCCCTCGATCAGGAAAAAGTCAAAACCATGCAGCCGGGGCTGGCGATCTCCATGCGCGCCAACCACCCGGACGAGGATCAGGCCTATCCGGTGCCAAGCGCGCTGTCGCGCGCCATTATCGAACAGGCCATGGAAGACGAGTTCGACGTCGCCACATCGTCGGAGCATCCCACCAACGAAAAGGGGCTGATCGGTGTCGGCCACGCGGTCGGCTTTATTTACCGGCGCATCCTGCGCGATAAGCCGGTGCCGGTGGTACCGATCCTCTTGAACACTTTCTTCCCGCCCAACCAGCCGACGCCCCGGCGCTGTTACAAGTTCGGCCAATGCATCGGGCGCGCCATCCAGGGCTGGAACGGCGACAAGCGGGTCGCCATCTGTGCGTCCGGCGGCATCAGCCATTTCGTCATCGACGAGGATTTCGACAGCCGCATGCTGACAGCCATGCGCGAACGCGACGAGGACACTATTTTCAACGAGCCCAACGCCATGTTCCGCTCGGGCACCTCGGAAACCAAAAACTGGATCACGGTGGCCGGTATATTGTCGCAGACCAGCCTGGAAATGGACCTCTTGGACTACGTGCCCTGCTACCGCACCGACGCCGGCACCGGCAACGCCATGGCGTTCGCCACCTGGATTTGAGCATAAAAATCTAACGCGCCCGTGAAGCCGATATTTATTGCGGGTTTGCGCCAGAGCGGCTAGCTTTCCCTTGGTTAATAAAAATTCCGAAAATTGAAATCTTTGGGAGGAATCCATGCTCATCAGAACCACAGTTCTATCCATCGGCGCCGCCGTCATGCTGGCCGGCACCGCGCACGCCCAGGCGGTCGGCATCGGCACCGGACCTGCGGCTTCGCTCACCAACCGGATCGGCTCGGCCATCGCCAAGGTGATCGCCGATGGCGCCGGGCTGCGGACCCGCGCCGTGCCGCACACGGCCAATTCCGCTCATGCGCCGCTGGTCGAACGCGGCACCTTGGCCTTCGGCATCTCTTCGACCGGCGACATCAACGACGCCCTCGCCGGCACCGGAAGTTTCAAGGGTCATCCCATATCCAAAGATTGGGTCATTGCCGCGCGCATGGTGCCGCTGCCGGTCGGCACGCTGGTGCGCAAGAGTTCGCCCTATAAAAAACTGTCCGACATGAGGGGTAAGAAATATGCCTGCGGCTTCACCGCGCAGCGGACAGTGCGGACTGTCCTTGAGGGCTTTCTCACCAATGCCGGCATGACGACCAGCGATCTCAACTGCGTCAATGTTCCGAACACGACCGCCGGCACCGCCTTGTTCGAGAAGGGCACGGTCGAGGGAACGCCATCGTCGCTGGGCGGTAGCCGCCTGCGTAAAGCCGCTTCCAAAGTCGGCGGCATTCGCATCCTCAAGATGAACAATTCCCCCGCCGCCGTCGCGGCGATGCAAAAGGCCTATCCCGGCTCCTACCTGGTCAAGGTCAATCCCAAGACACCTGGGGTAGAAGGTGAGACCTGGACCATGGCATTCGACATGGTTTTGATGACTTCGCGCAAAACCTCGGTCGACGTGGTCTATAAATCGATGAAGGCGTTGCACGCCGGCAAGGCCGGGCTGGTAAAAATCTCACGCGTCTTTGGCGGCTTCAATCCGGCGAAAATGGCGGTCAAGCTCAAGGGCATCGCCATCCATCCGGGCGCCATGAAGTTCTACAACGAAGCCGGCGTCAAGCCGGGTAGCTGAGCATCGTCTGATCGTTTCGAATCCGGCCGGGGCAGACAGATGCGCCCGCCCCGGCCGGTTTTCAGGCCTCAGTAATGACAGTTCAGATATTGGCGGCATATATGCCGGGCGTTGACAGCTGATGGCCGGTTCTCTTTACGACAACGAAGCCGACCGCATATCTCCGGCGGGCCCGAAGCTTCGAATATTCATCATCACGCTCGCCGTGATATTGGTCATCGCCTCTATTTTCAAGTCCCTGGACCTCTACCGCGAAATATTCGCCCTGCAGCTATACGACCAGCAATTCATGTTCCCGATGATCGGCGTGGCATTGCTGCTTGTCTTCATCCACATTCCCTACAATTACGGGAAACGCGCCGGCCCGGTGCCGTGGTACGACTGGCTGGCAGGGCTGTCGGGGTTCGTGGCATGCGCATACCTGTCGATTGAATATCCCCGCCTCGCGGATGCCGTCGTCTACCAGCCAATCGATGCCGTGATTTGCGCCATCGTCATATTGATTTTGTGCGCCGAGGGGCTGCGCCGCACCGTCGGCGTGACGCTGTTGGCGGTCTTGGTGGCGTTTATTCTGTTCGGCGTCGCCGGCCAATATGTGCCGGGGCCGCTGGTCGGCCAGAAAATCGAATTCGGCGATCTGGTCACCTACCTGACATTCGATACCAACGCGCTCATGGGGCTGCCCACCAGGATCGTTACCACCATCGTCGTCGCCTTCCTGCTGATGGCGGCGCTGATGCAGCGTTCGGGCGCCGGCGAATTTCTCAACGATGTGGCCACCGCGCTAATGGGCCGCTACCGAGGCGGCGCCGCCAAAATCGCCATCACCGCGTCGAGCCTGTTCGGCTCCATCTCCGGCTCGACGGTGGCCAATGTCATGTCGACCGGCTCCTTCACCATTCCGCTGATGAAGCGGGGCGGCTACCGGCCTGTCTCCGCCGGC
>JAYGEH010000131.1:0-2718 GCA_046582475.1 Rhodospirillales bacterium
CCAATGAGCGAAGATCATCACCATTGTAATCACTTCGTAGGAAAATACCTCGGGCCATGGAAAACTCCTCTGTTTCCCATGTTGAATCACGGCCAAGCTAACAGAACACTAACGAGTCAATCTTTTTGCAAGTTGGTATAAAATATTCTAACCGGACGAAAACTATAAAGTTTGAATAATCTGGTAAATGACACGTTTAATGTTCGATAACGATTAAGGAATCGCCATGGCAGAAAATACTCGCGGACCTATCGGATATGTACTCGACACAGTCGCACCAGCTGCGGCAAACTTACCCAAAATCGGTGACAGTTTACTTTTAGTGCGCCTCAGACGTCGCGCGATGGGATGATGCTCACATGGATGGCATCGGCCGCGCCCTCGCCGCCGATGGAACGGACGCCCAAATCCACCTGGTCCAGACCGAACTGGTGGGTGGCCATCAAATCCACCGGATAGTTGCCCGATGAGATCAATTCGATGGCGGTTTCCACCGCCTGATAGGAATGGCCGCGCACGGCCTTCAAGGTGACCCGCTTGGCGGTCATCAGATTGGCCGGGAAGTTGCTTACGGTTCCTGCGGAAGCGAACACCACGGTGCCGGCTTTTTTGACGCAGCCGATGCCGTCCACCAAGGTATTGGGGCCGCCCGCCAGGTCGAGCACCGCATCGGTACCCTGGCCATCGGTGAGGCCGTAAACGGTTTCGATCAAATCGTCTTTTTCCACGTCGATCACCGCGTCGGCGCCGAAGGTCTTGGCAATTTCGAGGCGCTTGGAGTCGCGCGCGAGGCCGCTGACGATAATCTGGCCTGCGCCGAGACGCTTGGCCGCCAGCACCGCCGCCAATCCCTGCTGGCCGGGACCCTGGATCAGCACCGACTGGCCCATACAAAGGCCGGCCTCAAACTGGGTCCATTGCACGCCGTTGCTCATGGGGATCGACATGGCCAGATGGTGGGCCGGCACATCTTCGGCAACCTTGTGGATGACCGCGTTCGGATGCAGATACATAAAGCGGCTGTAGCCGCCCCATAATGTGGGCGGTTCGGTCAAGGGCGAAGAGCCGTAGCGGAGGCCCTTTTTTCCGGCCCCGAACACTTCGGTTTCCTGGCAAAGGCGGAAATCGCCGGAGCGGCAGAGGCTGCATTGCCCGCAGGGCACGTATTCTTCCAAGGCAATGCGGTCGCCCTCTTTAAGCTTCCACCGGCCGGCCGCGATGGCGCCGATCTTGGCGACGCGGCCGACATTTTCGTGGCCCATGATGCGCGGCACCGCGTTGTGCTGGTAGTTGCGCCAATCGGAGCCGCAGATGCCGGCGGCTTCCAATTCGAGCAAGCCGTCGTCGGCGCCGATTTCTGGAATATCGAACTCACGCAATTCGGTGGTCATCACGTCGGTGGCGACGGCGGCGAGGGTTTTGTCGGTCATGGCTAATTCTCAAGGATTGATCACGTCGCTCTGCTGGCGCACCAAGAATTTTTCGTGGCGTTCGAAAAAGTCGGCGGCGACCGCCGCCACCGCTTCCGGCCGGTCCGCATCCACTGCGTGCGCCGCGTCGTAGATCATCATCAAATGGCAGTTGGGAAGCAACTCCGCATAGATGTGCGCCACCTCGGGCGGCATCACCTTGTCTTCGGTGCCGAAACAGGCGAGCACCGGGATATCCAATTCGCCGAGCGCCGTCTCGAAGTCCTGGTCCCGGGGCGGGCCCATGGCGCGGCCGACCAGCGCATGCTGTTTTTCGAGGACCCCTTCGGCGTAGCCCGGCAGGTCCGGATGCTGATCCGGATGGGCGTGCAGGGCCGCCTTCATGGCGGCGGGGCCGCCCGCCGGCGGCGGCGCGTCGGTAAGCCGGATGGCGGCCGGCGCCAGCAGCACCAGGGCCTTGATATTTGCGTTGTCGTGCAGGCCCATGCTCAACACCACCTTGCCGCCGAACGACATGCCCATGAGGTTGTATTCGTCGATGCCCAGATTGGCGATGGCGGTGCACAGGGTGGCGGCCAGATCGGCCATGGTTGCGGATTTTTCGTTGGCCGGACTATCGCCGAATCCCGGCACTTCGATGGCGATGACCCGGTAGCTTTCGGCCAAAATATCGTGGGCCTTGGACAGCCGGACACCGCTGGCGCCGTGAATATAGACCAATGGATCACCGGCGCCCGCTTCCAGGTAGCGGATGGTGAAGCCATCGGCCTCGACTTGTTTTTCGGTGAAGGCGGCGCTGGGCGCCACGGATGTGGAATGGTTCATTTGGGATCAACCTATGTGATTTGGGTTCGTTGATTAGGCGGCGGCGGGTTGCCTACCAGTCCTTGATTTGCGGCATGACCTTGGATCCCATCAAGCGCAGCGACTTTTCGGTGCGCTTGCCGAGCTGCACGGCGCAAATGACATCGAGGATGCCGGGGCCGAGCTGGTCGCGAATCTTCTTGATCTGCGAGACCACCGTATCGGGGCTGCCGACGAGCAACTCGCCGAGCTCGATCTTTTCTTCGAACCCGTGCGTGGCAATAGTCGCTTCCCGGTCCTTTTCGGTATTTTTGCCGTAATATTTGGAATCCTGAACCGCTTCCAGCACCGCCATATTCATCAGCGTGATGCCGGCGCGCGGCTTGTCGGCGCCGGCCTCGACGATATCGCCGATGGCTTCCTCGTCGGTATCGGCGATATGCATGCCGAGGCGGTAGATGATGTCGTCCGGCTTCGGCTCCCA
>JAYGEH010000143.1:0-6454 GCA_046582475.1 Rhodospirillales bacterium
ACTGGCCGAAGCCGAAACCATTTTCCGCAAGGTTCTGGAAGCCGTCCCCAACCATCCCGTGGCCTTGCAATTTCTGGGCGTTATCGCCCACCAGACCGGCAATTTCGATGCCGCCATTGCGCTGATCAACCGGGCCATCGAAAGCGCTCCCAATTATCATCAGGCCTACAATAATCTGGGCAATTCCTATGAAGCCAAGGGCGATGTGGAAATGGCTCTTGAAGTTTATCAGAAGGCCTTGGACCTGGCGCCCGACTATTCCGACGCGATATTCAACTTGGGTATCGCCCAACGCCATTTACGCCAATTCGAAGATGCCGCCGAGACCTTCCAACGCTACATCGAATTCGACCCCCGTTGCGCCGATGCCCACTACGAGTTGGGTTTCGCCCGCCAGCGCCTGGGCGACCGCCTGAAGGCGCAAATATCCTATCAGGTGGCACTCAACCTGGACCCCGATCATGCCGATGCACGGGTCAGCCTCGGTGAAATATTCACCACCGTCGGCCGGATCGAGGAAGCCATCGAGGAATATAATGTCGGCCTCGAAACGCAGCCGGAACATCTCAATCTTCTGGCCGAGAAAGGCGTCGCCCAACGCAAGATCGGGTTGCTCGAAGAATCCCTGGCGACCATCGAAAAAGCGCAGGAACTTGACCCGGAATCCATCTCCACGATGCTGGCGCTGGGATCGGCCTATCAGACCATCGGCGACATCACCAAGGCCACCGAAGCCTATATGCGGGCCGTTGAAAAGATGCCTCATTCGGAGGCGCCGCATAAGTGTCTATTGTTCGTGCTGCTCAATGTTCCCGGTCTTTCGGCGCAGGAACTGTTCGACATCCATCGCCAGGTACGGGGGCCCTTTGACAAGCCGGAATTCACCAAAAAGAATTTTCCGGACCGCGACCGTGATCCGGACCGCCGGCTGCGTATTGGATACGTGTCTTCCGATTTCCGGACCCATGTGGTTGCCATGAATATTCTTCCCGCCCTTGTCCATCACGACCGGGAAGCGTTCGAAATATTCCTCTACGGACAGGTGGAATATCCCGATCAAATTACCGATGAGTTCATAAAGATTACCGAGCACTATACTTCGACCATGCAGAAGTCGAACGAAGAAGTCGCCGAAATGATCGAGGCAGACGAGATCGACATCCTCATCTACCTGGCCGGCAGGTTCGACGAAAACCGGCCCATCGTGGCCACCTACCGGCCGGCGCCGATCCAGATCAGTTTCCACGATTGCGCCACGTCCGGGCTTGAGGCGATGGATTACTATTTGACCGATGAAATCCTGCACCCCGAGGATACGCCGGAGCTGTTTACCGAGGAACTATACCGGCTGCCGGTCTATTACCAATATCCGGTCCAGGAAGGGCTGCCAAAAATCAAACCGGCGCCGGTGATCGCAAACGGCTGCATCACGTTCGGCTGCCTGAACAAGCCGGAAAAACTCAACGATCAGGTTATTGCGCTTTGGTCGCGGGTGTTAAAAGCGGTTCCGGAAAGCCGGTTGTATTTGAAATACTTCAATCATTACAGTCAAGAATCCATGCGCGAGCGCTGGGAAAAGAAGTTTGCCGACAATGACATCGGCGACGACCGGCTGATATTCAATAGCGGCATGGATGACCGCTCCAGCCACTTGGAATTGTATAGCGCCATGGATATTGCGCTGGACCCGTTCCCCTTCAACGGCGCGACGACCACCTTCGAAGCCATGACCATGGGGATGCCGGTCATCACCCTGCTAGGCCGCAATTTTGTCGACCGGGTCGCGGCCTCCATCGTCACCCATGCCGGTTATCCGGAGTTTATCGCCAAATCCGAAGACGAATATGTTGCCCTAGCGGTTGCGATGGCCAGCGATCCGGTCAAGCTCAACAGTATGCGCCAAGGCATGCGCGATGCGTTGCACCAATCGGATCTCTGTAACTCAGAACCCTATGCGAGGAACCTGGAAGCTGCGCTCCGGAACATGTGGCGGAGCTGGGCCGAAACCGGGACGCACAACGGCAAATCGCGGCAAATAGACTGATTATTGCCGCGCCGCCGCCGCAAGTTGGCGCAATTGGCCGGCGATATCGGCAACGGCCGTATCGGGTGCCTCGCCTGGCTTGCGTTTGAACAGCGTCACATTTTCATGCCACGGGTCTTGAACCGGGGTTTCGCCGAGCCGCCCGGCGCCCCCAAACCAGCGCCAATCGGGCGCCGGTGCGGTGAGCGCAAATGTCGGCACGCCAACGCCGCCGGCGACATAAAGCGTCGTATTCTGGATTGTTACGACCGCGTCCATTGCGGCCACCTGGGCCGCAAACCGGTCCAGATCCTTGATCGGATCAACGCCGGGGTCGCTGTAGATTTCGATGCCGCCTTCCCGGCGGAGCTTCTCGATCTCCCGGGAGTGGTCACCATATTGCAGGTTGACCCAGGTGATGCCGGGCAGACTTAAAACCGGCATCAACGCCTCAAGCGAAACGCCCTTCGGGGGATTGCTGGCCCATGAAATGCCAACGACTGTTTCACCGCCTAGGTCCCGATAGCGCTTTTTCATGCTGTTTAGCAAATTCGCATCGACACTGAGGTACCGGCCCAAAGGCCGGAAGTTCATAAATTCTGGCCGCAACCATCGCGGCAAATCACCGATGGGAAGTTGGAAATCGAATTCACCAATATCGGTGAGAGCATTCTGCTCTCGTTCAAACGGGACCACCGTGGCGCCGGCGAACGAACGTTGAAACAGGCCGACAAGCCGCGGATCTGTTTCGATGACACAATCAGCGCCAGCTGCCAGCAGTTCCGGTATCAGGCCGGCGAACAGCAATTTATCACCGACCCCCTGCTCGTCCCAGATCAGTATGCGTTTACCGGCAGGCGACGATCCATCCCATTTGGGAAAGGGATGATGTCTAAGCTCGTGGATAAAATTCTTCGCCCGCCAGCGCCAATCATATTCGCGCCAGCCCTCGGCCAACTCGCCGCGCGCCAGCAGCGCATGCGCCAGGCTGTGGTGGGCTGCGGCAAATTCCGGCGCGAACTTGATGGCCAACCGATAGAACTTAACGGCTCTGTCCAACTGCCCGCCGGCGAAAGCAGCGCGCCCGATGTTGAACAGGATATCCGGATCTTGCGGCATGCGCTGCAGCGCTTTTTTCAAGAGACGTTCGGCGTCTTCATGGCGTTCGAGGCCGGCCATAACGGCACCGAGATTGGCCTCGACAATCGGGTTCACCGGGGCTGCTTCCAAGGCGTTCTCCAGACTTTCGGCCGCCTCTTCCAGCGCGCCTTGCTCGTGCAGCAAAATACCCAAATTGCAGTGCGCGTCGGCCAGATCCGGCGCAATGCGGATCGCCCTCCGGTAGCAATCTGCGGCGGCATCAAGCTCGCCTTTTTCCTTGAACACCACGCCCAGATTGGAGTGGGCTTCGGCCATGTCGGGAGCAGCATCGATGGCGTGGCCATAGGCCTCGGCGGCGTCATCGAGAAATCCCTGCGCTCTGAGCGCCAATCCCAGATTGCAATAGGCGTCGGTGTAGCCGGGATCAGACTCCAGCGTCTGCCTGAATAAATCCGCGGCGGCAGCCGGGTGTCCGCCTTGCAGACCAACCACGCCCAGGTTGTGAAGCGCCTCGGTATTGCCCGGCTCCAAGGCCAACACGCGGCGATACAGCGTTTCGGCCTCGGTCAGGTCGCCGTTGCCGTGGGCGGCCAACGCCTCGGTCAAAATGGGCGGCACGGCATCAGCCATTGCAGCCGCCTCCGCCAACCGATCGACACAGCCCGACAGGGGGGGCTTTAGACCGGCCCGCTGCGATCGCCATACCCACCATGTCTTGTTTTGCCATTTGCGGCTTTCAACGTTGATCCCGGCCCGCCATTTAATAGGCAAAAACCGCCGGGTGTTAACGATTTTTTGACACACCAAGTCTTAATTATGCGGAAACCTTCGATGCATTCAATCCCGCATGCTGAATCAAGCGGGTCTTCAAAAATGAAGGAACATATACGTGGGCACCCTCTTTGAATTTCTGAGAAGTCTCGGAGCCGTTCGGCTTGGCGTAATGGGCGTTGTGTTTATCTTCATGGCGTTGTTTTTCGTTTTCGTAACTCAACGCTTTACCGGCACCAATATGGAATTGTTGTATTCGAACCTCGAACCTTCGGATTCCAACCAGATCCTTCGCCAACTGGAAGCACAATCTGTTCCATTTCGGGTTGACGCCGATGGCGCACAAATTTTGGTTCCAGCCGGCGATGTCGCGCGGCTGCGCCTCATGCTCGCCGCCGAAGGTTTGCCCGGCGGCAGCACCGTTGGGTACGAAATATTTGACGATGTCAGCGCCATCGGCACGACAAATTTTCTGCAAAATATCAATTTGGTACGCGCCCTTGAGGGCGAGTTGGCGCGCACGATACGTTCCCTCAAAACCATTCAGGCCGCGCGAGTACATTTGGTCCTGGCCCAGCGGCAATTGTTTTCACGTGAAAAACAAAGCGCCACGGCTTCGGTCGTCATAAAAATGCGCGGCGCCCAGCGTCTTGGCAGCGAGCAAATAGCAGCCATACAGCATCTCGTTGCCGCCGGGGTTCCCGAGCTTGAGCCGGGCAAAGTTTCGCTAATTGACGACCGCGGAAATTTACTCGCGCGCGGCGATGATGTTGATTCCGATCAAGCGCGTTCGGGGCAGTTTGAAGAACGCCGTCTTGCGTTCCAGCGGCGCATGGGGAGGGAGGTAACGGAGCTTCTGGAAAAATCCGTCGGCCGTGGAAAAGTCAAGGTAACCGTAAACGCCGACCTGGATTTCGACCAAATTACGACAACCGAAGAGACTTTTGATCCCGACGGTCAAGTCGTCCGATCGACCAACACGGTCGAGGAACAGGCGCAAAGCCGCGACACCGAGGGCGCCGATCCGGTCACCGTGGGCACCAACCTGCCTGACGGCACAGGCGCCGACGCAAGCGGCCAATCCTCGACCAATCAGGAATCGCGGACCGAAGAAACTGTCAATTTCGAAATTTCCAAACGGATCGTCAATCATGTCCGCGAGATCGGCCTTATCAAACGCCTGTCGGTCGCCGTTCTGGTCGACGGCATCGCCACGTTCAACGACGACGGCGATCCCGTCTACAAGGAACGCACCAAGGCCGATATGGACAATTTGGCCAAACTGGTGTCCACGGCGATCGGCTTCAACGAGGGACGCGGAGATACGGTCGAAGTGATTAATATGCAGTTCGCCGCCATCCCGGTTGAATTGGAGGAGCCCTTGGATCTCCTCTTCGGGCTTCAGAAAAATGAACTTATACGCTTTGCCGAGGTTGTTGTCCTCGTCATTCTTGCCATATTAATCATATTGCTTGTTGTGCGGCCGTTGGTGATGCGTGCCTTTGAAGCGCTGCCGGCCGCGGCAGCGGCGGCCGAGCAAAAGCTCCTGGAGCAGCAGGCGGGCGCGACCGCCGCTTTGGCGCCGCCAGGAGGCGCACCAGCGGAGGCAGAAGATCAGTTCGAGGAATTGATCGATATCGACCGGGTCGAGGGCCGCGTGCGTGCTTCATCGGTGAAAAAGGTCGGCGAAATTGTCGAAAAGCATCCCGAGGAAGCGCTTTCGATCATTCGCAATTGGTTGTATCAAGAAGCCTAAAGGAATTAATGAACAATGGCGCGTTCGAAAGACACATTCCGGAATCTAAAAGGCTCGGACAAGGCGGCGATATTCATGCTCTCGTTGGAGCAGGAGCAGTCGGCGAAACTGTTCGCGATGATGGAAGACGAGGAAATCAAGGAGCTGTCGATCGCGATGGCCAACCTGGGCACCATCGATTCGGAGATCGTCGAGCACCTGTTTATCGGGTTTGCCGACCAATTGTCCTCGACCGGCTCTCTGGTCGGCAGCTATAATACAACCGAACGCCTATTACTAGCTTCGTTGGATCAGGAAAAGGTCGATACGATCATGGAGGAGATCCGTGGTCCGGCCGGGCGCACCATGTGGGAGAAGCTGGCCAATGTGGACGAGCAGGTGCTGGCCAACTATCTGAAGAACGAATATCCGCAGACCGTGGCGGTGGTGCTTTCGAAGATCAAGTCGGACCACGCGGCCCGGGTATTGGCGGTATTGCCGGAGAATTTCGCGATGGAGGTGATCATGCGCCTGCTGCGCATGGAAACCGTGCAAAAGGAGATACTGGACGGCGTCGAGAAGACCTTGCGCGCCGAGTTCATGTCGAACCTGGCGGCCACCCAGCGCCAGGACAGCCACGAGCAGATGGCCGACATCTTCAACAATCTCGACCGCTCCACCGAGAGCCGCTTCATAGGCGCTCTGGAAGAGCGCAACCGGGAAAGCGCCGAGCGCATCAAGGGCTTAATGTTCACCTTCGAGGATCTGTTACGCATCGATCCGTCCGGCGTGCAGGCGCTGCTGCGCCAGGTGGAGAAGGACCA
>JAYGEH010000219.1:0-11829 GCA_046582475.1 Rhodospirillales bacterium
CGGGGCGGCGATACGGAGCTTGGCCATCTGACGCCAGGCGAGATCGTGATCCCCAAGAGCGTGCTCAAAGCCGAACTGATGGCGCGCCTCAAAAAGCGCTTCGCGGAAGCCGGCCTGGACCTCGGGCGCTATACGGTGGGCGGGAGCGACGATTCCATCAATCCGGCCACCGGCGCGCGGGAGTTTTATGAAGGCGACGGAGGTTGGAGCGAGGAAGGAGCCGGCTGGGGCGATATGGCCACTGGTGATTCCCCTGCCGGCGGCGTTGGCGGCAGCGATGCGGGCGCCGGCGCCGGAGCGGGTGCGGGGGCCGGTAACGCCGACGGCGGCAATTCGGATCTGGGCGGTGACGGCAGCATCGGGACCGGCGGCGGCAGTCCGGCAGGCGGTCCAAGCGGAGCCGATGCCACCACCCCCACTACCGGCGGCAAGGGACCGGGCAAGAGCACCGGCTTTGTGGATGACGACTATTTTGGCGAGCTCAAAGGGAAGGGCGGCAAAACCGGCGGCAAAGGCGGATCGCCAACCGGCTCTCCGACTGGCGCGCCCACATTGGGCGGCGGACCCGGCCCCTCCAAGAATTTAGGAACGACGGACAATGACGATATGCCCGACCTCCTGGCCGGGATCACCGGAACAGACCGCGCCGCCGGCCCAAAAGGCGATTATCCGGACTGGCCCACGGGCGATGGAGATCGTGACGGCCCCTCGACAACAGAATCAATTTTGAAAGTTTTTAGAGCCGCAAGTAAACGTGGTCCGGACTATTTCGGAGATCGGTCGAGTCCGAAGGGAGGCGGAAATAAGAGCAGTGGCGTTACATTCGGGCAACCACAGGGCCTTGAAACGAATCCCGATACTGCAGTTGGAGTAGTAAATGCCGCAATTGCGCTCTGGGATTTCTTATTTGGCGACGATGACGAGGATGAGGACGAGGGAGTTAAAAAATAAAAATATTCTATCTGGCCTCATCTTTGAGAATACAATTTTCTAAAGATAGGAATTAAAAATCATGGGGAGTAAATTGGGCGGCGATTGAAGTCAATTTGCGCTCTTTCTCCAAAAAAATATTTCCTTTACTTCTGGAATATTCTCGCATCGGGTGAGCCCACGTGTAAATGGCTCGGCATTTTTGTCAATATTGCGTTCGATAATCTCCAATCCTTTACGGAAGGCGTCATCGATACACTTGATATATTCTCGCCAAGCTTGATCAGAAAGCGGCTTCAACCTCATCCGTTCAACACAATACCTTGGGCCACGGATTTTATCCCAAAACGACGAGCCCGATTTTTTTCTCGAAGACCGGCAGGCTTCGGTCATTGCGTCGTGATTGACAAGGATATCTGAATCCCATTCCTGTATCTTTTCCTGGATGAGATTATCTTCCAATTGTAGGAAAAATAGTGATTTCAGTACCGGAACGTCACGCAACGCAAAGGGATCACCGCCTCGCGCCGCAATTGTCGCAAGAAACAGCAGGCGTTGCATGGATTTTCGATCTTTGCCCTCACTATGCCAGCCTACACGAAGCAGATGGTAAACTGCCGGGAGATGACCATGGATCAGCCCGCCGAGAAGCCACTTGATCGAAGATTTCAGTTCTTCGGCACTGCTAGAGGCGTAGTACACACCGGCCATGGCAGGGGCGTACCGTTTGTTTGCGGCTTTCAGAAAAAGACGCGCGCCTTATTAATGCTTTTCTCCACCCCCTGCCCGAAATAATGAATATTGCCGAGTAAATAGGACGCCTCCTCAACACCAGCGTCGTCTAATTTTTCGAGGACAGATCGGGCGATGGCAAAATCACCACGGGCTATAGCAGCTTTGGCGAAATCGGTAGTTTGGCTCCTCGCACCACCGAAGGGAACGGTCATCACTAAGACCGCCGCCGCAAAAAGCGCAATACTTGAATATATTCGCAATTTCATCTGCTTAATTTTACATCCATTGGTAGAAATGAAACAAACTAAATATTACCAAAAAGCAATTAATCGGTAAATGGCCGTTTAATGCCTTGGTGGATGACGAGGCGGAGTGGTTGCGGGCGTTGGCCTCCTTCGCCCATCTGCCCCTCAGCCCGTCAGCCCGGACAAAATTGTGCCTCTGGCCGACGAAGCCGCGGCGCGGCAACGGCAATTCCAGGCGCAGCAGCGCCAGGTTCGCCGGGAGCGGTTCGAAGCCGGCCGCCAGGCGGGGCGCCGGCTTAAATCCCTGCTGTTCCGGCAAGGTCTGCAACAACGGCTTCTCAAGCGCGCATCCGCTCAAGGGCCGGGCGGCGATACCGAGATCGGCCATCTGACCCCCGGCGAAATCGTGCTCCCCAAGGGCGTGCTCGACGCCGAAACCTTGGCGCGCCTGCAACAGCGATTCGCCGAGGTCGGCCTCGACATGGGCCGCTATACGGTGGGCGGCGACGACGATTCCATCAATCCGGCCACCGGCGCGCGGTCGTTTTATGTGTGCGTTCGATTGCGACCCTACGGCTGGAATTGTTCCCTGAGGATGCGCTCTTCGAGGTTGTGTTCCGGATCGAACAGGAGGGTGGGTCGGATGCCATTGGTTTCGTGCACCTCGACCTCGACTACGTTCCGGACCTCGGTGAAATCTGCGACCGCGCTGACCGGCCTGAGACCGGGATCCAAGACTTCGAATGTGATAGAGGATTTTTGCGGTATCACGGCGCCTCGCCAACGCCTGGGGCGAAAAGCGCTAATCGGAGTTAGCGCCAACAATCCGGCGCCAAGGGGTAATATGGGACCGTTCACGGAAAGATTGTAGGCAGTACTGCCTGCCGGCGTCGAAATCATTACGCCGTCACAAATCAGTTCGTCCATGCGGTTGATGCCGTCGATCTTGATCCGGATTTTTGCGGCAAGCCGAAGTTCACGCAATAACGACACTTCGTTGATAGCAAGCGCCGTGTGTTCCGCCCCGTCGTTTGTCCGCGCCCGCATATGCAACGGGTGAAGCACGATTGGTTCGGCCTTTTTCAGCCGTTCGGTTAAGTTTTCTTCACCAAAGACATTCATCAAAAATCCAACCGAGCCCAAGTTCATGCCGAATATCGGCGTTCCCTTGCCCATGTGTTTGTGCAAGGTTTCCAGCATAAACCCATCACCACCCATGGCGACAATCAGGTCTGCTTCATCGGGAGAAACGCTCTCGTAGCGGTCCGTCAGGGATTTGAGTGCGGCAACGGCGTCTTGATGATCGTCGGCAACGAGCGCGATAGTCTTGAAATCCATATTCCTGCTCTTGGATTTTAGGCGTTGGCGGATGCGATGATCGGTGCGCTATTTCTTGTGGCCGGCACAACATTTACAGCCAGGTTCAGCCGCCGGTCACGCTCATGTGGCGGCTTACGGCGGGGGCGGCATTGCGGCGATCGATCACAAAATCATGCCCCTTGGGTTTGTTGCCAATGGCGCGGTCAATGGCGTCATTGAGAGTGGCGTTGCTTTCGCTCATGCGCAAGGGGCCACGGAGATCGGCACTATCGTCCTGGCCCAGGCACATATAAAGAGTGCCGGTACAGGTGAGCCGTACACGATTGCAACTTTCACAAAATTTGTGCGAAAGCGGTGTGATAAAGCCGATCCGTTTTCCGGTCTCACGAACTACGGAATATGCGGCCGGCCCGCCGGTCTGATAATCGGTATCGTCCAACGTCCATCGCTTTTCAATTTGTTCGCGGACTTTGGTAAGCGGTAAATACTGATCAAGTCTGTCTAGCCCAATTTCCCCCAACGGCATGGTTTCGATTAAAGTCAGATCATACCCTTCGCCACCACACCATTCGATCAAGCGGTCAAATTCATCTTCGTTGAAGCCCTTCAACGCCACCGCATTGATTTTCACTTCCAATCCCGCCCGTTTCGCGGCGGCCAATCCCTCCATAACATCTTCCAAATGACCCCATCTGGTCGCCTCGTGAAATTTGACCGGGTCCAACGAATCCATCGAAACGTTTATGCGTTTCACCCCGCAATCAGCCAAATTTTTAGCATATTTTGGTAGTTGACTGCCGTTGGTTGTCAGGGT
This sequence comes from Rhodospirillales bacterium, assembly GCA_046582475.1. Classification (GTDB taxonomy): domain Bacteria; phylum Pseudomonadota; class Alphaproteobacteria; order Rhodospirillales; family UBA2165. The sequence goes on from JAYGEH010000219.1 coordinate 4,045, forward strand.
CAACTCCCTTAGCGCGCCGGTTTTTAAATGGCGGCTCAGAGTCTCTATGAAAGCCATAATTCCACGCCGGACCAAGGGCTCGCCCCCCGTCAGGCGGACTTTATCGACTCCGCGTTCGATAAATGCGCTGCACACCCGGTCCAGTTCTTCCAGGCTCAACAGGTCATTTTTGGGCAAAAACGTCATGTTTTCCGCCATACAGTAAACGCACCGGTAGTTACACCGGTCGGTCACGGAGACGCGCAAGTAGGTCACATGGCGTCCAAAAGGATCGATAAGTTCGGTCATGGCTTTGACACGGCAGGTTTGCCGAACACCTTTAGTCAATCAATATACTGAATGGTAATTCTTTAGGCGTGACTTGTCACGGGCAAACGGCGCGTGCCGTTGCCGAAGCAATAAAATTGCCGCACCGTGACTTGAATTCAGGCAGCGCGCGCTTGAATCAATTGATGCGCCGGGCGTTTGCGGGCAAGGAGGGTCGTTAGCGTCTTGGCAAGATTTCCGCTTTCCTCTTTCGCCATCCCATATAGAAGACCGGCACGATCCGTGTCGGTGCAAGCTTCCGCCTCGATAACAAGACGGTGGATGAACGCGCATTGCCTGGTGGCTGACTTAAGTTCGCTTTTTGCGGACATGATCAAATTTCCCTAGTCATGAACCGAGGGCGCCAGGATATAGGCCGACCCGTTACTGAAACCTTAACCCGGGCTATGCCCGGTGGTATTGTCGATTTTGTGTCCATAGTCTGGTTCTTGCGCTATGATTGCGATCAAGCATATGACCGGAAGATCGATGGCCAAATTGAAGGAATTTACGGTGACACCGGACCCTGACGATCCTCGTCTGGTCGAACGGGTTACGGGCACCGATCACGATAAGAACTCGGTCACGGTTTCGGTGACGGTTGAGCGGGCGTTAACGCTTTATCTCAACAGCCGCGAAATTGTTACCATGATGACTATCGGCGACTATCCGAAATATCTCGCGGTTGGATATCTGGCCAATCAGAACATGTTGACTCTTGAAGACAAGATTACCGGTATCGACTATGAGGAAGATATTGAAACGGTCGTGGTTCGAACCGAGCACGAATCGGATTTCGAGGATAAGCTTAAAAAGAAAACGCTTACATCGGGCTGTGCGATGGGAACCGTGTTCGGCGATTTGATGGAAAAATTCGACGACATCTCCTTGTCCGTATCGGCGCGCTTGCGAGTCAGCGATCTCTATACGCTGATTAAGAAAATAAACACGGCGCCGAGCCTGTATTTGGAAGCTGGCGCCATCCACGGCTGCGTCCTCGCCAAAGACGACCAGCCGCTGATCTATATGGAGGATGTGGGCCGGCACAACGCTGTCGATAAAATTGCCGGCTATATGCACATGCACGATATCAACGGTGACGACAAAATATTCTACACGACCGGGCGGCTAACCAGCGAAATGGTGATCAAAACGGTTCAGATGGGCATTCCGATATTGGTTTCGCGATCGGGATTTACCGCTTGGGGTGTCGATCTGGCACGTCAGGCGAATTTGACGCTGATCGGCCGGGCGCGCGGCAAGCGTTTTTTGTCCCTTGCCGGCGAACACCGCATTGAATTTGATGTTGAAATGGGCGCCTTGGCGGACGAGCCCGCCGACCATGCACAAATGAATACGAATAAGGCATGATCGAAACCATCGGCGTCATTCTTGCCGGTGGCTTGGCACGGCGCATGGGCGGCGGCGACAAATGCTTCCGCCCGCTTCTAGGCCGGCCTATTTTGGATTGGATTGTCGAGCGCGCCGTCCCGCAAATCACATTTATGATTATCAGTGCCAACGGAGATGCTTCCCGTTTCCAGGATTACGCTCTGCCGGTCGTGGCCGATCCCGTGGAAGGCTTCCAAGGGCCGCTTGCGGGAATCCTTGCGGCCATGGACTGGGGAGCGAGCCAGCACCCGCACATAAAATGGATCGTCAGTTTCCCGGCGGATGCGCCGTTTGTTCCGCCGGATCTCGTCGGGCGTTATCTCGATGCCGCCAAAATGCAGGGTGCGGACCTGGCCTTCGCGCACTCCGCTGGTCGGTCGCACCCGGTTTGCGGATTATGGTCCACGTCGTTGGCTGTTGATCTTCGCCATGCCCTAATCGAGGAAAAAATCCGCAAAATCGATCAATGGACGGCGCGCCATCGTCTTGTCGAGGTTGCATTCGAAACCGAACCCTATGATCCATTTTTCAATATTAACAAAACTGATGATTTGAAACGCGCCGAGGAAATCGCGTATCTTGTCACGGCATCATCATAGTGACGAACCGGCCGCAGTTTTTCAGCGCCGCCACCGCCCCGCCTTCTCCAATGATCGTACGTGCCCGCGCCGCATCATCAATCACCATTCCCGCCAAACATTCGATACCCTCGGAAATCAGCGCCGGCGCCAGCGGTGTGCCGGGTCCGACAAAGGCCTTTCGAGCATTTTCCGCCAATTCGATAATGCGCCCCGCGCTTCCATTGGCCAACGTTGCCGCCGTGATCACCACGGCTTCGCAGGTCGGCAAAATTTTCGCCATATCCCCTTCGCCGAATTCGCCCTCCCTCGGTTCGCGTTCGATCACGCAATAATTATTCAGGTGACGATCAAGATTTGGGAAGCGGCCGACGACGGCAACCAGCCCGTCGATATCCCGGAATGCGTCCAGGCCGTTTAGATCAGGTCCCTCTGTACTATAGCGGTTGTGATGGGCGTTAATCGCGGCAACCCCGAGCGATGTCTCCAGAGGGTTGTCCGACCGCATCAGCGCCGCCAGTCTCTCAAGGCCGCGTTCGGCCAGCGTCCCGGCGTTTCGGACCGGTTGGCAGCCTGGCGCGTCGCGTCTCGGCGTCTGTGCCAGTCCACAGCCATCAGCGGTTTCCACAAGAGTCCAATTGATGCCGATGGTGATATTTAGTACCGGCGCATCGTTGACGCCGGACAGCAATATCGAATACACATCTCGGCCGGAATTCACTGCTACAATTTTTCCAAACGCGCGGCGGAAAATTTTAATTCCGGTATTTTCCCAAACGGGTCCAGCGCCGGATTGGTGAGCATGTTGGCCGGAGCCTCGGCAAAGCAAAATGGGATGAATACCAAGCCTTCCGGTAAGTTGGGTTCCCGGCGCGCGGCCAATTCGATGGTGCCCCTGCGCGTTGTGACGGTTACGGTTTCACCTGGATCCAATTCCAACCTTTCCATATCCACGGGTGAAACATGGACGGCAGCCTCCGGCTCAAGTGCATTCAAATTTTCGGCCCGGCGTGTCATGGCGCCCGTGTGCCAGTGCTCCAAGAGGCGACCCGTGGTCAGTACCAACGGAAACTCTTCATCTGGAATTTCGTCGGGCGGTGTTATATGCGCCGGGACCAACCGGCCAAGTCCACTGGGCGTGGGAAATCCATCGCCAAATATTATCTCCTGCCCCGGCTGATCTTCCCCATCGCAGGGGTAGGTAACCGCCTCTTCGTTTTCCAGGCGTTGCCAGGGAATATGGCGCATGGAAGGCATGCATTGTTGCATTTCCCCGTGAACGTCTTCTGGTCCGTTGTAATTCCAATCGAGCCCAATGCGGCGGGCCAATTCCTGGATAATCCACCAGTCCTGGCGCGCCTCTCCCGGCATATCCAAGGCACGGCGGCCTATTTGAACGCGCCGGTCGGTGTTGGTGACGGTGCCATCTTTTTCCGGCCAGGCCGAAGCCGGCAGAATAACATCCGCAAAATTTGCGGTTTCGGTCAGGAAGATATCTTGCACCACGAGATGCTTTAATTTGGCAAGCGCCCGGCGGGCATGGGCCGTGTCCGGGTCCGACATGGCGGGGTTTTCACCCATCACATACATTCCCTCAATCCCGCCTGCCAAGATCGAATCTACGATCTCAACCACGGTCAAACCCGGTTCCGGATCAAGGGCCGTTCCCCAAAATTCCTCGAAATAGGTTTGGTTGTTTTTATCGGAAACCAGCTTGTAGTCCGGATACATCATCGGGATCAGCCCGGCATCGGAGGCACCTTGTACGTTGTTCTGGCCGCGAAGCGGATGCAGTCCGGCGCCGGCTCTACCAACATGGCCACAGATTAATGCCAAGGCGATCAGACATCGCGCGTTATCGGTTCCATGGGTATGTTGCGCAATTCCCATACCCCAAAAGATCATCGCCGCGCCGGCGCCGGCAATTTTGCGCGCCACTTCGCGTAACGCTTCCGGATCGATACCGCACAACGGCGCCATCCGTTCGGGCGTATGTTGCGCGACATGCTCGGCAAGTTGCGAAAATCCTTCAGTATGGGCTTCCACATATTGCCGGTCATAAAGTTTTTCTTCGACGATCACGTTCAGCAATGCATTCAAAAGCGCCACATCGCTGCCAGGATTGAATTGCAGGAAATTACTGGCATAAGGCGCAAGGGCGTTCTTGCGCGGATCCATGACAATCAGTTCCGCGCCCGCTTGCACAGCATTTTTTATAAATGTCGCCGCCACGGGATGATTGATCGTTGGATTTGCGCCGATGACAACGATGACATCCGAGTCCAGGCAACTGATAAACGGTGCCGTGACCGCGCTGGATCCAATGCCCTCCAACAGGGCGGTAACCGAAGACGCATGGCAAAGTCGGGTGCAGTGATCCACATTGTTGGTGTGAAAGCCGGTGCGGATCAATTTCTGAAACAAATAGGCTTCTTCGTTGGATCCCTTGGCCGAACCAAATCCCGCGAGACCCTTGGCTCCCTTGTGTTCGAGAATTGATTTAAAACCATCCGCAGCGGCGTCCAGGGCTTCGTCCCAAGTGGCGACGCGAAACTGGTCGAGAGAATTTTCCGGATCGACGGTTATCTCTTCGGTTTTTTCGGCTGTGTCTTTCCGGATCAAAGGCACCGTCAGGCGATGATTGTGGCTGACATAGTCCATCCCAAACCGGCCCTTTACGCACAGCCTGCCGTGATTGGCGGGGCCGTCGCGGCCTTCCACTTGGACGATTTTGTTGTCTTTGACGTGGAAGCGAACCTGGCAGCCAACGCCGCAATAGGGGCAGACGCTATCGACCGTCTTATCGACATCGAGGGTTCCGCTTGTCGCGTCAAGAGCCGAAGATTTAAGCGCGCCGGTGGGGCACACTTGCACGCATTCGCCACAGCCGACGCAACTGCTGGCGCCCATGGGGTCTGCCATATCGAAAACGATGGCACTTTCCGAGCCGCGCATGGCCATGCCGATAACGTCGTTTCCCTGAATATCGCGGCAAGCTTGGACGCACAATTTACAATGGATACATTTATTTAAATCCACATCGATGGCGGTGTGGCTGGTATCGGCTTCGACAGACCTGTTCTTTGGGAACCGGCTGTCGGTGATCGACATTTGATCCAGCCAAATTTTGAACTCGCCTTCCGGTTCTGACTGGTCGGCAAGAAGAAGCTCGAAAACCGCCGCGCGCGTTTTTTTTGCACGCTCCGAATTGGAAGTGACCACCATGCCCTCTTCCGGCTCGCGGATGCACGATGGCGCCAGCGCCCGTTCGCCTTCGATTTCCACCAGGCAGGCGCGGCAGTTGCCGTCGCCTTTGTAATCAGCGGCGCGCCGGTAACAAAGATGCGGGATCTCGATGCCTAGCCGGTCCGCGGTTTGCCAGATCGTCTCTCCGGCGGCGGCGCTAACTTCGGTTCCATTGAGGATGAACGTCTTGTTCTCGCTCATCAATTATTCTCCTCAAAGAATTTCAAGGTTGACAAGACCGGATTGGGCGCCGCCTGACCGAGCCCGCAAATGGATGCGTCTCGCATGGTTTCGGCCAGATCGCGCATAAGATCGGCATCCCATTCTTCATCTGCCATCATGGTCAATAGTTTCTCGCACCCAATTCGGCAGGGCGTGCATTGGCCACAGCTCTCATCTTCGAAAAAGCTGACCAAATTTTTGGCGACGCCACGCATGTCGTCTTTGTCCGAGAACACGACGACCGCGGCCGAACCAACAAAGCATCCATATTCATCCAGCGTGCCGAAATCCAGCGGAACATCGGCCAGCGCCGCCGGCAATATACCGCCCGAGGCTCCGCCCGGCAAATAGGCGGTGAAGATCTCACCGTCTGCCATGCCGCCGCAATGGTCTTCAATAAGCTGGCGCGCTGTGGTTCCGGACGGTGCGCGCACAACCCCCGGATTGCTCACCCTTCCCGAAACCGAATAGAGGCGCGGCTGCCCCTGGTCCAGGTACCATTTGGCGCCGTTTTGCATTATGTCGCTCACCCAATGCAAGGTTTCCACATTATTGATCAGCGTCGGCCGCCCAAACAGTCCTTTTTGCGCGGGGTACGGCGGCCGGTTGCGCGGCAATCCCCGCTTTCCCTCAAGACTTTCGAGAAGCGCCGTTTCCTCCCCACATATGTAGGCTCCGGCGCCGCGCCTCAGATGCAGACGCGCCGGCAGCGGAACGCTGCTTTCCTCCAACGCCTCGATTTCACGGCTCAATATTTCATTAATGTGTGGATATTCGTCCCGTAAATAGATGTAGATATTGTCGGCTTCGACGGTGTGCGCCGCGATCATGGCACCTTCCAGGAATTGATGGGGCTGGTCTTCAAGGCATAGACGGTCCTTAAATGTCCCTGGCTCACCTTCGTCGGCGTTGACCACCAGCGTACGGGGCTTTTCGCTTCCCTCCAGAAATCTCCATTTTCGCGCCACCGGAAATCCGGCGCCGCCCATCCCCTTCAGACCTGCCGATTCCAACTCCTCCAGTACTTCGTTGCCGGTCAGGCTTCCTGCCCCCAGTTTCATCAGCGTCTTATAACCACCCCGTTCAACGTAGGCATCGATCGATTCATAGTCTGGTATTATCGGCGTAACCGTATGCGATTCTGCCGCATCGCCAATATCATCCACCGAGCAATGGGGAAATTGGCGTTTTCCCATGGATGCCACCGGCGCTTTGTCGCAGGCGCCCATGCAAGGCGCATGAACAATACGAACCGCACTCCCGAGATCCTGTTCGAGGCGCGTGAAGAGTGCTTCGGACCCGGCCATCTCACAGGCAATACTGTCGCAAACGCGGACCGTATATTGTGGCGGAATTTGATCGTTCTCTTTGACGATATCAAAATGATGATAAAAGCTCGCAACCTCATAAACCTCGGCTTGCGAAAGCTTCAACTCTTGAGCAAGCGCGGCCAAATTGGCCGAAGATAGGTGACCTTGATCATCTTGAATGCGGTGCAAAAATTCTATCAACAGGGTCTTGTCGCGCGGTTGGTCGTCCAATATCCGCTGCACGAGTTCCAAGGCACCCGGTGTGGTTTGCCGGCCTTGCGGCAAACCTTTGTTTCTTTTTATTCTTTGATTATCCGAGGGGAAATCCATTCTTCTTCGTCCATCTCCGGCGCTGGTGTAATGTGTAAGTCTGAGGTTTGTCAGCTAGCCTGACACTATGCAACTGCAACCTTGGTATCAAATATATTTCTCGAATGGAGAAGTTCGGGTTTACTGTGCCACAATCCAAATCAATCCAATGAAGCATACAGCGTAGGACGGGCGGCTCGGAGAATGGTCGAAAATATTCATCAACGGGTTACGGAACTTCTATGTTCCAAAATATGTCACGATCTCGTTAGCCCGGTGGGCGCGATCAACAACGGTATGGAGTTGTTAACCGATTTAGATTCCGGCATGCGTGACGAAGCCATGTCACTGATCGGCGACTCGTCGCGGCAGGTCGCCCATCGGCTCGAATATTTCCGGCTTGCGTTTGGCGGGTGGGGTGG
>JAYGEH010000384.1:0-9592 GCA_046582475.1 Rhodospirillales bacterium
TAATTCATAATTCCATTGTCGGCGTTTTAACACCCTAAATAAACAAGGAAGCGGGGACGCCGTGACGTCCCCGCGACCAATTTCATAGTTTTGCCAGTGTTCTTTCCCTGTTGTTCAATTGATTGATTTATCGCAACCGGGGCATTCTAGGGCGGATCGAATAATATTCAAGTGGGGCCGCCTCATATCTCGGTGAATTCCAGCCCGTTTTTGCCATCCCGGGCCGCTTCCACCTGGGCCCGTAGTTCGCGCCGCAGCACCTTGCCCGCCGCGTTGCGCGGCAGGGTACGAACATCACATAGGCCTTGGGCCGCTTGAACCCGGCGAGGCCGCTATTTCGCATATGAGCGCCGAGAACCCGGGCGTCTGCTTCCGCCTCGCCGCCGAAGATACAGGCGACCACCATCTGCCCCCATTTGGCGTCGGTGATGCCGATGACGGCGGCTTCGGCCACGCCGGCGTGACTGCCGAGCACCGGTTCAACTTCGGAGGGGTGGATATGCTCGCCGCCCGAGCGGATCATATCGTCGGCACGGCCGATCAAATCCACATCGCCGTCGCCGTGCAGGAGGCAGATATCGCCGGTGTAATACCAGCCGTCCTTCAATTTATCCTGCGTGTCGTCCGGGCGGTTCAGATATTCCGTGAATATGGTGTCGATGGTCGCATCGACGATCAATTCACCCTCTTCGCCGGGAGCCACCCGGTCGTTCGGCCCGCCGTCCAATTGGATGATGCGGGTGCGCGAATAAAAGCCGGGCCGGAGGCGCGTAGGCTGGCCCACCGGATCGGGGTTATAGAGCGAGCACATGGTTTCGGTGGTGCCGTAGATATGGCGCACCGCCCCGCCCCATTCCGCGGCCATGCGATCAAGCAGCGCCGGCACGATCTCGGCGCCGCCATAGAGTGTCAGCTCCAGGGACTTCATTTTTTTAAGGTCATAGTTGGGCGCCGCGGTCATCGCAAAATAAAGCTGCGGCACCGCGAACATGTAGGTGATTTCGTGGCGCTCCACCATGTCGTTGGCTTCGGCCGGGTTGAACACCGATTGCACAAAATAGGTGCCGTTCATGGCCAGGGTCACCAGGAACACGCCGTAAAATCCAATGGCGTGGCTGATCGGCATGAAACCGAGGGTGCGCAAATGACCGCCATGGCGCAGCCCGGCCTGGGTCGAAAGCCAGAGAACGCGGTGCTCGGTCGTCTTTTGCGCCATGACCACGCCCTTCGGCAGGCCGGTAGTGCCCGAGGTGTAAAAAATAAAGGCCGGATCATCGGGGTGGAGATTGGGCAGCGGGCCGAGGGCCGCGGCATCGTCCCGGCGATCACCGTAGGAAGCATCCATGGTCAGGATCATGGCGCTCTCCGGCAGGGCGGCCGTAACCGCCGCCAGCAACTCCTCGCCCGGCTGGATCACCGCGGCTTTGATGCCGCCTTCCGCGATCAAGTCGGCCAAATCATCGGCGGTCAGGCGGAAATTCAGGAGCGCCGGAACCGCGCCGAGGCGCTGCAGCGCCAAGATGAGAACCCCGTGATCGAACAAGGGCGGCAAGGCGGTAGCGACCCGGGTGCCCTTGCCGATACCGCGCCCGGCCAAGCCGGCGGCGACGGTTTCGATCTCGGAAATGAGTTCGGCGTATGTGAATTGCCGGTGGCTCGCGTCATCGACCATGGCGAGCCGGTCCGGTGTGCGTTCGGCGGCGAGCCAGATCAGCTGGTAACAGGTCTGCATGACCGGCCCCCGCGCCGCCTAGGGCAGGCGCACCTTTTCCATGTTCGAGCGGCCGTCCTTGGCGAGGAAGTTTGTCAATGCCCGGATGAAATAGGGATCGTCCAGGGATTTCATCACATTCTGAATCTCGAATTCGGTGGCCTCTTCCAAGGACCGCCGCCAGCCCATGTGAAAACTTTCCTTGGCCATGGCCTGCAGATGGGTCGGACCGGCGGCCAGATCGCGGGCGATGGACTGGGCGTTTTCGGCCAGGGCGCCGTCGGCGTAGACCCGGTTGACGATTTCCCAATCCTGGGCTTCGGCGGCGCTGAGCGTCCGGTTGGTGAGCATCAGTTCCATGGCGCGCCGGAAGCCGACGATTTTGACCAGGGTGTAGGATGTGGTGGCGTCGTTGGCGAGGCCGATGGCATGCCAGGCGCACAAAAACGATGCGCTTTCGCCAGCCACCACCATGTCGGCGCAGAGCACGAGGCCGAGACCGGCCCCCGCCGCCGCGCCGTTGACCGAGCAAAGCACCGGTTTGGGCATGCGCACCACGCGGTGAAATACCTGGTGCCACCAATGCGCCAGATGGCGAAAATGGGTCTTCATCTCGCCAAGGCCGTTTTCTTCGATATCCTTGAGCCCGGGAATTTCCTTCAAATTGAAGCCGGCGCAAAACGCCTTGCCGGCGCCGGTGATAAGCACGGCGCCCACGTCATCATCACCCTCGGCCCGCATCAGGGCATCGAAGGTTTCGCGCACCCCTTGGAAATCCATGGCGTTGGCGTATTGGGGCAGGTTGAAGGTGATGGCAGCGACGCCGTCGGTCACCTCATAGAGAATATGCTCGTAGCTCATCTCGTCCATGGGACGCTCCCTTTGTTTATTTGTCGGTTTCGCGCTCCGGCCGGTAGCGCTTGCCGCCGCCCAATTTGTAGAGCCGCTTGTAATGGCCGGTGTGGAAGCGCCGTCCCTCGACCAGGGTGCGGATGAAGGTGACCTGGTCCACTTCGAGCCCGAGCCGCTCGGCGATCTCGCCGTCGGTCAGGCCCATGCCAACCCGGCCCGCCTCGATGGCGTCCCAATCCAATTCGCGCACCGGATCGCCCCGCCGGGTCTGATGGTTGTGGCTGAGATCGAAGATCTGATCGCCGAGCTCGGCGACCATGTCCTCGGATACGCCGAAGGCTTTATGGAAGCTGGTTTCGGCCATTACCCGTCTTCTTGGTCCAGCGCCGCCTGGGCGCGGAGGATGGGATCGGCCAGGGGTGCGCGGGTGGCGATGGGGCAGACGCGCATGCATTCGAAACATTGCGCCAAAAGCCCGCCGCTGCCCACCGACATCTTGTACCAGAGGGTCTTGTTTTCGGGCCGGTGCAGCATGACCTCGCGCTCCTCCGGCGTCTCGGCATTCATGGCGCCGGCCATCACGGTGGCCAGGGTTTCATATTGCTGGGTCATTTCGGCGCAGGCGGCCATGTCGTAATGCATTTCCGCTTGTCGGCCGTCCTCGTCGATGGACCCGCTCAGGCATTGCACCGGACAGAACTTCATGCACGGCGTCTGCCCGGTTTTTCTGTACATGTCGGTGCACGACGGCGCCGGGCAGGGGTTCTCGGCCATGGGCTTATCGGGCGGCAGGTCCAGCTCGGTAAAGACCGACGCGAAATACATATAGCCATATTCGGGATGCAGCAGGATATCACCGGCCAGGGAGCGGGCGCCGAGGCCGGCCAGCTCGGCGTGCAGCTTGATACTTTGCAGCGGCACCCGGGAGCCAAGCTCGGGATCAATGTCCGGCGGGCAATAAATCGAACGCGCCAAATATTTCCGCTCGATCATAAACGCCAATCCGTAGGTGATTGTGTAGGCGCGGCCCTCGGTCGAGCCGAAAAACGCCATGGCCTTGGCCGGCAGGGTCCAGGCGCCCTGGGTCTGGCCGCCGACGCCGAGGGAGATCACCGATTTCACCCTGGGCATCAGATCCGAGGGCCGGTGGCCGGCCGGCGCGATACGCTCCAGTGCTTCCAAATCGGCGACGCCGGCCACCAGTGCGCCTTTTTTCTTACAATAGCCGAGGATCGCTTCCTTGGCCTCGATAGGATCGATATCAATATGTTTTTTCACCATATCATCCACGCCTGTCGGTAAATCGGGGTGCCTTGACGCTGGTCTCGAACTCCTTGGCCAGGGTGCCCACCGCTAAAAACTCCACTTCCGGGGTCAGCTCGAACCGGGCCTTGGTGCCGTCCATGACAGCAAGGCGCACCTGGTTCTCATCGGCGCCCCGGCGCGCCTCGATGGACAGCTTGAACACGTCGTTGCCGTCTTCGCTTTCCAACGCCTCGGCCTTGAAATCCATGACCGCCCCGTTCTCGAACAGGAAATCTTCGAAATCCTGGTGGTTGATATTGACGCCGCGAACTTTAAAAAATCCCGCCGTCCTGTGCGCATGCTCGATCACCGGGAAGACGGCGAAATCGCTGCCGGTGGCGCCTTCGCTTTTGTAGGTGACCACGTCGCCCGAATTCCAGCGTAGGAACGGCGCGCCGTTGTTGGAGAACAGCGGCGTCACGATCAGCAATCCGGGCTCGCCCTCGGCCACCGGCTTTTTGGTTTCCTCGTCCACCACTTCGATATAGGCCAGATCGGTCCAGATATGGAAGCCGTCGCGCTTGTCGCTCTCGGCGCCCATCATGGAAATCTCGGTCATGCCGAAACAATCGAACATAACGGCGCCCCATTCCCGTTCCAGCTTGTCGCGCTTGGCCTTGGAGACCGGCTCGGCGGTGCAAAGGATGCGTTTCACCGAGCCGCCGGCCAGATCATAACCCTCCGACTGGGCCAAATTGGCCAGATGCAATCCGTAGGAAGACATGCCCATCCACAATGTTGGCTTCAGGTCGCGGATCAACTGCAACTGGGCGGCCGACGGCAGCGACGTGCCGGCCCCGGACCAGACCATGCCGATATCGAGAATACGCCCGGCCCGCGCCCACATATGGCCGGCCGGATGGATGCCGAGAGGGAAGGAATTGTGCGCCACATGACCCGCGACCGTGCCCGAACATTCGAAGGTGCGGGTGAAGCCGACCATGTTGTAGCGGATGTCATCGTAGGTTTTGGGGTAAAACAGCGGCTTGCCGGTGGAGCCGCCGGAGCGCCAGTATTCGCAAATCTCAGGCCCCTTGGCGATACAGAAATCCGTATAGAATTCTTCCGCCGTCATCTGCCGCAGGGCGTCTTTTTCCAGGATTGGTATTTTTTGCCATTCCTCGGGATCATCCAGCTTGTTCATGTCCAGGCCGGCCAGGGCATCCTTCCAATAGGCGGACTTTTTCGCATTCTCCACAGCCTTCACCTTCTGGCGGCGCTGCAAAGCGTCGATTTCCTTGCGGTCTTTTGGCAGCGAAAGGGGCAATTGCTCGGTCATTCCGGTTGCTCTCCGATCCAACGGGCCTGGGCGGTGTAACTATCGGGCGTTTTACCGTTTCTCATTTCCGTGAGCCGGGCTTCTTTTTCCGGGGTCGCTTCCGGGATTTCCTCGAGCGCGTCGGCAAGCATCTCGTAGTCGGCGCCCACCGGGCACACATCCTGGCAGCGGCGGCAGCCGGTGACGACGCCGGCGCCGCGCAGGATACTTTGCCACAGATTGAAGCTTTCCTCCGAGCGCAGCATTTGCAGCCGCTCATCCAGATTGGGCGCATCGAAAATATTGCCCAGATGCTCGGTCAATTGGGCGAAACCGTGGGGCGAGCGGTAGCGGTCGCAGGCCGGCCAATCCCGGTCCCAATGGCCGATCACATCGCCGGGACAGGCGCTGAGACAGCGTCCGCATTCGGGGCCCAGGCAAAGCGCTTCGGTTTGGCGCACATCGGTTTCGCAATCGAAGGAAGACAGCACCGCCGATACCAACACCCGCGGCCCAAACTCCGGGGTCAGCAATTGCAGGTTGAGCCCGAGGGTGCCGAGCCCGGCCTCCACCGCCGCGTGGCTCAAAGACAATAGGGTATCCAGATGCTCGCCGGGATCGTTCCGGTAGCGCCACGGGTCCAGATGGGTGGGCGGAATGACGATCGCCGGATAGCCGTTTCCCTCCAGCCAATAGACCATGTCGAGGGAGGTTTCCTCCAGCGCCGTCAGGGTCAGCTCGTCGTTGTAATATTTGTGGCGCTCGTCCCAGCGCTGAATCCGCGTGGTGCCGGCGCTGAGCTTCTTGGCGATGACGATGACCTTGCCGGCGTCATAATCGGTAATGTCGGAGGGCCGCCGCTCGTCGCCGCCGCCCGGCGGATTGGCTTCCAGCTCCATGCCGTCGGCAATGCCGACCAGATCGGCGCCGAACTCCCTGGCCTTGGCTTTGACCGCCTCGGCGCTGATCGGGGTTTGAAATTCAGAAACCATTGTCTTTTTCCATGGTTTCCATTTGGCGCACTTTCTGGCGTTTTTTAAAATCCTGAAGCTGGCGGGCGACGATGCCCTGATAGCCGTCCGGTCCGACCCAGCGGATGTTCCAGTCGTTTAGCCCGGCGATCTGGTTGCCGGCTTTGCGTGCTTCCTTGAAACCGGCGGCCTTGGCTTTCTTCTCCGGCGTCGTCTCCGGGATCACTTTTTGCATTTTGGCCAGATGGGCGTGGTAATCGTCGCCCACCGGACAGACCGCCAGGCAGCGCGGGCAATCGCCGAACGAGCCGACGACCCGCAGCAAACCTTGCCAAAAGCCGAATATCTCCCGGTCGGCGAGCAAGGCTTTCTGCTCGGCGGCGGGTTTTTTCGCATAGTCCTCCCAGAAACGGAGGATGGTGTGGAAGCCGAATTCCTGGGCTTCCTTGGCGCAGGCGCGCTTGTCGATGCCGAAATGGAGGACCGCGTCGGTCGGGCAGGAATAGAGGCAGCGGGAACAGCTTTCGCCGATACAGACCTGTTCGGTCATGCGCGCATCGGCTTCCAGTTCCGCTTCGCTCAGGATACCGGTCAGATAGACGCGCGGGCCATACTCGGGCGTCAGGATATTCACCTCCAGCCCGAAACTGCCGAGCCCGGCCTCGATACCCAGATGCCGGGTCGACAGCCTGCCATAGCTGGCTTTTTTATAGTTCCAATCGGTTTCCTGGGCGGCGGTGACGAAGCTGGGATGGCCGGCGCGCTCCAGCGCCTCGGCCAGGCGGTAGGCAATGCGGTCCATGCGCCGCAAGACCAGCATGTCCAGGTATTGCACCGGCACGTTGGTCTTGCAGCGAAAGGCGCCCACCGGAATATGCTTAGCAATGACGACGACACTTTTGACGTGGGGCGATATGCGCTCCGGCGTTTGCGGAAATTTGGGATCGGGGGGAAAGGCGTTGAGCACGTCGGCGCTGGCGATGCCAACCAGATCGGCGCCCAACTCCTTGGCCAGGGTTTTGACCGCCGCCGCATCCATCAGCCGGCATCCGGCTTGAGCCGGCCTTTCATGACTTTGTTGGTTGGCGTCAGCGGAAACGAATCCACCAATTGCAAATGCTCCGGCCATTTGTTTTTGGCGACCTGATTGGCGTCCAGATATTCGGTGATACCTTGAAGGCTGATCTCGGCATCATTGGCGGGTTGCACAAAGACGCAGGCGCGTTCGCCGAGCACCGCGTCCGGCATGGGCACGATGGCGCACATATCCACTTCGGCCATCTTGCCGATCAAGGTTTCCACATCGGCGGGATTGAACTTGACGCCGCCCCGGTTGATCACATCCTTGGTGCGCCCGGTGATGCGCAAATAGCCATCGCCATCGATGGTCGCCAGATCGCCGGTGTGAAACCAGCCATCGGCGAAGGATTCGGAATTGGCTTCGTCGTTGTTGTAATAGCCGGGAAAAATGGACGAACCGCGTATCTGCAACTCGCCTTCGCCGCCATCGCCGCCGGCGATGCGGATTTCATTTCCAGGCGTTGCAAATCCGACCGTGTCGAATCGGTTGGACGGAGAATCTCCGGGCCGGTTATAAGTGCCGGCCTGGGTTTCGGTCATGCCCCAAAGCTGCAGGAATTTGCCGTTCGGCAGTTTGCCGTCCACATATTCGGCCAAATCGGGCGGGCATGGGCTGCCGGAACATATGACCAGCCGTACCGAACTTAGATCGGCGCGGTCCAAAAGCCCGGCCTGCCGGCAGGCGGCGTGGTGGGCAGGGCCGGTGAACAGCATGGTGGCTTGGGCGGTTTCCAGGGCGGCGATGAAATCGGGTGGCGTGAAGGCGGGCAGCACATGCGTCGTGACCCCGGCGCAAAGGCCGATCTGCAACGAGAACAGGCCATAGAGATGGCTGAAGGGCGCCGGGCTGAGGATGATATCGACATCCGTGAGTTCGAATTCCTGGACCGCTTGGCGGGCGTTGGAGCCAAACGGATGGGCGTTGACGGCGACCGCCTTGGGGCTGGACGTGGTGCCGGAGGTATAGAGGATCAATTGCGGATCGTCGGCGGACAGCCTTGCATCCGGCGCCGGCGTTCCGGTGCCGTAAAGATCGGCGAAGGGGATCGCGCCATCCACGGGCGCGCCCAATCCCACGACGAAATCCAGGCCCGGCAGCTTGCCGCGCAGCCCGGCATGGGTTTCGGCCAACGGATAGTCCTTGAATTCGCCGAGGCAGATGACGGCGCGGGCACCCGAATGGGCCAATAGCCCTTCCAGCTCGGCGGCCCGGTAGGGCAGGTGGATGGTCTGCATCACCCCGCCAATGCGGGTGATTGCCAGGAACGACAGGATGAATTCGGCGCTGTTGGGCAGTTGCACGGCGATCACGTCGCCGCGTCCGAGGCCCAAGGACACCAGCCCGCCGGCCAAATCATCCACTTGGATTTTAAGTTCGGCGAAGCTGATTTCGGCGCCGCCGCCACTGATGGCGATCCTATCGGGATTGGCGGCGGTGGCGCGCGCGATCCAATCGATCGCGGTCTCGTCCAGCCACAGGCCGGAATCCCGGAAAATGCGGTCGGCGCCTTCCCAATATTGCGGCAGCTCGGAGCCCTTCACCAGTATATCCTCTCTCTTTACAATGACTGGGAAATTTGCTTTTCATAGAATGCTCTTGGCGCGCCTCCCGTCAACCGGCAAATACCCGGGATCAAGCGCGGACCAGTGCCCCAAGAGGACATGCTATAACCTGGTCAAGGATGAAGACAGTTTTAAAATCCGATTGCAGCGGGCCGATATGGTCAACGCCAAGGGGCCGCTCGGACATTGGCTGCAATTTTGGCTTTGACCGGCGCCCACAGCCCGCGGCCTGAATGACCAAATCCAGTCCCCTGATCGGCGCGTCGCTGATGACCGCGGCGCTGATATTCAACGGCATCAAGGACGGCTTCGCCAAGCTATTGTCCGGCGGCTACGAGCCCTTGATGCTGCTTTGGATGCAGGTGGTGTTCGCCTGCCTGGTCTTGCTTCCGGTGATCGTCAGCCGCTATGGCCTTTCCATATTGCTGCCACGGCCCCTGGGCCCGCAAATCGCCCGCGCTACGGCCTTGATCATCGGTGTCGGCTGCTTCTATTGGGCGGTGCGCTATATCGCATTGGCCGACGCCACGGCGATGATATTCCTGGCGCCCCTGGTGGTGACCGCGCTCTCGCCCGTGGTCCTCGGCGAAGCCCTCGGAGTGCGCCGCACCATCGCCGTCATCATCGGATTTCTCGGCATATTGCTGATCCTGCGGCCGGCTTTTGAGGGCGATCCCAAGGGCTATATTATCGGGATGGCGGCGGGAATTTCCATCGGCCTTTTTTACATCGCCAACCGCAAGCTGGCCGCCTACACGCCGCAGATCGTGGCCGCCGCCTACCCGCCCCTGATCGGCGCATTCCTGATCGCGCCGCTGGCGCCGTTCTTCTGGACCACGCCGGTGGCCGCCG
>JAYGEH010000470.1:0-10654 GCA_046582475.1 Rhodospirillales bacterium
GCGCGGCACGCTCCTAACCGGAAACCGCGCAAAGCCGTCACAAGGGGTGTTTATTTGTGCAGGTTGGTATTAATCCAAAAAGACTTCCACCGCCGCCAGCAGCGCCGCCGGATCATCCGCATGCACCCAGTGGCCGGCGCCATCGATCCGTTGCGTGCTGCGGGCCGGAAAAAAGCCATCCATGGCGGGCCCATGTTCGGGGCCGATATAACCGGATTGCGCGCCGGCGACAAACAACGTGGGCCCTTCGAATACGCGTTCACCGGGATCGAACGGAAAGCCGTGCAGTTCGGGCAGCGCCGCTTTCAAGCCGGCCAGATTGATGCGCCATTCGAAGCCGCCCGCGCCGCGCCCGAGATTGGTCAGCAAAAAGGCGCGCAATGGGGCGCCCTCTATGGCGGCGGCCAGCAATTCATCGGCGTCGCCGCGGGTAGCGATTTGGGCCAGGGGCAAGGCCAGCATGGCATCGATTTCAGGGGTGCGGGAATGATCGTAAGCGACCGGCGCGATATCGACCACCACCAGGCGGCGCACCAAATCGGGGCGTTCGAGGGCCAGCGCCATGGCCGTCTTGCCGCCCATGGAATGTCCCATGATGTCGGCGCCGGCGATGCCTTCGCCCGCCATCAACCCGGCGACGGCCGAGGCCATGGCCCGATAACCGGCATCCCCGGTCCAGGGCGAGCCGCCGTGATTGGGCAGATCCAAGGCCAGCACCCGGCGCCGGGCGGCCATGGCGCGCGCAATCTGCGCCCAATTACGGGCCGAGCCGAACAAGCCGTGCAGGATCAACAGCGGCGGGCGGTTATCCTCGGGGCCATCTTCGGGGCCATATTCGGTGAAACTGAGCTGCAAACGGCGCCACTTAATTGAGCATGTTGCGGATGCGGCGAAGCAAGGCTTCGGCCGGCCCCGGGTCCGATAAATCACTTTCCAGATAAGCTTCCAGCCTGCCGGTCGCCGCCGATACCCGGTCGCCTTCCAGCTCCAGCATGGTCAATTCCTCGATCAATTCGAACTGGCCGGGGGCGATCAGCCGCATGCTTTCGAGGATGGTGATCGCCCGGTCGTTTTTCCGGGACGAGAGGGCGCGGGTCTTGATGTTATTTTGCAGCCGCAACAGCACTTCGCGGTCCGGCACCGAATGGATGTGCTCGGCCTTGGGCCGCGGCTTGCCGCCCGATATGCGGGCCAGCGAAGCCGACAGATCATCCATGTCCCAGCGTTGCAGTTTTTCGAACGGATCGACGTGGACGCTTTCGCCCTCGAAGCTAAAGCGCAGCAGAAAATGCCCGGGAAAATTAACCCCCGACACCGCCCAGTCCCGGGAGCGGGCGCAATGGATCACCAGCACGCCGAGCGCCACCGGCAAACCCTTGCGCCGGTCGATCACCTGCATCAGGTTGGCGTTTTTGGGATCGTCATAGGTTTCCCGGTCGCCCGCATAGCCGTGAAACCGGTAGAGGACATCGCGCAGGGCGCGCAGCCGGTCGCGCAGATTTTTGACGCCGCGCGACGCCAGACGCAGATCGGCGGCGAGGGTGTGCAAATGCTCCCGGTAATAGGCGAGGTCCGCGTCCCCCACATCGAGCGCGGCCAGAAACAACGCGGTTTCGCCGATGTCAAAGCTGGCGTCGGGCGATTTACCGGCGCGCTTTAACAGCTCAAGGATATCGGTGCGAGGCATGGCCATGCCTCATTCTATCACAATAATCAGAGATTGGGCGCGGACTAAAATGGAATCTCGTCGTCCAGGTCGTCGCCGACCGGACCGCCGCCGCCGCCAGAATCGCCCGACGGCGCGCCATAGTCATCGTCGCCGCCATAGGAGGGCGCATCGCCGCCGCCGCCGCCGCCGCCGCGGCTATCAAGCATGGTCATGACGCCGTTGAAGCCGTCAAGCACGATCTCGGTGGTATAGCGGTCCTGGCCCGACTGGTCCTGCCATTTGCGCGTGCGCAATTGCCCCTCCACATAGATCTTGGAGCCTTTTTTTACATATTGCTCGATAACGCCGGACAGGCCGTCCGAGAAACACACCACCCGGTGCCACTCGGTGCGTTCGCGGCGCTCGCCGGTTGCCCGGTCCTTCCAGCTTTCGGTGGTGGCCAGGCGCATATTGGCGATCTTCTTGCCGTCCTGTGACAATCTTACTTCCGGATCAGCACCCAAATTGCCGATGAGAATGACTTTGTTTACGCTGCCTGCCATGGGGCCCCCTGCTTCTTTGAATCCGTAACCGATGCGCGCGCGGTGCGCGCGAAATACTACCGCATCTTCGAGGCGCGATCACGCCCAATATAGCCCCCGGCCGGGCAACCCTACTCGTCGGAATCGGTCACCACGTCGACGCCGGTGCCAGCCACCAGGGCGCCGCCGCAAAGCAGCAGAGCCGGCGGGAAAAACGCGACGATGACGCCGCAGGCGACAACGCCGGTGGATTTACCGGGATGCTCCTTGACCAATCCAACGGCTGCGTCGGCGGCTTTTTTGGCGCCCTCGGTTACCGTATCCATGGTCGATTTATCCATCTTTTCCTGAGCGAAGGCCACAGCCGGCGCCAAGCCAAGCATGACCGCTAATGCCAGAGATGTAAAAGTTCGCATGTGCAGTACCTCCCGATTTAAATCCGAAATTCGAGCTTACCCGGTCTTTGGGTGCTTGCCAATAAAGGTCAGGTCCCACGCCTAAAGAAGCGCCGCGCCTCGCACCGCCTCGAAGGGATTGCAAAGGGCCGCCAGAAACCTGATCTGATAATCCAGCGGCAGGCCGAGCCAATCGAAGGCACTGTCGATGGTACGGAACGGGCGCCGCTGTAATCCTTTGGGCGTCAGCCTGGTGCAGACGCTCGGTTGATGAATGACAGTGAAATCCCGTGCGCCGCCGGCCAGCCAAGCCTCATCGGCGCCGCCAATCCGCTCTTCGATCGCGCTCATGCTGTGCTTTTTGGTGCAGGCGAAATAGGCATAGCCAAAGGCGTCGGGCAGCACGGTCCGGCTGGTGTCACAAAAAATTTCATGCCCTGACGGAACGCCGGGTCGGCGAGAATTTCCCACAATTTCGCAGGACCTTCACCGACAGCAAACTCGCCAAAATGCTCGATAAAAATGCAATTGACGTCGGTATCGATATAGTGCCTGGCAACCATCCAAGCCCTATTTCCCAGTTGATTCGATCACCGCCAACGATCGGGCTCCGATCGAAAACGACCAGCCAAGATTGCACTTGGTTCTAAATGGCATATTGGTATGACGCTGGATTGTTCAACCGAATTTAAAATCAATTTTTGTGCCGGCAGCAGGACAGGCGGCGACAGGCAGGCTTCAAATATCGAGGACGAGTTTGGTCTCGCCGGGGGCGGCCCGAGAACAGCAGACCTGGATGTTGCTTTCGCGCTCGTCATCGTCGAGATATTCGTCCCGGTGATCGACGGCGCCGCCGAGCAATCCGGTCTTGCAATTACCGCACCAGCCTTCTTCGCAGGCATACATAACCTCGACATCATTGTCCCAGAGAACTTCCATAATGGTCTTGCCGACGGGCACGGTGAAGGTTTTGCCGGTGACCTTCAACTCGATCTCGAATTCATGGTCGCCGCCGGGCTCGGTCGCCGCGCCGGCCTCGCCGGCGGGTTTTGCGCTGGCGAACAATTCAAAATGGACGCTGCCATCGGGCCAATGGCCGGCGGCTTCGCGGGCCGCGTTCAGTAATCCCGTGGGCCCGCAGATATAGAGATGGGCGCCCTCGCCGGGCGTTTTCAGCACGTCGACCAGCTTGATGCCATTGGCCGGATTGCCGCCATCGTGATGAAAAGTCAGATTGTCGCCGAACACATCTTTCACCGCGTCCAGGTAGGCGGTTTCTTCCGGCGATTTGGTGCAATAGTGCAGATGCCGATCGGCGCCCATGGCCTTCAGGCTCCGGCCCATGGCCAGCATCGGCGTGATGCCGATACCGCCGGCAATCAACAGATGCGATTGGGCTTCCCCGGCCAGGGGAAAATTATTGCTCGGCCCCTGGACGGTCAGCACGTCGCCGACGGAGACCTTGTCGTGCATATGCTTGGAACCGCCGGCGCCGTTTTCCTCGCGCAGCACGGCGGTCACATATGTATTGCGATCGGTGGGATCGCCGGACAGGGAATAGGAATTATGCAGGTGGGCCTCGAGAACGAAAATCAAATGCGCGCCGGCCTGCCATTCCGGCAGCGCCTCGCCATCCACGGCTTCAAACTCGAATTTCTTGATGCCCGCCGTCAATTGCTGAATATCGACGACTTTGAGCTGCATTTCGGCCATGGGTTCCTCCGGCGGCGTTTCCGGTTTTGAAGGCGTCCCTAACCTACACCCCCGGCGGCGTCTAGAAAAGACCGTTGCCGCGCAGCCCAAGCATTTTTTAGGGTCGGGCAACCGGCGAATTCGCTTTCCGCCGCCTTCCCGCGGTTTAATACCAAGGATCACTGATCCTTGGTATTAGCCAGGGTTATGCAAATCCGGATGCGTGTAGCACCGATCGATATCCAAATAGTTGGGGCGGAGAACCCAATCCCGGAACGCCGCGTCCTTGCGAAAATGTTGCTGGTGGGCTTCGAACCCCTGCCGCCCCGCCGTTTCCATGACGCTGCGCAAATCCGCGGGCAAATCATCCAGGCTGGTGAGATATCCGTGGCCGATGCGGTCCAGGTCCACCTTGTAGGCGTCGATGGCTTCGGGCACCAAATCCGCCAAATCACCGGATGCGGCTTGCCGATGGCCCGCCGCCAGCCGCCGCATCAACACATAAGACGTGACCAGCCCCTCGCCATAGATCCAACGCTGGATTTCCTGGCGTTCGTTCTGGTGGGCCTGGAAGATATTGGTGACCCTAAGGCCGGGATCGTAGATCACCCGGTGGCCGAGCCCTTCGATGGCCTTGCCGGCGCCCATGTCGCCATCGCCGGTAAAGTGGAACAGATGCGCCGGCATGCCGCCGGGATGAAAGCCGCCGGCTTCGAGCATGGCCGAGCGGCGGGCGATGAAATTCCGCCCCCAGACGAAGGCGGCGGGAATTTCGCGCCGCGCATCGCCGAAATCCAGCATTCCCCAATGGGCCGACCAGACGCCGCCTTCGAAATCCAGGATCATGTGCTTGCGCCAATCGGGCGGCTCGGTCTCGAATTCCGGCGCGATCGGGCCGGTGGCCAGGCCCACATCGGCGTCGCTGAATGCCGCGGCAATGGCGGCCAGCCATCCCGGCTTGGGGCGCGTATCATCGTCGATGAAGGCGACCACGTCGCCCTCGGCGCGCAGCAGCGCCCGGTGCCAGCCGACGATCTGGCCCGGGCGCGGATCGAAGAAATGATGGAAATTGGCGAAGGTCTTGGCGTGGGAAGCGGCCACATCCCCAGTCGAGTCGGTGGAGCCGTTGTCGCCGACGATCACTTCGAAACGCTGGCCGTCGAAGTCCTGGGCCGCCAGGCTGAGCAAGGCGCCAGCCAGATATTTGGCCCGGTTGCGGGTCACGATGACCACCGAGATATCCATTAAGGCTGAAGCCTCAAAGAATGGCCGAGCGAGCCCGGAGGAAACCGTTGCCGTCGGGCCAGCGCAGCCGCCAGTTTTCCTTGCAGCCCATAATATGGGTGGTCTTCAGATCGACCCGCCAGCCGCTGTTCGCCAACATATCCGCCCACCAGTCGAGGGACTTGGCGATCACATGGGTGGCGTCCTGGTCGTAATCCGGAACGATGTAATGGCCGCAATCATCGTCGGCGGCCAGCGGCACGACCACGAACAGATTGCCGGCGTGGCGCGCCGCCAGTTTAAGGAACAGGCGCAGATCATCCTCTTCCACATGTTCGAGCACGTCCTTGGCGACGATCCAGTCGTAGGCCTGAGGGAACAGGGCCGGATCGCCGACGTCTTCGATGCGCCGGCAGAAGCCGCGCACCTCGGTGTCGCAATTTTCGATGGCGTAGCGAGAAATGTCGGCGCCGTAGTCTTCGAAATCAAACAGGCGCAAGGCTTTTACCAGATAGCCCTTGGCGCAACCGAAATCCAAGATGCTTTGCCCCGCTTCGATGGGCAGTTGGCGCACCAGATGGTAGGCCATGCGCAAGGTCAGCTCCGGCATCCAGCGGTAATTGGTGTAGCCCGATACCCCGGTGACGGCGCCGTATTCGAAATATTCCCGGTCGAACGGTATGTGCCGGTAAAGCTGATCCATGGGGCGTTGCCTTATCTACGGAAAATTTATGTGGTCGGGGGTTTCGGCCGGCGTGAAATCCCCTTGCGCGCCGCTGCTCAGCTCCTTGACCATGCGGTTGTTGCGCATGAACAGGCAGGCGGCGCAGTTCTGCCGGGGATCGAAAAACGGGCGCACCGGTTCGGTGTACAGCTTTTCAACCGCTGTGTTCGCGTAGGTGCCCCAGCGGTCCGCATTGAAACGGCGTTCGGCCTCGTCGTCGCCGGCCAGGACGGTGACCGAATCGCACGGATAGCAGGCCGAGTGACCGTATTCGGTGTGCCCGGTGGTGTCCCAAAATACGTTGTAGACCTGCAAGAAGCATTGTCCGCCGTCCCAAAGCGCCTCCGCCTCATCGGCGCTGCCGTGATATTTCAACTGGTGGAAGATGCGCTTCAAGGGCTGCCCTTCGGCGTCGATAAAGCCGAGCTGGAACAACCGTTCCGCCAGTGCCCCGTGGGCCGCCAACTGGGCGCTCCGGGTCAGATTGCAATCGGCCAGCACGCGGCAGTAATCGAAGCCGTTATCGTCCAGGGCGCGATCGATGCGGGACAGGATGCCGTCATCGGTCCAGGGCCCATGGACGTAGGACAGGCCGACGGTGATGGCATCGTTGTGGCGGATGGATTGGGGCAAATATTGGGCATCGAAGCGCTGGCCGGGATAGTGCGGCGAGGCATCTTCCGGCGTGATCGACAGGCGGATCCATTTGAAATGCCGGTAGACGCCGTCGTCGATGGCGGGCGGGAAGCCGTTGGTGATCAACCCGAGATCAATATCGAGACCGGAAAGCCAATCCACGAATTCGGCGAAATGGGGCCAGAGGTTGGGCTGGCCGCCGCCGGACAATATGAGCCCGCGAAGGCCGATATGATTGCCCGTCGCTTCCCTGTAGCGGTCGTTATACTCGGCGAAATTCTTCCGGTTATATTGTTCCTGATCGGCGCCTAGTTTGACCACGAACGCCTTGGCTTCATCGAGCGTGACGGCGTCCGCCCGGTTCCTGCGGATGGTCGAACAATAGGGGCATTTGGAGGCGCACACCTGATGCAGGGTCATGGTGGCGCGGATGATGCTGCCGTAGCCGGTGTCCCGGAATTTGTCGAAGATCGGCTGGTGATAGGCCAGCTTGGCGCCGGTGGCGGTATAGCTTTGCTCGGAACTGGTGAGGCGGTGGCGGATAGCGCCGGGATCGGCGGCAACCGGGCGGTGCTTGCCAAGCCGTGATCCAGCCAGGTCGCTGGCGAAAATATCGAAGGACGCGGTGTCGCCGCGGGCCTCGAAATTATCGACGATGAAGCGCGCCGCATGGGCGTCCAGCGGCCGCCGTTCGATCAAATCGCCCGAATCGGCGATCAGGTTGAAATGGGTGTGGACCGCGTGATTGCGCCCGCCGCGGCGCGACCGGAGGCGGATTTCGTAGCCGCCGGCGCCGGCCCGAAGTCCCCCGCTGATATCAAATCGCTCGGTCTGGCGGCGCAGCGCCGTCTCGCCGCCGGTCTTCGATTTGGCTTCGGTCATGTCCATTGGATCGGCCTTCGAAACATCCGCGCGAATTATAACAGTATTTATTGACGCCGATTGTAGCGATCAGAACTTTAAGAGCGGTAAAGAAGGAACGGCTTCCCGATTACCCCAATTCCAGACTCGCTTTTTGGGTTCGGCCGGGCCATATAAGGGCATGGCCAAAAGCAACGGAAAAAAAGCCCCGAAAAGCGGTTCCCAAGCCGCCGGTGCCGTCATCGCGGTGCGCGGCGCGCGCCAGCACAATCTGCGAAATATCGACGTCGATATTCCGCGCGACGCGCTAACCGTGATCACCGGCCTGTCCGGGTCGGGCAAATCGTCCCTGGCCTTCGATACCGTCTATGCGGAGGGCCAGCGCCGCTATGTGGAAAGCCTGTCGGCCTATGCCCGCCAGTTCCTGGAACTGATGCAAAAGCCGGACGTGGATTCCATCGAGGGGTTGTCGCCGGCGATCTCCATCGAGCAGAAGACCACGTCGCGCAACCCGCGCTCCACGGTCGGCACGGTGACCGAGATTTACGACTATATGCGCCTCATGTACGCCCGCATCGGCGTGCCCTATTCGCCGGCCACCGGCCTGCCCATCGAGGCGCAGTCGGTCTCGCAGATGGTCGATAGGGTGATGGCGATGAAGGACGGCGCGCGGCTGTACCTGATGGCCCCCATCGCCCGCGGCCGCAAGGGCGAATACCGGCGCGAACTGGCGGACCTGGCGAAGAAGGGTTTCCAGCGGGTCAAGGTGGACGGCGAGCACTACGAAATCGACGCGGCGCCGACCTTGGAAAAAAACTTCAAGCACGATATCGAAGTGGTGGTCGACCGGCTGGTGGTGCGCGAAGGCCTGGAGCAGCGCCTGGCCGACAGTTTCGAGACGGCGCTGGAGCTGGCCGACGGCCTGGCCATCACCGAGGACGCCGACGACGGCGCCCGGGTCACCTTCTCGGCCAAGTTCGCCTGCCCGGTGTCGGGCTTCACCATCGAAGAAATCGAGCCGCGCCTGTTTTCCTTCAACAATCCGTTCGGCGCCTGCCCGGCCTGCGACGGCCTCGGCACGCAAATGTTTTTCGATCCCGGCCTGGTGGTCGCCGACGACCGCCTGAGCCTGGCCGAGGGCGCCATCGGCCCGTGGGCCAATTCGGGCTCCCAATACTACCGGCAAACCCTCGACAGCCTGGCCGCCCACTTCAAGTTCGATCTGCACGCGCCCTGGTCGAAGCTCAAGAAAAAGCACCGAAACGTGATCCTGTTTGGGACCGGAAAAACCAATGTCACCATGCGCTACAACGACGGCAAGCAGGCCTACGATATCAAGAAACCGTTCGAGGGCGTGGTCCCCAATATGGAGCGCCGCTGGAAGGAAACCGACAGTGCCTGGGTGCGCGACGAATTGAACCGCTATCAGACCGTCTCCGGCTGCGCCGCCTGCGATGGCTACCGGCTGAAGCCGGAAGCTCTGGCGGTCAAGATCGACGGGCTGCACGCCGGCGAAGTGGTGCGCATGTCGATCGACGAATCCCAGCTTTGGTTCTCCGGGCTACACGAGCGGCTCAGCGAAAAGCAAAACGAGATCGCCGAGCGCATCTTGAAGGAAATCAACGAACGGCTCGGGTTTTTGAAAAATGTGGGGCTCGAATACCTCACCCTGGCGCGGGCGTCGCGCACCCTGTCGGGCGGCGAAAGCCAGCGCATCCGCCTCGCCTCGCAAATCGGATCGGGGCTCACCGGCGTCCTCTATGTGCTCGACGAGCCCTCCATCGGCCTGCATCAGCGCGACAACGAGCGGCTGCTGGGCACCTTGATGCGGCTCCGCGATCTTGGCAATTCGGTGGTTGTAGTCGAACACGACGAAGAAGCCATCCGCGCCGCCGACCATGTTATCGATATGGGCCCCGGCGCCGGCATCCATGGCGGGCTGATGGTGGCTTGCGGCACGCCGGAAGAAATCATGGCGTCTTCGGAAAGCCTCACCGGGCAATATATGACCGGCTTCCGCCAGATCGAGATCCCGAAGCAGCGCCGCCCCGGACATAAGGGGCAGATCCTCAAGCTCGCCGGCGCCCGCGAAAACAACCTCGCCAACGTCACCGCTGAATTTCCCCTCGGCACCTTCATCTGCATCACCGGCGTATCGGGGGGCGGCAAATCGACCCTGGTGGTGGAGACCTTGTACAAGGCCCTGGCGCGGCGCCTGAACGGCACCCGCGTCCATCCCGGCGCCCACGACCATATCGCCGGCATCGAATTTCTGGACAAGGTTGTCGATATCGACCAAAGCCCCATCGGGCGGACGCCGCGCTCCAACCCGGCCACCTATACCGGCGCCTTCACGCCGATCCGCGACTGGTTCGCGGGACTCCCTGAATCCAAGGCGCGCGGTTACAAGCCCGGGCGCTTTTCCTTCAACGTCAAGGGCGGGCGCTGCGAGGCCTGCCAGGGCGACGGGCTGATCAAGATCGAGATGCATTTCCTGCCCGACGTCTACGTCCGTTGCGATCAGTGCAAGGGCAAGCGCTACAACCGGGAAACATTGGAAATCGCCTTTCGCGGCAAGTCCATCGCCGACGTGCTCGACATGACCGTCGAGGAGGGTTTGGAGTATTTCAAGGCGGTGCCGTCGATCCGCGACAAGATGCTGACCCTCAACCGGGTGGGCTTGGGCTACATCCATCTCGGCCAGCAGGCGACCACCCTGTCGGGGGGCGAAGCGCAGCGGGTCAAGCTGGCCAAGGAGCTGAGCCGCCGCTCCACCGGCAAGACCCTCTATATCCTCGACGAGCCCACCACCGGGCTGCATTTCGAGGACGTGAAAAAGCTGATCGAGGTGTTGCAGGCGCTGGTCGATCAGGGGAATACCATTATTGTCATCGAGCACAATCTGGAAGTCATCAAGACGGCGGACTGGATC
>JAYGEH010000534.1:0-3618 GCA_046582475.1 Rhodospirillales bacterium
TTCCTTTGCAATATTCCCTAAGGTCGGAAATATTGAAAACCTTACAATTTTCCAGGCTCGGGCGGGCATCCGGGCGCGATTTCCCATAGTAGGTTAAGCGCGTCTTGATGTTTGCCCGAAATCAAATAGAAGTTCCGCCAATCTCAAGTTGAGTTTTGCGGCTTCCTTCTCCATCATCCAGCTTGAATCACGCAGGGCATGGGCCGCATCATCGGACTTACTGAGTTCTAGGTATGCCTGGGAAAGCTTAAGGTAGGCATCCAAAAAATTCGGATAAATTCCGACGGCTGTTGCGAACGCCTCAATAGCATCCTCCGACAGGTCAAGATTATTGTAAATCAATCCCATGTTGTAGAAGGCGTACGCATCTGCGGGCACCTTCGAAACATAGGATTCCAGAACGGACAGGGCTTGTTCTGGCTTTTCCAGTCGCGCGAGTATTATGCCCAACAAACCGAGAGCAATTAAATCGTTGGGGTCACCAGCAACAATTTGTTCACAGACTTCCTGGGCCTCGTTCAGCCTCCCTTGTTCGTAAAATTTCTCCGCAATTTCAATAGAAATTTGCATCAGCCGTCATTTTCCATTTGATCCACACTTCTCGGAGAGCCTCCGTTTCAAGGCAATCGTATCAGCCTCGTTCCCAAAGATAGTGGCAACATTTCGTCCTAAATGAGGATTCGGGATTGTTTCGTTTAGAATCAAAGTGTTAGGCTGTTTTTACCCGCCTTTGAACCGGCTTTTAACGCCCTTTAAAAGACATTTCCCAGACAACCTACAAATTCACGGCGATGGTACCCAAATTGCATCACCGTTGGAAAGATATTCCCCCGCAGCCTTACCCGAGGGCTTCGTTCAGGGGCTTCAGCTTATCCTGGTAATGGGCCTTGGAACCGACTGATGTCGTATAAATCGGCTGACGCACCTGATACATACTTGCCGTCTGTACCACCCGCTTCGTCTTGTGAAAACTGAGACAGGCGTCGTCGAACGGCAGTCCGCAATGGTCCAGGAGATCCCCGATTCGCCGTTTCGGGTCGGACACCAGTTCTTCGTATTGGACGTCGTATATGAAACCTGGGAGTACGGCCTTCCAGTGGTCAACCAGCTCGGCATAGGTCTTGTAGTATCCGCCCAGTTCTTCGAGGTCGTAGGCGTAGGGGACTTCGATATCGAAATTATTCTTGAAGTTCGAAAGACAGGTGTCCATGGGATCGCGGCGGCAGTGAATGATCTTGGCGTTAGGCATCATCGCCTTGATCATTCCGACATAGAAGAAGTTCTCGGGCATTTTGTCGGTGATGAACCGGGCCGAGCCGGAATGGGACCTTAATTTCGAGATATAGGCCTCGCCCATTTCCTTGAATTGCCGCCCCGTCAAGCGAACGGCATTGGCCACGAACTTCTCGTTGACGAAGTTGCCGTCGGCAAAACAGATAACCGGAAAATAGGGAATCTCGCCGGCGCCGTGTATTTCCGGGTGGCTGGACAGGATTTGTTCGGTGAGGGAAGTGCCGGACCTCGGCATGCCGATAATGAAAATCGGGGTTTCGTCCTCGACGCCGTAACCCTCGCGGGAAAGGAAGAAATCCGCATCGAAGGTATCAATAATTTTGTGAAACGATTCGATGTCCCCTGAAAGCGAATAGGAATAGTTATCCCTTTTCAATTTGTTGGCTTCCAAGAAGAAATCGAACGCCTTGTCGAATTCCTTCAGGTCGTCGAATATTTTACCCAAACCGAATGCCAACGAAATCCTGTCCTTTTTCGGGCATTGGGGATGACGGATCAGGCCCTCCATCGCCCTGACTTCGTCGTCGTATTCCGTATACGTACGCGACCCGGACAGGCTGCAATAGGCGTCAACGCATTGGGGAAAGATTTTCAGGACGGCGCGAAATTTTTCGATCGCTTCATCGAACCGGCCCTGGCTTTTGAAAATGCCGCCCAGTTTCAACATCGCCTCCCAAATATCCGGCTCGATCCCAAGGGCCCGCTGATAGGCGCTTATGGCCTGTTCCCATTGTCCCTGGTTCTCGTAAAGGCAGCCGAGATTGAAATGGGCCTCGGCAACCTGCGGATTGATTCGGATTGCCTTTTCATAACAGTCCATGGCTTCGCCGGGCTTCCCCTGGTGGCTAAGGATGTCGCCGAAATTGTTTAGGGCTTCGATGAAATCCGGCTCTAACGTCAACGCCTTGCGGTAGGCCGCCTCGGCCTCTTGCCATTGGCCTAAGTCCTTAAAGGCGTTGCCGAGATTGTTGTGGGCTTCCGAAAAATCCGGCTCGAGTTCTATGGCGCGGCGATAGGACCGGGAAGCGTCTTCGACCTTTCCTTCGGCTTCCAATAGGAGCCCAAGGTTATTATGGTAAGGGGCCCGGTCCGGGTTGTTTTTTATGGCGATGCCTAGGAGCTTCGCCGCCGTGGCGTTGTCCCCGACCTGATGGGCCAGCGTCCCCAACAGGAAATTTGCTTCCGCGTTGTTGGGGTCCATCCGCAAAATCTGTTGGTAGGCGGACTGGGCCGGCTCAAGCCGGCCGACTTGGTGGTTTTCCAGGCCGCTATCCAGAAGGCGCTGTATTTCAGTTTTCGAGTCCGGGACCAAGGCGCGTCTCTCCCGTCATTTCCCTCTTTTACCTGCTTTCCCGGCCCCGGAAAAAGAAAAAAAGCCGGACTTTTCCGACCGGCCCCTTTGTCATCGATAGGAAGGAAGGAGGGGGGCTACTGGATTTCCATCGTCTCGATGATATGGCTGGGAAGGGTCGATTCCTCGAGGGGCGTGCCGCTGTCGGTGTCTGTCAAATCGACGGTGGCGCCAGTCTGGACATCGTAAACGGTCTTGTCCCACTGGACGTCATCGGCGTCGGCGGAAGCGTCGGGCAGGGTGGCGGCGAGGCCGAAAAGCCCTAAAAGCGCGGCGGTGGTCAGTCTTTGGCGGATGGTCATGGCAATGTCCTCCAATTTCAGTGCTTTTTGGAAATGTCCGGAAATTTCAATATTAAATATAGAAATAAACAATTACGTTTGTATTTAAATACACTTCAAATATACGTGACGTAAAAATGAGGAATAATAAAAGTATAGTAGAAAAATAGTGCATTTATTTTTTAAAATTATATACATATTACATTGAAAATTATCGCACGTCCCCCAATAATATTTCAATAAGTCGTTATTAAATCACTCACTTTTTTGTTAATACTACTTTTTTACTTTAGTTTATTGGCGATTTCCTCGGGGAATCGAGAAACCGCCTCCCGGGCCGCCCCTCGGCTGTCCCAAGCTACCCAGCTGGCGCTCCTTCCCGTCAGGAATGGCTGAAAATAAGGAAAAACAATTGAATCAGGCGGTTGTCGACCAGGCCCCGGCAAAGGGTCGCAAAGGGTCGCAGAGGGCCTCTTGGAGGGCCATGGTTGGGGTAAACACGGAGCAAAAGGGTGACACTCCCGAGCAACTGTTAAGCCCTTCCTTGCCTTAAAGCGTGTTGCAAATTTATTACAATGCGGCGAAAAATTCCACAAGCAACCCATAATTAACTTTCGGCTAAAGATAAATACCGTAATATGTCCGTGACGAGAGGTTGGAAAGCCTCGGTCGGCCCCCGGGGCCTCGATCTTG
>JAYGEH010000394.1:0-3846 GCA_046582475.1 Rhodospirillales bacterium
TTAATCAGGTGGAAATCTGGTTCTCGATCCTGGCCGGACAATCCCTCAAAGGGGCAAGCTTTACCGCCATCGCACAATTACGCGACCACACCAGCGACTTCATCGAAAGCTATAATGAAAGGGCAACGCCGTTCTGTTGGCGGAAAACAACCGTTTCACAAAAAAGACTGACAAAATGTCTCACGGACTTATGATTCTAGGTACTAGCGCTAGCTAGCGTAATGACAGTACAGTCATAGATCATCATAACCAGGAGGAATTGTTATGAAATCCTTTAAAATATTGTCACTTAGCCTTGTCGCCGCTCTCGTCATGAGCCTGGCGGCCTCGGGCGCCAATGCGCAATCCAAAATATTGCGGGTCGATGCGACCGCCCCGTCCGGATCGCCGGCCATATTACTGACCGTTATGGGAAAAATATTTCCGCGAGAAATCGGCGTCTCGCTGCAAATTAACACCGGCCAAACCTTAACCCGGTCGGTCCTTAAATTTGGCACCGACGATCTGGATATGATTCATTTCGTCCCCCAGATCTCGCCGTGGCTTAAAAACGGCAAACGCATGTATAAAAAACTGAAAAAGAAAGCCAATAAAGCCTACAATTCAATGAGTTCAATATTCGGTTTTCCAGCGAGCGCCATCCATATTATCGCCTGGCAGAAATCCGGCATCAAAACCCTCGCCGACATTAAAGGCAAACGGGTTTATATGGGCCCGCCTGCTGGTGGTTTTTACACCCAAGTCAGTTCCTATTTGAACGTTGTGACAGGTTATACGGCGAAAAAAGATTTCGAGGTTATCAGGCTTCCCTGGGGGCAGGGCATGCAGGCCATGCTCGACGGACAGATTGATGTTTTCATGCGGGCAACGGCCGTTGGCTCCGCCGTCATCAACCAAATTGGCGCCAAGCAAAAGTTTGTCCTGCTTGGGGCCGGCACCGCCGCCGACAGCAAAAAATGGCAGAAAGTCATGATCGAGCAGCTGATGAATGAGAACGCCACCATTCCTGCCGGCACGTACACCAATCAGATCGGCGGTGATGTCCGGACGACTGCCGCCAACAGCTTTATCCTGGTGCGTAAGAATTTGGATGACGATCTCATCTACAAAATGCTCAAGGCGATGTGGGCAAATTTGGATGAAATTCATAACAGCGCCGCTGTTTTGAAGACTTTGAGCAAGGCCAATCCCTTAGCTGGTGTCAACGTGCCGCTGCACCCCGGCGCCGTTAAATATTATAAAGAAATCGGCTTCAAAATTCCCGCCCGTCTTATTCCTTAAGGGCTAACCAACAGATAATCAGGGCTGGCGCGGTTGGCCGAGCCAGCCCTGATCGCTAATCGGGAATGAACTAACAAATATGAATAACGACACGCAGGCCGGTGTAAAAAGAGACTGGCGCCAAAATTCGATTTACCTAGTGAGCTTGATTGTCGCGTTTGTCGGACTGGCCAATTCCTATCCGAGCTACTGGATTGTTCCGAGGATGGGTCCGTTCGTGCCTGAAATTATCCGGCCGCTGATGCTCGGAGCGGCCGTGCTCGTTGTTATTTTGCGTTTTTCCTTTGCGGTTGGCTGGGCAAAGAGCCGTCCCGGCCTAAAAAGCACTGGCCTGGCCCTCGATCTCTTAATTCTCTGCGTGATTACATTTGCCTTGTGGCGATTTTCCGTCGATATGCTGGAAATGTTGGATTCGATGGTCGTTTTCGAGGGTTCCCATGCTGCCATAGCGCTCATCGCGTCGGCCGCGTTCATCATACTTTGCTGGCGTGTCTGGGGAGCGGCGCTGGCGATCGTCGGCATTGTCGCACTGTTTTATTATTTCACCGGACCCTATTGGCCCGGTATTTTCAGGACGGCGCCATTCGATATCGTGAGCAGTTCGGCCGAAGATCTGTGGTTTAATCTCGGCGAGGGCATCGTCGGCGGCATCACCGCCATTCTTATATTCACCGCCTTTCCCTTTGTTCTCTTGGGCGCAATGCTTGAACGCACGGGAGGCGCCCGTTCGCTTATTAAAATAGCGTTCCATTTCACCCGCCGGCTGCGTGGCGGCCCTGCCCACGCGGCAATCGTTGCGTCCGCCTTGTTCGGCACCATGTCGGGAGGCGCCGTAACCAATGTGGTGGCCACCGGTGTGATCACAATACCGATGATCATACGCAGAGGATTTCATCGGGCATTTGCCGGCGGCGTTGAAGCGACGGCTTCCAGTGCCGGCCAGATCATGCCTCCGGTCATGGGCGCGGCAGCGCTGGTGATGGCCGATCTCACCGAAATTCCCTACCTCCATATCATTATTGCTGCGCTCATTCCGGCCTTGGCCTACTACGCCAGCCTGTTCGCCAGCGTTGTTTTTGAATCGAGGCGGCTTGGCATTGAAGCGGTTGCCGATTTATCGGACACAGACGCCGATCTCGTCGTTCGCCGGCAAGACTATTACAATCTGATCCTGGTGTTCGTTCCGATCGTGACAGTGGTGTTGGCCCTGCTGTCCGGATTTTCACCGGCCGGCGCCGGCAATATCGCGCTGACGGTTCTCATTCCGCTTAGCTTTCTCAATCCGGAAGTCAGGAAAACGCCGATCCTTATTTTGAATGCGTTCGCGAACGGTGGCCGGCAGTTTAGCGAGCTCCTGATGTCGGTGGCGGTCGTCGGGATCATCGTGGCCGTTCTGGCGGCGACCGGATTGCCAAATGATTTCACCTTGCTGGTCGGCCAGGCAGCGGGATCAGAACTCGTAATCACCTTAATGATTGCCGCCCTGGCGGCGCTTATGTTGAGCATGGGCGTTCCGACTTTGCCCGCTTACCTTACCGTGATCCTTATTTTGGGGCCGGCTCTTACCAAGCTGGGTCTGTCGGTGCTGGTCGCCCATCTCTTCGTGCTTTATTACAGCGTTGCCTCGTCGATCACACCGCCGGTGGCGATCGCGGCCTATGCGGCGGCGTCAATCGCCGGCGGGCCGCCGATGTTGACGGCCGTCTACGCCATGCGCATCGGACTGGTGAAATTTGTGGTCCCCTTTGTATTTGCCTTCTATCCGGTCATTCTCATCGTTGAGGAGTCGGGGACACAATTTGAGTGGTTGCCGTTTTTATCAATTATGTCCCGTCTGCTCGTGGTGATTTATCTCGTCTCGAGCGCGGTTATCGGCTTTGACCAACGCCGGCTACCCATATGGGAAATTGTGGTCCGGCTACTATTGGGAGTGTTGATCATCATTACCGATCCGCTCATCCATTGGAGCGCGACGGCGTTTGCCATCTCCTTCCTGGCTTGGCACGTGCTGGCTTTCCGGCAGACGGAAACGGCTGAGAATAGCGCCCACTAGATTTATTGCGCCAAGCAATGCCTTGAACTGAGCCGATGAGCCTCAGCATCACAATCCGGGTCTCAATCGTGTTCCATCAGGCCGACGGGATAGGATATCGAGGTCGATCA
Organism: Rhodospirillales bacterium; assembly: GCA_046582475.1. Classification (GTDB taxonomy): domain Bacteria; phylum Pseudomonadota; class Alphaproteobacteria; order Rhodospirillales; family UBA2165. The sequence continues at coordinate 3,445 of JAYGEH010000394.1, forward strand.
ATAGGAATCAAATGCTCTCAATTCCGAGCAAAATCGGTCAATTAGGTGAAGGGGGAAGGCGATATTTGATTCAACACGAAACCGGATGCCATTGAATTTCCGCATTGGGTCAGGAGAAGACATAGTAGCCAATGGCCGAAAGAGTCCGCTATTGAGTGTAAAGATGCTATAAGGCTGAAGGATGCGGCCTCGTGCTCCTTCTCCCTTTTAACGGTGATCTGAAGGAGCGATCCGATGATGGTAAATTCTACAGCGACTTCCAACGAGCAGTCTATTTGTGCGGCGCTTGAGCTGAGCAAGAACAGCTGGCTGTTGGCGATCCAGGTTCCAGGCCGTGACAATCCGAGCCTGCATCCGCTCCTGGGTGGCGATGCCGAGGGGCTGATGGCGAAGCTCGATGCG
>JAYGEH010000003.1:0-3334 GCA_046582475.1 Rhodospirillales bacterium
GTACTCGAACAACCAAAAATCTCAGAAACTACCTAGCGCGTTATTCTGTTAAATGGAATCAATTTGATGGGAACAAATCGGTTTTCCGGGTAGGCGCGGTGCGCCGCGCGATGCCTTTGCATCGGGCAAGCGCCGGGGCGCCCCTGGGGAGCCGATTTGACCCACCGAAGGCCGGGTGCTTTTGACCCGTGGACATCGTCGCACGTCTTTGCCGATGCCAATGCATCGCCATGCGACGCGCTTCTCGCCACGGGGCAAAATCATCCCGGTCAAATGGTTCCATTTAACAGAATAACGCGCTAGGCCTCCGACCTGCTCGCACGAACTTTATTTATTATCCGTGTCAGGATTTTCTCGGGCAGAGGGAAGCGCTGAAGTTTTGAGATTTCGGTGATCGTGGCTCTATCAGATGAACCCCGATAATGGCCCGTTGGTAGGCATGCAGGGACGATGCGTTCATCGCCGCTGGATGATATAGAGGTCACTCCCCGGCGTGCCATCGCAACGCGAGCAAAGAAATGCAATCGCATTGCCGTCGGGACTCCATGCAGGTTTCGCCTCGTTGCCCTTTAGATTGGTGATCCGCGATTTATTTCGGCCATCGGCGTCCATCACCCAAATGTCAAAGTCTCCGAACTTCCTTGATGAATAGGCAAGGATTTGACCGTCGCTGCGCCAGCTCGCTTGCCGCGAGATACCATCAGACTCGGGGTTCGTCAGAGGGGTAATTTGGCCGCCCCGCTTGTCCAACAGCCAAATCCGTGGCTGGACCCCAGGGCCAACGGAGAAGAAGGAAATAACGCCTCCGAGCGGACTCTGCCTGGGATGGCGGAAGGCCAGCTTTTTTCTAGTCAGGAGGTTCTGCTTGTTGGTGCCGTTCGGATTCATGATCCAAATTCCATAGGTTGTCGTGGCGTCGTCAATGGTCACGTAGGTGATATGTCGGCCGTTAGGTGTAAACGAAGTCGCGAACTCGAACAGATCGGGGTCGTTTGCGATTGGCCTGATACGAACTCCGGCCGGATCGGCCAAGAAGATGTCGAAGTCGTTGTCGAGAACGATGCTACCGCCAAGCGGGCTCATATTTGCGCGCCGCACACCTTTGTGGGAAAAGAGCTTGTGTCGGTTGGTGCCGTCGGCATTGAGAACAATGACGGAATCGTTGCCGGAGATTAACAATCTGCCATCGGGCAAGAACTGGGCCGTGTTTACCCGAATGCCCTTAGTCAGTTGCCTGGGGATATCCCAGCCGGGCGCGACCGCCCCGATTTCGCCTGCCAGAGAACTTGTTGTCCCCTGCGTCGATGACAAAAGAGCCACGAGAGCGAGGCCAAAGACGGTCAGCGACCGTACGCGCCACCCAAATATTCCCAATCCTATCATTACAATTTTCTCCCTCCTATTTGACAACCCTGAGGATCCCTGTGAATCCGTGACCGATATTTCGGATCTTGAAGTCGCCAATTCTGTCGGGGGTAAACTCGATGACTGTGATTTTTCCGGTCTCCAAAGTGTCGGACGCCTTCACCCAGGGCAAGATGCTCACACGGTTCACATGTTCATCATCCCTGGTTGTCACCAGGAGCCTGACAAGCTCTCCCATTTTCACGACCAATGGATCCGGAGCGTATTTTCCCGGATATACCGTTTGTGCGAGTTTATATTCGCCGGCCTTGGCCACGGCGCTCAGTGCAATTGCGCCAAGAATCAAAATCATGAACTTTGTCGAATGCATATGTTTTGACCTGATCCGTGAGTGGTACGAATATCCAGCAGGAGAAGATATATCTTTCGCCGAGCCAATTTGTGCTCTTCTGACCATAAAGGGTAACAACAATTAATGTAGACGACTAGAAGTGTTCCAAATTCCGCTCCTGATGCAGTGGACGGCTTCCATCCGAAGACATCTCTTTGCACCAATATCGCTGTTTCTGAGAGCGCTTAATGTCCGCTGGTGCCCCAAAACCAGACCTCGGCGCCCATTCCGTAAACACAGAATTTCTGTATTGGCCATCCGTCGTCGCCGTTACGCCAACCAATCGTCAGGAAGCAGCCCAGGTGCCAAGCCGGACGCCCACATGGCCAATCCGGCCACGCCTAAGTGGGCTATGCCCCTTGCGCCTCCGCCGCCGCCTTCTCCGAAGCCTCCATCACATGATCCGCCTCCAAGGCATCGACCCGGCGCAAGCTCGGGAAATATTTGGCGAAGATGAGCGCCACGCAGATGGTGCCGATGCCGCCGACCACCACCGAGCCCACCGGGCCGATGAACGCGGCGACGGCGCCGCTCTCGAACTCGCCCAATTGGCCGGAACCGCCGGTGAATACGCCGTGCACCGCCATCACGCGGCCACGCATATCGTCCGGCGTCGCGAACTGGATCATGTTGTGGCGGATGAACACCGACACCATGTCGGAGGCGCCGGCCAGGGTCAGCGCCGCCAGCGACAGCCAGACGATTTCCGATAGCCCGAAGGTGATAATGCCGATGCCGTAGAGCCCGACGGCGGCGAAGAATTTGACGCCGGCGCGGCGCCGTACCGGCAATTGGGTCAGCACCAGGGCACAGCCGACGGCGCCGACCGCGAAGGCCGAATGCAAAAGCCCGAGGCCGCTGGCGCCCAGATGCAGGATGTCGGTGGCGAACACCGGAAACAGCGCCGTGGCACCGCCCAGCAGTACGGCGAACAGATCCAAGGTGATGGCGCCCAATATGATCTGCCGGTTCCAGATGAATTTGGCGCCGGCGAAAATGGTCTCCAGTGTCACCGGCTGGCGGTTCAGGGTCTGGGTGGTGGAGCGGATCAGAAATATGGCCAGGGCGGCGAGACCGATAATCCCGGTGACCGTGGCAAAAGCCAGGGTGGCGCCGAACCCGGTGGGGCTGCCGTATTCGATCAGGAAGCCGCCCAGCACCGGGCCGATGATGGTCGACACATGCTGGCCCGAATTGGCCCAGGCGACGGCGTTGGGAAAGGTCTCCTTGGGCACCAGGTTGGGGATCAGAGCCAGGGTGGCCGGCTGTGCAAACGATCGCCCGGTGCCCATCAGGAACAACAGGAACAAGACCAGGCCCATGGCCGGATCATCGCCGCTGAAGGCCAGCAATATGGCGGCGGCGACCAGCGCCTGAAAGCCATAGGCGATGGCCAGGATGCGGCGCCTGGGATACCGGTCGGCGGTTTCGCCGGACACCAGGAAAAACAGCATGTTGGGCAGGAACATGGCGAGGCCCACATAGCCGAGCATCAATTCGCTCTGGGTGATGCGCCACACCTCCCAGCCGATCGACACCTGCAGCATGCGCGTCGCCATGTTGTTGAAGATGCGCGCC
>JAYGEH010000018.1:0-3877 GCA_046582475.1 Rhodospirillales bacterium
GGCGGTCACCAGAATGGCCGGAATTTCGCCCAATTGGGCGCGCACCACGGCCATGTCGCGGGCATTATAGATGACCCCCTCATCCTGCTTGAAGGATTGGTCGTGTTCTTCATCGACGGCGATCACGCCCAAATCGGGAAAGGGCAAGAACAGGGACGAACGGGCGCCGACCACCACCCGCGCCTGACCATTGGCCACGGCGCGCCAGGTGTTGCGCCGCTGAACGCCGGTCAAGTCCGAATGCCAGACCGCCGGCGGCACGCCGAAACGGGTCCGGAAGCGTTGCAGCCATTGGGCCGAGAGGGCGATTTCGGGCAGCATCACCAGCGCCTGTTTGCCCTGTTCAAGGGCGGCGGCCACGGCCTCCAGATACACTTCGGTCTTGCCCGAGCCCGGCACCCCTTCGATCACGCTAACCCGGAAGCCGCCGCTTTTCACGTCGGCCGAAATAGCGTCCGCGGCCGATTGCTGATCGGGCGAAAGCTTTGGTCCCGGTGCCGCCCAATCGGGAATCTCGAAGGCCGGGGCTGCCGGCAGATCGGCGCGCAGCAGAACCCCGGCGTCGGCCAGGCCCTTGACCACGCTGGGCCCGGTGCCGGCCTCGGCGGCGATATCGGCGGGCGTGCGGGGCGGACCCTCGGCGAGGACACGGAGCACCCGTTGCCGTGCCTTGGTCATTTTGAATTCCGGCGGATCGGGCGCTGGTGCGTAGGCGCGCACCGGCTTTTCCGCTTGCAGCGCCGCCGGCACGCTCATGGCCATTTTCAGGACCGGCCCCCAGGACGCCATGTTGTAGCCGGCCACCCATTCGACGAAGCGGCGCGACACATCCGGCAAGGGCGGGGCGGGGAGCCGTTCCAGCACCGATTTCAATTTGCCCGCGGGCACCGCATCGGGTTCGCGGTCCCAAACCACGCCGTTGACGGTGCGCGGACCCAAGGGCACGGCGACGAAATCACCGGGCGCCAAATCCAACCCGTCCGGCACTCCATAGGTGTAGCCGCGCCCCAGCGGCAGCGGCAACAGCACGGTCACGCGGGCTTCGTTTGCTGCCGGGACGGCCTGGTCGTGTATGGAATTCGCCTGGGGCATGGGATACACTCTAGCCAGAAGCGATGCGGAAACAAATCCCCGCCCTCGCTCCGCCGGCAATATTATTTGGCGCCAGCGTGGCCCGCTATCGGCCCGGGCCAGCAATTTACATCAGGAGAATTACCGATGAAGTTTTTTATCGACACCGCCGATATCGATGAGATCCGCCGCCTGGCCGAAACCGGCATGGTCGACGGCGTGACCACCAATCCGTCCCTGGTCGCCAAAACCGGCCGCTCCTTCACCGAGATCATCGCCGAGATTTGCGCCATCGTGCCCGGCCCGATCAGCGCCGAGGTGACCGCCACCGATGCCGATGGGATGATCGAGGAAGGGCGCAAACTGGCTGCCATCGCCGAAAATGTGGCGGTTAAGGTGCCGTTGACGGTGGATGGCCTCAGCGCCTGCAAGGCCCTCGCCGACGCAGGCAGCATGGTCAATGTGACCCTCTGTTTTTCGGCGGCGCAGGCCATTTTGGCGGCCAAGGCCGGGGCCACGTTTGTCTCGCCCTTCATCGGCCGGCTCGACGATACCGGCACCGACGGCATGGGGCTGATCTCGGACATTTGCGAGATTTACGCCAACTACCCGGATTTCGAGACCCAGGTTCTGGTGGCCTCCGTCCGTCACCCCATGCATGTGGTCGAAGCCGCGCGCCTCGGCGCCGATGTGGTCACCATCCCGCCAAAAATCCTCAGCCAGCTTTACAATCATCCTCTGACCGATAAGGGCCTGGCTGCCTTCCTCGCCGATTGGGAGAAAACCGGGCAAACGATTCTTTAACCTGGGTGGGTTAATTCCGTTGCATCGCTGGGCGAATCGCCCGAATGATTGCGGTGGAAACTTGGGAAAGGCGGATGCTATGACGGCCAGCGGCGACGACGTTGAATTCCAGGACCCGGACGAGGAGCCCCGGAGCAAATCCGGGAACGATCCGGAAGCGGAAGCGGTCGCCCAGTATTTGCGCGACCATCCGAAATTTCTGAGCGAGCGGCCCGAGCTTTTGCAGGACCTGACGCGGCTGTCCAGATGGGACGGCGAGGAGGTGGTCGATCTGCAAAGCGTGATGCTGGAACGGCTGCGCGAAGAATCCCAGGATTTGCGCGACGCCGCCAACCTGTTGATCTCGACAACGCGCTCCAACATCCTGATTCAGACGCGCACCCATGCCGGCGTCATGGCGCTTCTCGGCGCCGACAGTTTGGAGCGAATCTTGCACGTGATCCGGTTCGATCTGCCCCTTTTGCTGGATGTGGATGCGGCTTCGCTGTGCCTGGAAACCGGCGAAACAGGGTCGGAGGCGCTGGGCGCGGGCGAAATTCAATGGCTGGCGCCGGGCTCGGTGGACGCGCTTCTCGGCGGCGCCGACACGCCGTTTGCGCTTCTCGAAGAGACCAGCGACGACGGCGCCGTGTTCGGCGAAACGTCCGGCCTGGTACGCTCGGCCGCCTATGTGCGCATCAATGCGGGCGACAATCTGCCGGTCGGCATCCTCGCCCTCGGCGCCCGCGAGCGGGGCGCCTTCCATCCCGGCCAGGGCTCCGATCTGGTCAATTTCCTGGCGCGGGTCGCCGAATTGTGCCTGCGCCGCTGGCTGTCGAAAGGCTGAGGCGGCCGGGCCATGGCCGCCCAAATCGACACCATTGCCGAGCCCGCCCTTAGGCGCGCCATCGGTGATTGGTGGCGCTGGATGGAGGTGGAGCGCAATTGCTCCGCCCACACGGTGGATGGTTACGGCCGCGATTTGGCCGCCTTTTGTGCCTACCTCGCCGCGCATCTCGGCCACGCACCGGGCCTCACCGATTTCGCCGCCCTCGGGCTGGCCGATTTCCGGGGGTACCTGGCGCGGCGCGCGGGCGAAGGCGTATCGCGCACATCAACCGCCCGGGCGCTATCGTCGTTGCGCAATTTTTTCCGCTTTCTGGAGCGCCGGGGCCTGGCCAGCAACGCCGCCATAAAAGCCGTCAAAACACCGAAGCTGCCGGCCAGTATTCCCAAACCCCTGTCCGAGGCCGAGGCATTGGAGGCGTTGGAAGCGGTCTTCGATAGCCACCAGGAACCCTGGCTGGCGGCACGGGACCGGGCCTTGTTCACCCTTCTATATGGCTGCGGGTTGCGCATCTCGGAAGCGCTTGGGCTAAACAGGGGTGATGCGCCCGAACCGAGTAGCGGGAGCAGCGGCGCGCTGGTGATAACCGGCAAAGGCAACAAGCAGCGGGTGGTGCCGGTATTGCCGGTGATTGCCGAGCGCATTGAGGTTTATTTGGAACATTGCCCGCACCGGCTGGGCCCTAAGGACCCGTTGTTCGTGGGAGCCCGCGGCGGCCGCCTCAATGCCGGCGTGGTGCAGCGCCAGATGCGCAAAATCCGGGTCATGCTGAACCTGCCCGATACGGCGACGCCGCACGCTCTCCGCCACAGTTTCGCCACCCACCTGCTGGCCGGCGGCGGCGATTTGCGCACCATCCAGGAATTGCTCGGCCACGCGTCCCTGTCATCCACCCAACGCTATACCGAGGTGGACGCGGCGCGCCTCACCGAGGTTTACCGGGATGCGCATCCCAGAGCCAGGGAGTAAAAGGTGAAAATCATACGCTTCGTCCATGCAGGACAGCAAAGCTACGGCGTTGTTTCCGGCGACGGCATCGTCGATGCCGGGGCGCGTCTCGGCGATAAATATGCGGATGTGGCTGATCTGCTGGCCGCCGGGGCGCTCGGCGAATTGGAGACGCTGGCGGGCGCGCCGATCGATTTCGGTCCTGCCGATATCCAATATCTGCCGCCG
>JAYGEH010000039.1:0-12861 GCA_046582475.1 Rhodospirillales bacterium
TTTGGATACAAAAAATGGAGGCATTTTTAATTTGGGTAAATTGACGACCCATATTTTGGATTTAGCGCATGGCTGTCCCGCCGCCGGCGTTCGCATCGAACTGTATGGCGTCAGTCACGGCGATGGGTTTGCGCCACTAGGCGAATCTACAACCAATGAAGACGGACGGTGTGACAAGCCGATCCTTGAGGGCGATGACTTTACCGCCGGCGCGTATGAGCTGCGCTTTCATGTTGGCGCATATTTTGCCTCAAAGAATCTAAATTTGCCGGATCTGCCGTTTCTTGATGTGGTGCCGATCAGGTTCGGCATTTCGGCGCCGGGCGATCACTATCATGTGCCGCTATTGGTCTCACCCTACGCCTATTCGACCTACCGCGGCAGTTAAGGATTTGTCCCGATGATCGAAATCGCCTATGCGGAATGGTTGGAATTGGTTTTCCGGTGGCTTCATTTGATCGCCGGGATTGCCTGGATCGGGTCTTCCTTCTATTTCATCTTCCTCGATCTCAGTCTGCGAAAACGCGCTGGATTGCCGGAAGCGATCAAGGGCGAAGCCTGGAACGTTCATGGCGGCGGATTTTACCTGATGCAAAAGTACCAGGTCGCCCCGGCAGAAATGCCGGACGAGCTTCACTGGTTCAAATGGGAAGCGTATTTCACGTGGATTTCCGGCTTCGCGCTGATGATCATCATTTATTACTGGGGCGCCGAGAGTTTCCTGATCGACACGGACGTGATGCGCCTTAGGCCGTGGCAGGCCATCGGTATCAGCGTAGGCGCCTTTGCTGCCGGCTGGTTCATATATGACTGGCTGTGCAAATCACCGCTCGGCAAAAATGGCCTTGCGTTGTCGGCGGTGGTCTTCGTCCTGATCCTGTTGGCGGCCTACGGCTTTACCCATGTCTATAGCGGCCGAGGCGCCTTTGTTCATGTTGGCGCTTTGGTCGGAACGATCATGGTGGCGAACGTTTTTTTCATCATCATTCCCAACCAGAAAATCGTCGTTGCCGATTTGATCGCTGGCAGGGAGCCGGCGGCGCAACTGGGCGATGAGGCGAAGCAGCGCTCGACCCACAATAATTATCTGACACTGCCGGTCCTCTTGATGATGATCAGCTCTCACTTCCCGATGATATTCTCGAACCGGCATTCCTGGGTCGTGGTGGCATTGGTACTGATAATCGGCGGCATTGTCCGGGACTATTTCAACGCCAAGAACGAGGGCCAAAAAGGCAACCGACTTGTTTGGCAGTGGCCGGCGGCAGCACTATTCATGGCCGCACTGATGGTTTTTATCAGCTATCGCGAAGAAGTGAATGTCGCCGAAGACGATCGACTGGAAGCGACCGACGTACTCGCTATCGTCCAAACCCGTTGTTCGTCCTGCCATGCCGCGAAGACAACCGATAAAGATTTTGACGAGGCGCCGGGCGGCGTGAAGCTTGAGACAATTGATGAAATCAAAAAATTCAGCGCCAAAATTCTAAAACAAGCCGTGCTCACAAATGCCATGCCGCTGGGAAACCGAACGAAGATGACCAAGAAAGAGCGGCAAGGGATCGGCGACTGGATCAAGCGCGGCATGCCCATCGACGAAAATTAATCTATCATTCAGACCCGGAAACGGATGATAATTGAGGCAGGAAAAGAATTCGTAATTCGCCGCTGAAAGCGGCTCAGGGAGAAAGACCTTTATGGCGGTCCAGTTCTATTTGAACGGTGAATTACGCGAAGTTGCAGCGGTGGCGCCGACCACCACGGTATTGGATTATCTACGCGAGATCGCCGTTCTTACCGGCACCAAGGAAGGCTGCGCCGAAGGTGATTGTGGCGCCTGCGCCATCGTGATCGCCAATGCGGCTGATGAACGTCCGGTTTACTTGGCGGTCAATGCCTGTTTGCTTATGGTGCCGCAACTGGATGGCAAGCACGTCTACACGGTTGAAGGCCTGACCGAGCGCAACGACGGCTTGCTCGATCCGGTGCAGGAAGCGATGGTTCAAAGTGACGGCACCCAGTGCGGATTTTGTACGCCAGGCTTTATAATGTCGATGTTTGCGCTCCGCCATAGCAATGAGGAAGTCTCGGACGAAGTAATTCATGACGCCTTGGCCGGCAACCTTTGCCGTTGCACCGGCTACCGGCCTATTGTCGACTCGATGCGGGATGCCTGCTTGGGCACGCGCGATGACGACGAATTGGTGGACGAATTGGCGGTCGTCGACACGAGCGATACCTATCAGATTGGCAGTCAGTCATTTTTCGCGCCAACCAATCTGACCGCAATGGCGGAATTATTCGCCCGGCACCCTGATGCCCATATACTCGGCGGCGGCACCGACCTCGGAATTTTAGTGAGTAAGGACCGCCAAGCGTTTAAGACGGTAATTCACACCGCGCAGGTAATTGAATTGCGTGAAATCAGGGAAGACGGAGATACGTTGACGATTGGTGCAGCGATAACCTATACCGAGGCGCTTCCCTATATTGATCGGCTATACCCTTCGTTCGCCACCATGATCAAACGGATCGGCTCGCGGCAAATTCGCAATGTCGGTACCATTGGCGGAAATGTCGGCAACGCCTCGCCGATTGGCGATACCCCTCCTTGCTTGATTGCCCTTGATGCAACGTTGGTCCTCCATTCAGAAGCGGGCGATCGGGCAATTTCGGTTGAAGATTATTTCCTCGATTACCGAAAGACCGACCTCAAAGACGGCGAGTTCATCAAGGAAATCCGAATTCCAAAACTTAAGCCTGGTCAGAATTTTCGCACCTTTAAAATCTCCAAGCGCTACGATCAGGATATCTCCGCTGTCATCGGCGCCTACCGGATTGGGATCGACGGCGAAAAGATCGTGGATGCGCGGATCGCCTATGGAGGCATGGCGGCAACACCGAAGCGGGCGCCGGCTGCGGAAGCGGCGCTCACCGGCAAGTCCTGGAAATTGGATACTGCACTGGCGGCGGCGGCGGCTGTTGGCGAGGATTATTCGCCGATCAGCGATCACCGGGCGGGCAAAGAATACCGCTCGAAAGTCGCCGGAAATCTGTTCCTCCGGCTCTATCACGATTTGTCGGGAATAGACAAAGCCCTGGAAGTGATGGCGGTCTGATGGACGTCAGCAACACCATAATAGGCGCGGCCCACGACAACATTCAACATGACAGCGCCGTCAAGCATGTCACCGGCGAAGCGATCTATATTGACGATATGCCGGTTTTGCCGGACACCCTCGAAATTGTTCTGGTAATCTCCCCGCATGCGCATGCAAACATATTATCGGTTGATGGCTCGGCAGCGGCCGAGGAATCCGGAGTTGCCGCCGTCCTGACGGCGGCGGATATCCCCGGTCACAACGATATCGCGCCGATATTCGAAGGCGAGCCGGTCTTGGCTGAAGTTGTTGCCGAATATGTCGGCCACCCAATTGCGGTGGTCGCCGCCGATACCTATGACCAGGCATTTCGGGCGGCGAAGCTGGTTATTGTCGAATACGAAGAGCTCGAGCCGGTCTTGGCTATCCGCGAAGCGCTGGAAAAAAAACAGTTCACCTCTGCGCCGCCGACAATCCTCAGGGGCGATCCCGACACGGCTTTGGAAAATGCGGCGCATCGGTTGCAGGGCGAAATAAGCTGTGGCGGCCAGGATCATTTTTATCTTGAAGCCAATGTTGCACTGGCTCTGCCGGCGGAAGACCAGGATATGACGGTGTTCAGTTCGACCCAGCATCCTACCGAAGTGCAGCATGGCGTTGCGCATGTGTTGGACGTGCCGACGAATGCGATTACCGTTGAAGTGCGCCGAATGGGCGGTGCCTTCGGCGGCAAGGAAAGCCAGCCGACGATCATCGCGGCGATTGCCGCCTTGGTGGCCTCTAAGACCGGGCGGCCCGCGAAACTGCGGTTGCGGCGCGACGACGACATGGTGATTACCGGCAAGCGCCATGATTTCGAATTCCGTTACGATGTTGGCTTTGACGATAACGGCCGGATCGATGGCGTCGATATCGAAATGGCGATGCGGTCGGGCAACGTCGCCGATCTTAGTTCCGGTGTCCTGGCAAGAGCATTATGTCATGCCGACAACTGCTATTTCCTGGAGAATGCACGGTTCCGCGGGCTGCCGTGCAAGACCAATACGGTCTCAAATACGGCCTTCCGTGGATTCGGCGGTCCACAGGGCATGCTGGTCATTGAAACCGTTTTGGAACACATCGCCCGGCATCTGGGTCAATCACTCGACGCGGTTCGCTCCGTAAATTACTACGGCGACAAAGAGCGCAATCTGACGCCCTATGGCCAGAAGATTACCGACAATATTGTCGAAAAGCTGGTCGAGCTATTGTCAAAAGAGATCGATTATCCCGGCCGCGTGCAAGCCGTCGAGCGTTTCAACGAGGAGAACCCTGTTCTCAAAAAAGGCATCGCCATGATGCCGATCAAGTTCGGCATTTCCTTCAACATGCCGGCGCTCAATCAGGCGGGTGCGCTGGTTCACGTTTACACCGACGGCAGCGTGCACCTCAATCACGGCGGCACCGAAATGGGTCAGGGTTTATTTGTAAAAGTTGCCCAAGTTGTAGCGACCGAGTTCCAGATCGATATCGACAATATCAAAATTTCCTCAACTCGGACCGACAAAGTGCCGAATACATCGGCGACGGCTGCTTCTTCCGGTTCCGATTTGAACGGCATGGCGGCTTATGATGCGACCAACAAAATTAAGACGCGGATGACCCGCGTCGCCGCCGGACATTTTGGCGTTGCGCCCGAAGAAATCGAGTTCCGCCAGAATAGAGTCTATGCCGGAAATGAAAGCCTGTCCTTCGCCGAGGCGGCGCAGATGACCTGGGAACAGCGCGAATCCCTGTCCGCGACAGGATATTATCAAACGCCGGATATTCATTGGGATCCGATTACCTGCACCGGCTCGCCCTTTTACTATTTCAGTTACGGTGTCGCAGTTTCCGAAGTGGTGATCGACACGCTGACCGGTGAGCAGCGGACTTTGAGGACCGATATCCTTCAAGATTGCGGCAAATCCTTGAACCCGCGCATCGATTTCGGCCAGATCGAAGGCGCCTTCGTGCAAGGCATGGGTTGGCTCACTTCCGAGGAACTGGTCTGGGATGACAAGGGGCGGCTCCTGACCCACGGGCCGTCCACCTACAAAATTCCGGGGAGCCGTGACGTTCCGCCGGAATTCAACATTCATATCTTGGAAGACGCGCCCAACCGGGTGCCGACGGTTTATCGATCCAAGGCGGTTGGCGAGCCGCCCTTGATGCTGGCATTGTCGGTTTGGCTGGCGATCCGCGACGCGGTTGCCCGCTTGGGCGGTGGCCGTAAGATGCCGAATTTAAACGCACCGGCGACACCAGAGGCAATACTGAATGCAGTCGATAATTATGAGGGGCGCCGCGGCAAACACCGAATAACAGGGTAGAATTAATGACCGAGACAGCGCGAATTGAACTAAACGGCATCACCAAGACTTACCCAGGCGTGATCGCCAATAACAATGTCAGCCTCAAGATCATGCCGGGAGAGATTCATGCCTTGTTGGGTGAAAACGGCGCCGGCAAAAGCACGCTCGTCAAATTTATCTACGGCGTGCAGAGGGCGGATTCGGGCACGCTCAAATGGGAGGGCAAGGATATGGTCATCCCAAATCCAAATTCGGCGCGCAAACTCGGCATCGGCATGGTGTTCCAACATTTTTCTCTCTTCGACGCCTTGACCGTCGAAGAGAACATCGCCATCGGCATTTCACCTGAGCTGGCGCGCGGCAATCTTAACCGGCGCGTTCGCGAGGTTTCGGCGCAATATGGATTGCCACTTGATCCGGCTCGCTATGTCCACACGTTGTCGGTAGGTGAGCGTCAACGGATTGAAGTGGTCCGCTGCTTGCTGCAAAGCCCGAAACTCCTGATTATGGATGAACCGACCTCGGTTTTGACACCGCAGGAGGTGGAAGAATTGTTCAAAACACTGCGTCGGTTGTCGGACGAAGGCGTGTCAATCCTCTATATCAGCCACAAACTTCAGGAGATCAAAGAACTCTGCCATGTGGCGACTATCATGCGCATGGGCGAAGTCGTCGATAATTGTATCCCATCGGAAGAGTCGCCCCGCAGCATGGCCGAAATGATGATGGGCGAAAATCTGGTGAGCCCGGAGAAACCCGAAAATACAATAGAAGGCGCGCCGCATTTGGTCGTGCGCGATCTAAGTCTCGAGTCCTCGGATCAGCATGGCGTCGATCTCAAGGAAATAAATTTGCAAGTCCATACCGGCGAGATTCTGGGCATTGCCGGTATCGCCGGAAATGGTCAGCTCGAATTGATGGCAGTATTAAGCGGCGAAATTTTGGTCGATGATCCGAATACGGTCATCATTGGCAATGACGCGGTCGGCCATTCGGGGCCGGCGGAGCGGCGCTCGGCCGGATTGGGATTTGTTCCCGAAGAGCGCCTTGGCCATGGCGCGGTGCCGGAGATGTCCCTTTGGGAAAACGGTTTCCTGTCCGGCTCCAAACGGATGAATTTAATCTCGAGGGGCTTTATCAAATTTCCGAAATCGATGAAATACGCATCCGACATCGTCACCGATTTCAAAGTGAAGACACCGGGGGTCGAGCGCACGGCGGCCAGTCTCTCGGGCGGTAATTTGCAGAAATTTATATTTGGCAGGGAGATCCTTCAGAATCCCGGCGTTATTGTCGCCTTGCAGCCGACTTGGGGCGTCGATGCGGGCTCGGCGGCGGCGATTCGTCAATCGCTATTGGATTTGGCGGCAAATGGGGCTGCCGTATTGGTGATTTCGCAGGATCTGGAAGAACTATTCGAAATTTCGGATCGAATCTCCGTCATTTGCGAAGGCAGACTGTCGGCGCCCCGGCCGGCCGAAGAATTGACCGTTGATGAAATTGGTTTGCTGATGGCGGGTATCGATGGCGAAGACAAGGCGGGAGGTGCCGCGCATGCCAATTAGATTGGAGCTTCGCGGCGAGATATCGCGCTCGATGATCTATTGGTCACCGATCTTTGCGGTGGTATTCACATTTATCGCGGGTATTATCATGTTCGCCATTTTGGGTGTTGACCCGATCGCCGCGATCTTCACCTTTTTCATCGAACCGCTAAACTCCATCGACGGCATCGCGGAACTGTTTGTCAAAGCAACGCCGCTGGTTCTCATCGCGGTCGGCTTGTCCTTCGGATTCCAGGCCAATATCTGGAATATCGGCGCGGAAGGACAATTGACCATCGGCGCGCTGGCCGGTGGCGGTGTGGCGTTGGTTTTCTTTGATGTCGATTCTGCATTGATCCTACCCGCCATGATCGTCGCTGGTATTCTCGGCGGCATGGCTTGGGCGGCGATCCCGGCGTTTTTAAAAACCAAGTATAATACCAACGAAATTCTCACCAGTCTGATGCTGACTTATGTTGGCTTGCTGGTCTTGAGCTATCTCGTGCACGGTCCGTGGAAAGATCCCGAAGGGCAGAACTTCCCGGAATCCAGACTGTTCCACGACGCGGCGATTGTTCCGATTATCCTGGAAGAAACCCGCCTCCATCTCGGCTGGATCATTGCGCTTTTTGGCGTGGCCGTCGCTTGGGTGGTCATGACCCGTCACATGATCGGATTCCAAATTCGGGTCCTCGGCATGGCGCCGATGGCAGCGAGCTTCGCCGGGTTTAAGAAGAATCAGGTCATTTGGCTGACGCTCATGATTAGCGGCGGCGCAGCCGGCCTCGCCGGTATGATCGAGATATCCGGTCCGATCGGGCAGATCGTGCCGGTCATCTCGCCGGGCTATGGCTTCACCGCGATTATTGTCGCCTTTTTGGGCCGATTGCATCCCGGCGGGTGCCTGCTGGCCGGGTTGCTGATGGCCTTGACCTATCTTGGCGGCGATAACGCGCAGATCGAAATGAATCTGCCGAACGCCGTCACCGGCGTATTTCAAGGTATGCTGCTGTTCTTCTTGCTGGCGAGCGATGTGTTGGTGCGTTACCGCATCCGCATCGGCGGCGCCAAGGCGGCAATTGTTGGCGGGGGCACGTAGATGTTACCTGATTGGATTGTCCCCGCGCTCCTGACCATTATTACCGCATCAACCCCTTTGGTATTCGCCGCCGTCGGCGAAATCGTTGTTGAAAAATCCGGTGTCCTTAATCTCGGCGTCGAAGGCATGATGGTCGTCGGTGCGATTGCCGCCTTCGCCATCGGCGTCACCACGGGCAGCGCCACTCTGGCGATTATCGGCGGTGCCTTGGCGGGCGCCGGTGTCGCGTTCATTTTCGGGTTCCTGACGCTCTTCCTATTGTCCAACCAAGTGGCGACCGGTTTGGCCCTGACCATATTTGGTCTCGGTTTCAGTGCGCTTTTGGGCCACGGTTTCGTCGGCAAGACCTTCCCCGGATTGCCGAAGCTCGAAATTCCCGGTCTCAGCGATATTCCGATCATCGGCACCCTATTGTTCAGCCATGACATATTGATTTATCTGTCCGTTGCCGTTGTGATTGCCGTGACTTGGGTGCTCAACAAAACACGGACCGGTCTATTGATTCGCGCCGTTGGTGAAAACCATCAAGCGGCGCATTCGATCGGATATTCGGTCAACGGCGTCAGGATGGCGTGCGTTTTGTTCGGCGGCGCCATGGCCGGGCTCGGTGGTTCATACTTGTCTCTCGTCTATACGCCGCTTTGGGTCGAGAATATGACCGCGGGCCGCGGTTGGATCGCCATCGCGCTCGTCGTGTTTGCGTCCTGGAAACCGTGGCGGGCGTTTTTTGGCGCCTATTTGTTCGGCGGCATTACCATCATTCAACTGCATGCGCAGGGCTTTGGCGTTGAAATCGCGCCACAATTTTTGTCCATGCTTCCTTATCTTGCGACCGTGGCTGTACTTGTGCTGATATCCCGAGACAGCACACGGGCGAGATTCAACGCTCCCGCCTGTTTGGGCAGGAGTTTCCACGCATCAGGTTAATCGAAGTCATGTCATGAATGGAGGAAACCATGGTATCAAAACATGTATTACTAGGCGCGATTTTGTCGGCAGCGATGGTTGTCGGCGCGTCAACCGGCCAGGCCGCGGAAAAAGCCAAAGTCGGATTTGTCTATGTCGGTCCAATCGGTGACCATGGTTGGTCTTATCAACATAACCAAGGACGGTTGGCGATTGCCCGGGCTTTTGGTGATCAGATAAAAACCACCTATGTGGAAAGTGTGCCGGAAGGCGCCGATGCGGCGCGGGTCATCACCAAGCTCGCCAAGTCCGGTCATAAATTGATTTTTACGACCTCATTTGGCTACATGAACCCGACATTGAAAGTGGCCAAGCGCTTCCCCAAAGTGAGGTTCGAGCATGCCACCGGGTTCAAACGGTCGAAAAACGTTTCGACATATTCGGCGCGTTTCTATGAAGGCCGCCATGTGGTCGGCTTGATCGCCGGTAAAATGACCAAATCCAATATAATCGGCTATGTCGCATCCTTTCCCATCCCGGAAGTTATCCGAGGGATTAACGCAACGATCCTTGCCGCGCGTTCGGTTAATCCAAATATCAAGATCAAAATCGTTTGGGTTTCTACTTGGTTCGATCCGGGCAAGGAAGCCGATGCGGCGAAAATCCTGATGGACCAGGGCGCCGATATAATCATGCAGCACACGGATTCGCCGGCGCCCCTGCAACAGGCCCAGAAGCGTGGCGTCTGGGCGGTCGGCCAGGCATCCGATATGACAAGTTTCGGTCCGAAGGCCCAATTGACCTCGATCATCGACGATTGGAGTTCCTATTACATCGAACGCACCAAGGCGATGCTCGACGGATCCTGGAAAACGCAGGATACCTGGGGTGGCTTTAAGGCCGGTATGGTGAAATTGGCGGCCTACAACAAATCAATCCCTGCTGACGTTGTTGCCATGGCTGAGAAAGCAAGGAAAGGTATCATCAACGGTACGGTTCATCCCTTTGCCGGTCCGATCAAGGATCAGAACGGCAAGGTCGTTGTCCCCGCCGGTCAAAACGCCAGCGACAAAATGCTGGCCGGCATGAACTTCTACGTTGAAGGCGTCGACGGCAAAATTCCGAAGTAAAGCGAACAAAATGTGCGGGTCCCGGAACGTTTCCCGGGACCCCAGCATTTCGAGATCATGAATATAATTTAGAATAATGCCGGACGCGCCTAACTTAAATGCCGCGCTCATTCTCAAGGGTCGGGTCATGACCTTTAATCAAGGCCCTGACCAGTATGATTTTTGGGAGAAAGGATGCGTCGTTATCGAGGGCGGCCATATATCCGCCGTCGGCGATCCCGCAGAATTAGCGCTCCCCGCTGATTCTGCGACTATCGATTACGGAGACCACTTAATTCTGCCGGGCTTTATCGATGGCCATGTTCATTATCCGCAAATTGGGGTGATTGCATCCTACGGAGAGAAACTCTTGGACTGGCTCGACACCTATACATTTCCTGAGGAAGCAAAATTTTCAAATCAAGAATTGGCGGCCGAAAAGGCGCGGTTTTTTTTAGCCGAGTCGGTGAAGAATGGATATACGACTTCTGCGGTGTTTTGCACCACCCACCCGCAATCGGTCGACGCCTATTTTAGTGAAGCCGGGAAGCTCGGACTTCGGACAATTGCCGGCAAGGTGCTGATGGATCGCCACGCGCCCGAGGCGCTTCTAGATACTGCCCAAACCGGATATGACCAATCGAAGGCGTTGATCGAAAAATGGCACGGCCAAGGCCGCAACCTTTATTGCGTCACGCCCCGGTTTGCGCCGACGTCATCGCCGGAGCAGCTGGAATTGGCTGGCGCGCTTTATAAAGAGTCCGAAGGCGTCTATGTGCAATCGCACGTCGCCGAGAATGAGGCCGAGACAAAGTGGGTCGCAGAGCTGTTTCCCGAAGCAGCCTCTTATTTAGACGTCTATAACCGGTTTGGATTATTGGGCGCGCGCACGCTTTACGGTCACGGCATCCATTTATCCGATGCAGATATCGAAATGGCGGCGGCGAGCGGCGCCGGCATCATTCATTGTCCGACGTCGAATCTGTTCCTCGGCAGCGGCCTGTTCGATTACAAAAAATTGCGGGAAGCAGGCGTTAGAGTGGCGCTTGGCACGGATGTTGGCGGCGGCACGTCGCTATCACCTTTCGCCACCGCCAAAGCAGCCTATGAGATCGCCCGGTTCCAGAACACGTCGATATCGCCGATCGAGACTTTCTATCTGTTGACATTGGGTGGCGCTCAAGCGCTTAGATTGGACGCAAAAATCGGAAGAATTGCGCGCGGGTATGAAGCCGACCTGACGATTCTGGATATGAACTCGACTGAAATAATCCGCCATCGCATGTGTAGCGCCAATAGCCTTTCCGACGCCCTGTTCGCGCAAATAATCTTAGCTGACGATCGTGCGATTTGGGCGGTCTACGCAAATGGAAAACCGATCTTCGAAAGGATGCAGCCGTGATCATCCGGGACATAATTGCTCAGATGCCGAAGGCCGAGCTGCATGTTCACATCGAAGGGACGTTGGAGGCGGAACTCTGCTTCGAGCTGGCGCGCCGCAACGACATAGAACTCGCCTACAATTCAGTCGCGGAGCTGCAATCCGCCTACCAGTTCAACAATCTGCAGGAATTTCTCGATATCTATTATCAAGGCGCCGAGGTTCTTATTGAGGAACAGGATTTTTTTGATCTGACCTCGGCGTAACTGGAAAAAGCAAGATCGCAAAACGTGCTTCATGCGGAAATATTCTTTGATCCGCAAACCCATACCATGCGTGGCATCGAAATGGATACCATGCTCAACGGAATGACGGCGGCGATGAAGAAGGCCGAGACAGCTCTTGAAATATTGTCACGTTTGATATTTTGCATTTTGCGCCATGTTGAAATCGGCAATGCATTGGATACGACGGCGGCGGCCGAACATTACAAAGAACGCTACGCCCCCTATCTGATCGGTATTGGCCTCGATTCCTCCGAAGTCGGATTTCCGCCGCACACCTTTAAGGACGTATTTGATCGCGCGCGCTGCCGGGTTCATTCCCGTCGCCCATGCCGGCGAAGAGGGCCCAGCCGAATATGTACGTGACGCCTTGGATAGCCTAAAAATTGTACGGCTGGACCATGGCAATCGATCGCTTGAGGATCAAGAATTTGTAGAACGGCTGTTGACCGAGGAGATTGCTTTGACGATTTGCCCGCTATCGAACCTAAAATTGCGGGTGGTCGAGAATATGAAAAATCATCCATTACGTATCATGCTGGAAAAGGGATTAAAGGCGACCGTCAATTCCGATGACCCCGCCTATTTCGGCGGCTATATCAACGAGAATTTTGTTGCCGTTGCGGAAGCTTTGGAGCTTAACAAAAAGCACCTGTATACTTTGGCCCGCAATTCCTTTGAAGCGTCGTTTATAAACAAAAATCTAAAATCATTGTATATCACCAAGTTAGATGAATTCTTCGCCATCGTAGGCTAGCCGGTGCCGGATCCTCGACGCCGCGCAATCGATGGCCGTCGTTGCTGCGGTGGACGGCTTTAGTCCGAATGCCTATTGCGGTTCCAAATTGGTGTTTTCAGAGGGTGTCTAAGGCGGACATTTAGTGCCGCTTCAATTTTGGATCACCCAGTCTACATCGAAAATTTAATAAACAGTCTGCGCAGGACCGGCGTGACCTAGAGTTTAATCTAGGGTCAGGACTCATTAATTCAGATAGAAGATAACAATAGCGGCGATGCATATGGCTGAAAAGAAGGTGTGTGCGCAACGGTCATATCGTGTTGCAACGCGGCGCCAGTCTTTGAGTTTGCCGAACATGTTCTCGA
>JAYGEH010000042.1:0-10432 GCA_046582475.1 Rhodospirillales bacterium
GTCAGAATTTCCGACGTGATGCTCAAAGATGATATGTTAGGGGCAGTATCCATTAATTCATCCGTTTCCATCCATTAAGCATATAGAGGCTTTATCCATTTGTACATCCATTTTCATCCAATTAAATATATAATATTCCCCATTGATATTTCACCAATCGAGAAATTCAACTTGTCACACTGGTGTCACAATGAAGCATCAATTAAAGAGAATTTGGCAATATTATAAAATTCCAATATTGTTAATAAAGTGCATGTTTTACAATGGCTTAGTTGAGAAAATCTAATACTATAATATGTAGCTTAGGGGTAGAGCGCAACCTTGCCAAGGTTGAAGTCGTGGGTTCAAATCCCATCGCCCGCTCCAAATTTTTCAATGGGTTAGCGGATATTCGCTAACTCATTTATTGATCTAGCAATCATATAGCAATCAATTAATGCAATTTCGAGCCTACATCCGACCCCTAAGATGCGACCACACCTGCCCCCCAGGGGGCATTGGGCACACCCCCAGGAGGCATGGGGCTAGCCATGGGTCCTAGCCCAGATTTTCAAAACAAAAGGCGCATTGGGCTTGTAATTGTCATTTGGTCAAATGCGCCGATTTTAATGTCTGCTTTGCACCCGATACTGTTGTAAAACTCGGTGGTATTTTGTTATCGGGTGTCTACTTAAGGTGATAGCGGACATTTTCCATGCCGCTTTCGGCTGATGCCGGGCGGGAGTTTCTTTTTTTGTTGGCTGTTTCGGTTTATCGGCGCCTTCCTCCTTCTGTTGATGCCAAATACTTGGCGGGCGCCAAAATTTAAATTCCTTAGTTTCGGTTATTTGGTCATTTGCTACATGCTGATATTGGTTTTCCTGTGGGGTGGCTCGGCTCGATTTAATGTGCCGAATATTCCCTTCCTGTCGATCCTTGCCGGATTTGGATATATATCGTTGCTTCAAACTTTGTTCGGCATACCCTTGTTCCGAAATTTCTACTCCCATTGATCGCCGCGGTCATCGGGTTGCTTTGTCTGCCAAATCGCCTTCCGAATAGGGGATCCATGCAACCGAGGCCGCCTAGGTTGACGGCGTTATTTCCTGACGACAAGCGAGATTTGGTATTCCTTGATTGTGTTCATCTCGATCTTCGCGATTCTCAAAAGCTCCTCGATCGTAACCGTCGGCTTGCCATCCTCGCCAATGTAGCGCGGATCAGGGATCGCGCGTGCCGTTGTAATATGGAAATCGGTTCCGCTGTAAACCGCCAGCTGGGAATTTGCGGCTTTGCTGATCTGCCATTTCCGGTTCTTTTCCAGATCGAACAAAGACAGTATCCCCGGCGTGATCGGCCGTACGTGGGTCGGATCATTGATAAAATCGTCATGGCGCGGATGCGGCACATTGATCTGGATCTTGGCATCCGGTTTGGATATCCGATACAGCTCCTGCATAATTGAAATAAAGGTATTGCTGTCCTGGCCCAGATGCTCCAGCACATGGATAAGGCTGATCTCGTCGCAGGAATTGTCGTCGAAGGGGTAGGGAATGACCTCAAGGTCATGGACGACATCGGGATCAAAACTGGCATATTTGTCCACATTTACCCAGCCGTCGGTCTTTGCATCGCCGCATCCAAGGTTCAATTTCATCGCAACCGATCTCCTATAATGTCTGGCGGCCCGCCTTTGTTAAAAATGGGATTGGATTCCGCCTGAAATTTGTGCGTCCGGCATTTGGGCAAAAGCGGCGAGATGTGGGTCCTCCAAATTTCGATATAGCGTATGTTTGGACGCGTTCCAAGCCTCGGCGGTGATCGGGGCCGGGCGCCGCTCCAGCCTGTACATTGAAATAATATCCGCTATTTTTGGATCAAGGCACCAATTTCGTTGATGGCGGCGACTATGAAAATACTGGTTACACTCGGACCGAGTTCTATGAACGAAACCGATGTCCGCGGGATGACCGAATTGGGCGTCCACCTTTTCCGTCTCAATATGTCGCATACGGCCCTGGGTGATCTTGCCGGCATCATTGGCCGCATACGCGGCTGGACCGAGGTACCCATCAGCCTCGATTCCGAGGGCGCGCAACTACGCAACGGCCCCATGCAAAACGAAACGGTTCAATTCGCCGCCGGCGGAAACGTAACGATTCACGGAACCCCGGTCATCGGCGACAAGGCCAACATTTCATTCAATCCGGCTGCGGTGGAAAAGCAATTCGAAATCGGCGATGAAATACAGGTGGATTTCAATCATGTAAGACTGAAAATCATCGAGGCGCGGGGGGTGGATTTCATTGCCGAAATTCTCGAAGGCGGCGTTATCGGCAGCAACAAGGCCGCCGATCTAAACCGGGATATTGAATTTGAGCCGCTGACCGAAAAAGACAAGGCGGCAATCGAGATCGGCCGCCAGTTGAACATTGGGAATTTTGCCATGTCCTTCACAAACCGGACAGAGGATGTGGCGGTCATGCGCGACGCGTGCGGGCCGGACGCCGACATCATTTACAAGATTGAGAGCCCCTCGGGGCTGCGTAACCTGGCCGGCATTCTGGAGGCCGCGGACGAAATCATTATTGACCGGGGCGATCTGTCGCGGCAGGTGCCGATCGAGAAAATTCCCTTTCTGCAACGGCGTATTATCTCCCTCGCCCGCTCCAAAGGGAAGGCGGTTTACGTGGCGACCAATCTTTTGGAATCCATGGTCACAACCAAGTACCCAAATCGGGCCGAGGTAAACGACGTCGTCAGCACCTTGGAAATGGGCGCCAGCGGCTTGGTCCTGGCAGCCGAAACGGCCATCGGCAAATATCCGGTGGAGGCGGTGTCCATGGTTCGCGCTTTGATTTCCGAATTCGAAAATTGGACCCCTAACACCAGCATCGAAGAAGTACTCGACCGCTGATAGCCGCCGCCGCGCTCAAGGCGCCTTTGGAACCGGTAGAGGCTAGCCTCGGTATGCAAATGCTTGACCGGTTTTGCGGTCCGCATTTACTCTGGGAGAAGTTGCTGATATGCGTTCCAAGATGGCCAGTCCGGCAAATATCGATTTCCAACCCGCAGCGATTACGTCGATAGCAATGCGTGTGGCTCTTCCGATAGCATGACCAAAAAGTGGTTGTATTTTGCGCTGAAACTTGCCGTATCGGCTTTGTTGATCGGTTTCATCGTGGCCAATTTCGATATTGGCTCTTCGGCCCGGCGGCTCAAGGAAATGGAGCTGATATTGCTGCTGCCCGCCGCCCTATTGTTCTTGATTTTGCTCCTCAACAACACCGCCCGCTGGGGAATTGTGATGCGGGCGATCGAGGCGCCGCTCGGTTTTGCCAAGACCTTCCGGCTTCTTTATATCGGCATATTCTTCAACCAGACTCTACCCTCGTCGGTAGGCGGCGACGCAGTCCGCATGTATTTGGCGCGCAAGGAAGGACTTACACTGCAAGGCGCCATCAACGGTGTTATGCTGGAGCGCGTGGTCACCTTGATTGGCTTGATTCTGCTGGTCGTGGTCACACAGCCCTTCCTGCTTGAACGCATCGGCGACAACCCGGCCAAATATATCTTTCCGGCCTTCGCCGTCTTGGCTGTCATTGGCGTCGTCTTCCTCATGCTTCTCGACCGAATAGCCAAGCGCTTCCAGGACTATAAAATTGTCCGCTGGCTGGCCAATCTGGCAGCCGACACGAAGGGGCTGTTCTTTGCGCCCGCCCTTGCGGCGGCGGGCGTGGCCCTCGGCGTTATGGGCAATATACTCGTCGCGGCGATGGTCTACATGCTGGCAATGTCGCTCGGCCTTGAAGTCACTCTTATCGATTGCCTGGTCCTCATCCCGCCGGTCCTGCTGATCACCACCATTCCTATATCGATCGCTGGCTGGGGTGTCCGCGAGGGCGCCATGGTGGCGGCATTTGCCCTTATCGGGGTCGCCGAGGGTGATGCTTTTGCGCTGTCGATTCTGTTTGGCCTGGTGGGTATCATCGTCAGCATTCCGGGCGGCTTGTTGTGGATCGCTGGCGGCTACCGAAAATCGGATATCGCCGAAGAGGCGCCAATCCACTAATATGATCGGTACGCAGTGACAATTTTGACGGATGGGTCTCGGCTTGTTCGTATAGGCATCAACTTCGAAACCCCGATGTTGGCGTCTCTATTCAGGTTCGGTGAAACAACAAATCGATTGGCTGGAAATGAATCGGAGAGAAATCAGGCGCGGGCTGGGTAATTTCGCGGCGATCACCAAAAGCCGCCTAAGTGGCAGAACCTATGTGCCGCACCCGCGTCGCGCCATTTTCATTGAGACCCCGGGCCGTTGCAATCTCGCCTGCCGGTTCTGCGCCTATGAAAAATCCAAACCCGGCGGTTTCATGTCCGACGAACGGTTTGCCAATGTTCTCGATCAAGTTTGTGAAATGGGCTACCGGTTTGTTTGGCTGACGCCGATGTTGGGTGAAGTGTTCGCCGATCCGAAAATTTCGGAAAAGTTCGCGTTGCTCGAAGCGGATTCTCGCATCGAAGGATATAGCTTTTATTCGAATTTTATTTTAGCCCGGCCTGCCCAGTTACAGGCCTTGCCGGGTCTCCGCAAACTGACCGGTTTGTACATAAAGCCTATACGGTTTCGATGCGGATACCTTCGCTAGGACTACGCGCAAACCTGGGTCACAATTTGAAAAGCTACAGGAGAATTTGTCCCGTCTACTGGCTTTAATGGATGATTGGCGCCCGCATAATGGCATCCATTTCAACGTCCGGACCGTTAGGACAGACGTTCCGATTCTCGAACGCAACGCGCCGATGGCTGATTTATTGAGGGAATTGACCGCAAAGGGCGCCACTGTATCCGAGGCCGAGGATTATGACAGTTGGGGCGGCACGATTGCGCAAAGCGAAGTCACCCCGCTCGGCATCGAACTTGTCGACGGTAATCATCTATATATGCACGGCCCTTGTACCAAGATATTTGCCGAGGTCCAGATCAAGGCCGATGGTCAGGTCCATGCCTGCGCCTGCCGGGATATGGACGGTAGCCTGGACATCGGCCATTTAGACGATGCGCCACTGAAGGAAATCTTGTCTTTCGCTAACGATCCCTACCGGAACTCATTGAATCCCAGATGCGAAATAAGTTTGGTGGCAACTGCCGGGCCTGTTCATCCTACCGCAGCATATATGATGGCCGTCCGTCACACTTCGATTCCTCTCTCGAAGTTATGAGCTATGAACAGGCCTGTAATTTGCTGGATAATTGAAATCAACCTAGGTGTTTGGTCCCAGTGTGAGATGGTCTACAACTTTGCAACTATCACAAGGAGACACTATGGGCCAATTTTTACACGGAAGCGCCTTAGGTTAGGGGAACTCCGTTCAACCAAGAAAGAAATTTGGATAATGCATGTACCGGTCGGTGATGTGTTCGGCGATAATTTCCCGCATGGATTCTAAATCTCTTCGTACCGGCGGCGCCTTGTTGGTCTCTGGACAGGCCCTGCAGGCGTTGGCCGCATTCGGCGTAAATCTGGTCTTGGTCCGGTTCCTGATGCCGGAGGATTTTGGCCGGTTTGCGTTGATACTTGCCGGCGCCTCGCTCACCTATGGAGCGGTCTCGCTGCGCATCAATGTCCTGGTCATTCGATCTTCCGAAGCCAGGTTCGATCAAATGGCCCGGGAACGGTATTTTACGGCGCTTTTTCTGGAAACCGTCATTGCAACGTTCATCGTTGTTGCATGGCTGGCGGTTTTTACCTCGGCGACGGTTCTGGAAATCGGACTTGTGTTGGCAATCGGCGTTCGCAATTGGACCGAGCACAACAAAGCCTTTTACGAGCGTTCCATGCCCTACAAGCGGCTCGCCGCCCTGGAAACCGGCGTCGCGATTTCGGCGCATATAGTGGCGCTTTTCCTGGTCATCAACATTGGCGGTGTCGCCGTCCTTATATTGCGCGAAATTTTTTTGACGGCGGCGGGGTTGGCTGGATTGTGGATGATTGGCGGGCTGACCATGATGAAAGTGCGTTGGCTATCGTGGGCCGAATTCAAGCAAATTTTCCAGGAGGCAAAGGGAATCTGGCTTGATGGTGTGTTGGAGGGCAGTTTTCAGCAGTTGACCATAATTCTGGCAGGGCTTCTCGGCGGTGAGCGGATTGCCGGGCTTTTCTTTCAGGCCCAGCGTCTGGCGGTCGTGCCGCATCAGATATTGGCGCCTATCGCCGGCAGGATTGCACCGAATTGGTTCGGACGGACGGAAGATCCAAAAAGGAGGATTGCCGGGCGCGATCGATTGTTGCTCGGATTGTCGGCACCGCTTTTGGTTGTCGGCATGGCGACTGTACTATTCGCGGACCCAATCGTGCCTTGGTTGTTCGGGGCCAAATGGGCCAATTCCGCCCCGCTCCTGGCGGCGATGGCCGGGATGGTCGTGTTTTTGAGTTTGTTTGAAATTCTCAAAACCTATTGCTGGACTACCCAGCAGGTACCGATATTGCTGAGAGGTCGGCTCGCACAATATGCCGGTTTAATCGGAATGATGGCGTTCAGTTTGCCGGGTTGGCTTCAGACCGATATGGCGTTGGCCGCCGGGCTGTCGGTTTCCTATATCTCGGCATTTGCCGTGCTTCTTTTCTCATTGATATTTTACGAGCGCCGTCGAAGTTATTGACACCAATAATTCGCGGCCCAAGCCGCGCTATTAAACAGTTGCCCAATAAGCTATACAAATTTCCGAGCCCGCTGATATGCGCGCCGGCTAATCGGCCGGCCGGGGTTAGAATGGAATAGGTGTATGAACAAATCCTTGGCGCGGATTCTGGCCGGTCTTACCCATACCGCGACCGCCTGGCAAAACCAATGGCGCGGCGCCGGCACCCGGCTTCGGGTTTCCCAGGCGCTGATCGAAGACAGCACCGTGGCCACGCCCAAGGGCACGCTGATCTTCCGCTCCACCCATCCGCAGGCGTTGGATTACCCCTCGGCGCTGCTTAGCCGGGAGCCCGACACCATCGCCTGGATTGATGCCTTCCAGGCGCCGTTCGTGTTTTGGGACGTGGGCGCCAATGTGGGCGCTTATACGCTTTATGCGGCGCTCGATCCCCAATCCACCGTGATTGCTTTTGAGCCCGCCGCCGCCAGCTATGCCGCCTTGGCGGAGAACATCCGCGTCAATGGCATGGATGAGCGCATCGACGCCTACCCAATTGCCCTTTCCGGCGCCACCAAAGCCGGGCATTTGAATATGCAGAACGTCAATGCCGCCAGTGTCAGCCATGCCTTCGATGCCCTGGCGACCAGCACCGGCGAAGCCATAACGCCCAAATTCCGCCAAGCCGTGATCGGCTATTCGGCGGATGATTTTCTAAGCATGTTCCAGGTGCCGCCGCCCAACTATCTGAAGATCGATGTGGACAGCATCGAAGTGGAAATCCTGAGCGGCGCCCGGAAAATCCTGCGGCGCCCGGAGCTGAAGGGCGTCCTGGTGGAGGCGGAAGGCTCCGAGGAGCGGGTAAACGAAATCCGCTCTTTGGTTTTGGCCGGCGGCTTCGAAGAAGTCTCGGCGCCCGGCGCCGCCAATATGATCTTCGCTCGTAAAACGCCCCCATGATCTAGGCAGGCTCGAAGACATCTTGCAGCGCGTCCATCCGGTCCTGGTGGCAGGCGAAGACGTTGATTTGATCGCGCAAACTAAAGCGCTCCCCGGCGGTGAACGGAGCCAAGGCCAGGGCGTGGCCGCCGGGCGGCAGCGGCCGGTGCGGGCCCGGCCAGGCGAAGCCGCCGCCACGTTCGAGGCGCCATAGCGGTTGGTAAAGCTGGTAGCCCTCGGCGCTAAGAAAGCGGAGCGGCGCCAAGGTGGTTTCTTGGGATTCCGGTGCCAGCCAGTTCTCGAATATCAGCATCGGTTTTTGTGCCGCCAGAACCGAGCGGGCGCCCTCAAGGACTTCCAGTTCGTGTTCCTCCACATCGATCTTCATCACATCCGGCGGCGGCAAATCCAGATCGTCCAGCACCGCCAAGGTGACAGGATCGCCATCGCCGCCATCACCCCGGGTTTCATTTGTCAGCCGGGCGAGACCCGTGACGGCGGCGTCGACCACCATGCGGCCGCCGCCCGCTTTGTCCGATAACGCCAATCGGTGGCAGGTGATGCGCGCCGCCAACCCCGATTGCGCCACCCAATCGGCCAGATCATCGAAGGTTTGCGCGACCGGCTCGAAGGCGTGAACGGCGCCGGTGTAGCCGGGTTTGCTGGCTGCATAGAATGCGAAATAGCCCCAATTGGAGCCGATGTCGTAGAACACCTTGTCGCCGGTCAGGAACGTCTCCAAAAGCAACGCCACTTCGGTCTCGTAGCCTTGCCGATATTGGTTGAGGTACAGGCTGGCATAGTGGCGCTTGCGGGCATCGAAGCTGAGGCGCACCGGCCCGCTATTTGCCGTCAGCTCGGCAATACCCTGGCCGCCGAGCCCGGCGGCATAGGTGGCATCGAAGGCCAGGCGCCCCAGGCCCTTGCCCAATCTTTTCGCCCACCGGTTCCGGTATTGATGAAAACCCATGCGCGTCAATTGGCCGATCAGCGGCAGCGACAGGCAGCGGAACGGCAGCCGTGGCACGGTGCCCACGATCCAGGTGCTGGGTGGTTCGGTCATCGGCCCATCATGCCAGAACCGGTGATCGGTACTCAACCGGGGGTGCGCCCTCGGTCTCGAACCGGGCCGGGTGGAGTCTAGGATTTGGCCCGCGCAGCGCTCCGGGTTTTCGTGGGCGGCACCGAAAACGGCGCATCGACGCCCCGGTTGTCGATCATTTTGACCAAAATGGAATGCAGAAAAAACAGAAAATAGGTGACGTAATTGGTTCCCGAGCGGGGGATGGCGGAAACGAACAGGTTCACGGCGAAGCGTCTAACCTCTGGATGCGGGCGGTGGGGGGTGATTTTTTTAGGATTGCAATAATTAAGTACACTGTTCCGAAATTCCGGAATAGCCGGTTTGCCGGGTAACTAAAGTCTCCTATTAGCGGATATTCAGCAGTACCAAAACGATGTTTGCTTAGCCCCCGAAAGCCGGCTCTCAGCGGTTACAGTCTGATTGTCTCCTCCTGACTCCAAGCCGGCAAAACCGGTTTGGCCCATTGCGGCAGAACCTTCAATAAATTGGCTGTTGTCCTATAGCCAATACTCCTTGCGTTGTTCCAATTTCGTTCTAGATAAAGCTTAGGTTTTAAACACATCGAAAATTCGAATAATCGAAAGGCGCGGCTCTCTGGCGGCGAGACGGAATATGACCCCCATTTACCCCCACAAACCCCCATGGTGGATGCGCCGAAATTTGTCGCACGAGAATAAAAGAATTCGTCACGCAATGGTAATGGAATGAGCAATTTTTATAGCGCCAAGCGCCTTATTCGCTTCTCACCGCCTCACCGTCTCCTGTGGTTCATTATTTCGGGCGTGGCGACCCATCCGCCGAGGCGCCTGGATGGACGGCCACACGATGAATGAATCGCTTGGTGAGGTGCCAAGTACGACGCCCACATGGCCAACCATGGCATCCCCATGTGGGCCGCGCCGGTGTGTCGCAAAATGTGAAAAAATGTATATAAATTACAATGATGTTAATGCCGATTCGGCGTGTTGCATGTCGCATTCGGAAAAAATTGATTAATAATATGAGAAACGAGGGAGGCAGGCTGATGAAAATAATCAGGCCGGTTGCCATGGCGGCCATAGCGCTTGCCGTCCTCTATGGCGCGCCGGCGCATGGGCAGGACATCGGCGCCTTGCTGAAATCCATCAAGCTGCCGACCGGCTTCAAGATTTCCCTGTTCGCGCGGGTGCCCCAAGCGCGCTCGCTGGCCGTCGATGCCGCGTCCGGCGCCATCTTCGTCGGCTCGCGCTCCCGCGCCGTGCACCGGATCATCGACCGGGACGGCGACGGAATTGCCGACGAGGTGGCCCAGGTCACCGGGGCTTTAAGGGTACCCAACGGCATCGCCATCCAGGGCGGCAAGCTGTACATCGCCGAACAGCACCGGATTTCTTTTTGGACCGGCACCTCGGACGGCGGCGCGCCCCGGGCGCTCGATCCGCTGACCACCATCTTCCGGGGCCTGCCCAACAAATCCTGGCACGGCTGGCGCTATGCCGGATTTGGTCCCGACGGCAAACTGTACGTGTCCCTGGGCTCGCCCTGCAACGTCTGTGCGCCGGACGGCCTGAAAGGCAGCATCATCCGCATCCGGCCAAGCGGCGGCGAAGTGGAGGTGGTGGCGCACGGGGTGCGAAACTCGGTGGGCTTCGATTGGCATCCCCAAACCGGCGAGCTGTTCTTCACCGACAACGGCGCCGACCGCATGGGCGACGACGAGCCGCCGGACGAATTGAACCACGTCACCAGCGCCGGCCAGTTTTTCGGCTTTCCGTACTTCGGCGGCGGGCGCACCCGGACAAGCC
>JAYGEH010000069.1:0-15394 GCA_046582475.1 Rhodospirillales bacterium
TGCACAAGAAGTAAAGACAAAACCGGTCGGTACCAAGCAGGTAATAAACAAACGGTTTGGTATAAAAATCCGCATTCCCGTAGATTGGACTGCAAAGCAAACTCAAAGTTCAGGTGAACTGAAAATCGATTTAAAACGTAATAAAAATCAAATTTTTGTGAATTAACTGTAGGGAAATTTATATCTGATGATACAATTTTTTATAACAAGGAATTATTTTCATCTATATTTACTGAAGAAACTATAAAAAAATATCCAAGGAAATTAGTAAAAATAAGAAATGGACGTTTGGTAACAATAATTTGTTAAAACATAATAATACAATACGTAATAATATAGTTTACTCAGAATTACTATTTGAAGCCGGAGATAATAATGTTGCTTTAATGAATAATACAATATATAATTGACGAATATTAATTTTCTTATGTATGAGGCGTAGATTTAGTGGAACTGATATTCGAAATCAACTTAATTTAATTTTGCGTTCTATCGAGTTGAATAAAAATGAATAATCTCAACACTTGATTTTTCTGAACCAAAATCATCGATCAAAATTCGATTCGATCGAGCAAATCGTCGACGATCCCGTGAAAGGTGTCCCAGGGCGCTTCCGTAGCAGGAATTGCGGACGATAATGGAACTGCCGGCATAGAATTTTTCATAGAGATGATGCCGGCCGTCGCGCATCTTTTCCAGTTTTTCCGCGCCCGAAATCAGCATGGCGGTCTCCCCCAATTCACCTTGATATTGCCTTTGATGCTCAGCTCAACTCGGCGGCGAATTCCGATCCGGTGAGGCAGAAGCGGCCCAGCTTGTCCTGCCACAACTCGCCGCTTTCGTGAAGCTGGCCGAGGGCCCGGGACAAGGCCGGAACCCCGGCTTCGGCAAATCTCTCCGAAAGATCGAAGTAATATTGCGGCGCCGCGCCGATGGCGGCGCGTATCTCGGCCGCCAGCGCGGTCACTTCGTTATTGCCGACCAGCGGCGCCGGCTCTTTCGAGGGCCCATCGCCGAGGGCATCGGCCAATTTGATATCGCCCGCGTAGGCGTATTGGATGCGCTCGAACCTTTCCCGGGGCACATCGTTGGGAATGGTGGCGTCAATGCCCATCTTGGCGGTGGTCGGGATGCGCCCCGGGGTCGGCGGCAGGCTCGGGTCCAGCGGTTTCGAGCGGGCGCCGGTAATAATGATCACATCCTTGTCCGCCTGCACGCGGGTGGCCACCGCCCATTCCACGTCCATATGGTCAAACACGTCGATATCGTCATCGACCACCGTCACATGTTTCATATCGGCCACCGAAAGCATGGCCATGATGGCGTTCTTGCCGTCGCCCGGCAGCGGTTTGATGGCGGCGACCGTGTGCCAATGGCAGCAGCCGCCCGGCGTCACGTTGATCGCCGTCACCTGCACGCCGGCCTCGTGCAGCACGCGGCGGACGGCGGATTCGTAAATCGGCCCGCTCGGCCAGATGTTTTCCCACGGCATGTGCAGGGCGTAATAGACCGGATCGGGCCGCATGCGCACCGCCTTGATGCGCACATGCGGGTTCCAGTGCAGCCCGCCCATGAGCCGGGTAAACTCGCCGAAGCGGCCTTCCGGCTTGGTCCAGCCGGTGGGCAGAATCTCGGCTTCGAGGACAATCTCGGAATTGGCGATGAAGGGAATGTCGACGGTGCCGCAGGGCGCCAGCTGCACCGGCGCGCCGCGCATGCCGCCGGCCAGGGCCATTTCATCGACCCCGGCGGCGGCCTTGAAGGTGCTGGCGATCAATTCCGCCGGGTGGGTGCCGATATTGATCGAGATCGGCAATGGCTCGCCCCGCGCCAGGGCTTTTTCGGCGAATTTACGGAGATTGTTGGGGGTGACGATGTCGATGCCGGTGGTGTTCCTGTCCTTCACCAAAAGCCGGTAGACGCCGGCGTTGTAGCCGAACTCCTCGTCGTGGGCGATGATCACGCCGGCGGTGATCATCGGCCCGCCGTCCAGGGTGCCGAAGATCGGCACCGGCAGGCCGAACAGGTCCACATCGTTGCCTTCGCTGATCACGTCGTGGAGGCCGTCGGCGGCAACACTTTCGGGCGCGATGGGAGCCGCCAGGCCGCGCCGCAATTGCGCCTCGATCTCGGCAAAATCGCAGCCCATGGCGACGCCGAGACGTTCTCTGGAATTCATCACCCCCGATATCACCGGCATGTCGTAGCCGAGCACGTTGGTAAACAGCAGCGCGGTTTCCGACTGATCCACCAGGGTGGAGATATGGCGGATATCGGTGGGCTTGGAGATGCGCCTAAGCTCGCCGGCGGCTTCCAGATCGGGAAGGATATCGCGCAAACCGCCCAGGTTCCGGCGCCGGGGTCCGGCCTTCGAGCCTGAGGCGCTGTTACCGCTTGCTTGGTCCATGACCGTCTCCTTAATTTGCTTGTAAAGCCAATATCCAGGCTTCAGGGTTGCGCCAAGGATAACGGCATCTCCCTGCAACCGCCAGCAAGGCAAAGCGGCACGGATGGAAAATCTCGGCAACCTCTTCAAAGCCCACGTGGACAGCGGCCGCATCGCGGCCATCGATCTGCTGGATGCGGATAAACCGAAAGAGGCCACCTACGCCGATTTGGACGCCAGCTCGGATGCGGTGGCGCGGGCGCTGGTGGCACGGGGTCTCGGCCGCGGCGACCGCATCGCCATCCTGGCGCAAAACCGGCTGGAGTTCATCGAGGTATTGTTCGGCGCTTTGCGCTCGGGGTGCGTTCCGGTGCCGGTCAATATCAAGCTGCCCGCCGACACCGTGGAATTCATCCTCCGCGACGCCGGCGTCAAACATATGTTCTACGATCGAGGTTGGGAGGCGAGGGTTTGCGAAGATTTGCCCGGCACCGACTTCGATGAAGATTACCGGGCATTCGTGGACCCCGGCGCCTTCGAGGCGGTCCAAGTTGCCGAGACCCAAGTTTCCATGCAGCTCTATACCGCCGGCACCACCGGGCGTCCCAAGGGCGTGCTGCTGACCCACGGCGGCCAGGGCTGGGCGTCCAGGGCATTGGTGGCGGCGCGGCGGCTCGCCTGCGACGACCGTATCCTCATCTCGGCGCCGTTTTTCCATAAAAACGCCCTGGTGGCGATCAAGACGGCGATGCTGCCGGGGGCCTCTCTGGTGATCATGCCCCGCTTCCAGGCGCGGCCCGCCATCCACGCGGTGGCAAGCCAAAATTGCACCATGGTCACCGGCGTGCCGACCATGATGTATATGATGCTGGCCGAGCGCGACCTGATCGAAAGCTCCGATTTTTCGGCCGTGCGCACCATCTCCATGGGCTCGGCGCCGGCCTCCGACGTCTTGATCGGCGATATTTCGGCGGTGTTCAAGAACGCCGCCATCCAGCTCAACTACGGCACCACCGAGGGCGGCCCGATCATGCTCGGCTGGTACCATCCCGATGGCTTGGAGCGCCCGGTGGGCAGCGTCGGCTATCCGATTCCGGGCTGCGAATACCGGTTCGAGGGCGGCCCCAACGACAAGCAGGGCGAGCTGGTGCTGCGCAATCCCGGCGTTGCCCTCGGTTTTTATAACGACCCGGAAGAAACCAACCGCTGCTTCAAGGACGGCTGGAACTATTCCGGCGACATCATGCGCCAGGACCAAGACGGCTGGTTTTATTTCGTCGGCCGGGTCGACGACATGTTCGTCTGCGGCGGCGAAAACATCTTTCCGGGCCAAGTGGAATCCTTGCTCGAAAAATCCGCCCAAATCAGCCAAGCCGTGGTGCTGCCCTTTTCCCACGAAACCAAGGGCGAGGTGCCCTACGCCTTCGTCGTCGCCGAGCGGGGCGTGACGCTGGCCGAAGAGGACGTCAAAAATTACGCCCTCGAAAACGGTCCCGCCTATGCCCATCCGAGGCGGGTATTCGTTATGCCCGAGATTCCCTTGACCGGAACCAACAAAACCGACCGGGCGGCGTTGCGCGCCCTGGCCAAGTTGGAAAATTAATGTGGGCGGAGACATCGTGGCCGGCAACCCAAGATTTAAGGAGATACCATGAAAGCCGTCGTCCTTTATGAACATGGCAAGATGGACAAGCTCGTCTATGAAGAAAATTATCCGGACCCGGAATGCGGGCCCGCCGATGTGGTGGTCCGGGTCAAGGCCACCTCGCTCAATTACCACGACTTGTTTACCCGCAACGGCATGCCCGGATTGACCCTGGAACTGCCGAGGATTTGCGGCCTCGACGTGGCCGGCGAGATTGTCGAGACAGGAACCGACATCAAGGACTTCCAAGTCGGCGACGCGGTTCTCATCGATCCCCGCAACCGCATCGAGGGCGGCCTGGTGGGCGAGACCATCGACGGCGGCCTCGCCGAATTTTGCCGCTCGCCGGAGCATCAGCTCATTCGAATCCCGGATGGCGTTTCCTACGCCCAGGCCGCCAGCCTGCCCGTGGCCTACGGCACCGCCCACCGCATGATGGTGACGCGGGGCCAGGTCAATGCCGACGACAAGGTGCTGATCATGGGCGCCAGCGGCGGCGTCGGCACCGGCGCCGTGTTATTGGCGAAAATACTGGGCGCCGAGGTGGTGGCCCTGTCGTCGTCGGAGGTAAAAATGCAGGCGCTCACCGAGATGGGCGCCGATCACGTGATCAACTATCTGGAGACCGACTGGGTCAAGGAAATCTGGAAGCTCTACACCAAGCCGCACCGGCGTAAATACGAAGGCGGCGTTACCGTGGTGGTCAATTTCACCGGCGGCGACACCTGGGTGCAAGGCATGCGTTGCCTGCGCCGGGGCGGGCGCATGCTCACCTGCGGCGCCACCGACAGTTTCGATCCGAAGACCGATCTGCGCTATGTGTGGAGCTTCGAGTTCGACATCCGCGGCTCCAACAGTTGGGAGCCCGAGGATTTGGCCGCGCTGCTGGCGATGATAGAGGCCGGCGACATGGAGGTGCCCATCGCCGGCACCTACCCGCTCGCCGAAGCCACCGAGGCGCTGCGCCTGATCGAGGACCGGGAAGTCATCGGCAAGGTCATCGTGGCGCCGTAAATGGCGGTGACCCCCGTGCACCTGCCGGGACCCGGCGAGATATATTTGGACCATGTGGGCTGGTACGTGCCCGACCTGGACCAGGTGGCTGAGGCGTTTGGACGCCTCGGCTTTCCGCTCACGCCGACGGCCCTGCACGGCGACGCGGACGCCAAAACGGGCGACATTATCCTGCAAGGTTCGGCCAACCGGCTGGCCATGCTCGAAAATGGCTATCTGGAATTCCTCACCGACCTGGACGGCACCGACACACCGGTAACCCGCCATATGCGGGACCGCATGGGCCAATATATCGGCGTCCATCTGACTGCCTTTTCGGTGGCCGACGCGGAATCGGAAGCGGCGCGGCTGGAGACATCGGGCATCACCTTGCAACCCACCGTGAATTTGCGCCGCAGTGTCGAGGCCGCCGACGGCAGCCAGGCGGAAGCCGGGTTTACGGTGATCCGCGCCGGATTCGGCCAATTCCCCGAAGGGCGCATCCAGACCCTGACCCACCTGACGCCGGAGCATGTCTGGCAGGACCGTTTCATCGCCCGCGATAACGCCATCACCGGCTTATCGGAAGCGGTGTTTTGCGTCGATGATACCGAGGCCAGCGCCGCACGGCTGGCGGCTTTCACCGGGCGCCCGGCGCGCACCACCGGCCGCGGCATGGAAATCTCCCTCGACCGGGGAAAGCTGCGCTTTGTCCGTCCCGGCGACATCGGCCCGGCCCTCGGCATAAGCGGCACGCCGGGCCCTCCAGCCACGGCGGCGGTCGGCCTGGTTTCCCGGGACCTCAAGCAAAGCCGCGATTATTTTCTAAGCCAGAATATCCCGTTGGCGGTGGATAGCTCCGAGCGCCTGGTGATCGGCGCGGAAGATGCCCTCGGCGCCGCTTTGGTGATTAGGGCTGCCCGCTAACAAGCATTTACTCGGCGGCTTCTTTCAATTCGGCGGCCAGCATCTGGTGCAACGCCTGGCGGCTGTAGGCCACCGCCTTGTCGTGCTGGCGGAGGATCAATTTCCGGTCCGGGTCCTTGGCCACCGATTGTTGCTGGGCCTCGATATATTGCTTGTCTTCGAGGAAGGCCTCCAGAATGTCGCCGAAAAAGCCCTGGCCGGCTTCTGAATCCACCGGCACGCCCTGGACGGCAACGGAGAAGAAATAATGGAAGCTGCTATCGGTTTCCGGCGTCGCGTGATGCAGCAGCCGCAGCGACAGCCCGCCCTCCTGATCACGGTTTTCACGCGCCCCGGTGCCCGCGTCCAATCCGCCGCCCCACTGGCGGACCGTCGCCGGCGCCACATACTCAAAATCCGACCAGCGGTCCACATTACCCTTGAAGCCGGCCGCCTTGACGAATGACGGCGGCGGCGGCGAATTCATCATCCAGCGGATGAAACGGGCGCCGCGTGTCGTGCGCATGGTCTCCAGATCGGCCTGGTTGTGGGCCTCGGGATCGCCGCCGATGGTGGAACCATGCACATAACCCAAATGCGTCAAGTCCATCAGATTATCGACCAGGAACATGTAATTGGCGGCAAACTCGTAGCGGCCATAGTGGGCCGGCCAGTCTTCCAGATCATGATAAGGAAAATCGACGATCAGGTCGGCGTCGGCCAGCGCCTGATCGCCCATCCAAATCCAAAGCGCATGCTGGCGCTCCACCAGCTTGAAGGCGCGCACGCGGAAAACATCGGGGTTCAGCGCTTCGCCGGGATTGTCGACGCAGGCGCCGGTGCCGTCGAATACCAGACCGTGATAGCCGCAGCGTATTCCGGCTTCGCACGCCGCGCCGAGGCTGAGAGGCACGGCCCGGTGGCAGCAGCGGTCTTCAAGGGCGGCGGCCTTGCCGGTGGCGTCCCGGAAAAATACCACGTCTTGCCCAAGAATGCGCCTTGCCACCAACTGCCCATCGTCAATTTCGTCGGACCAGGCGGCGATGTACCAGGCGTTGCGGACCAGGGGTTCCATCGCGTAATCAACCATGTCGAGCCTCTTGGATTGTTATCTGACGCCGAGCTTAGCCCCGCCGTATTCGCCGGTCAAGAAATGCCGGTTTTGCAATGATCGGCATCCTCTGCCAGGATTGGCGCCGATCCAACCAGCCAACCAGCCAAAGGATTCTCAAGGATGGCGTATACCCAAAGAGCCGTTTGCGTGCTGGGCCGGGCCATGAACCTGCATAACGTCCCGGAAACCGGGCCGGATCCGATCCTGGACCGGCCCGCCGTGCAGGCCGCCTTGGCGCTGTTCAGCGGCTTGAGCTTTTTCGCCCTCTTTGTTTAACCGGCTTCCTGGATGCGATAGAATTCGTTGATGCCAACCTCGTCCCGGATTTCCGGTGCGTCCTGGCCCTGGGCCGCGGTCGTGTAGGGTATGCCTATGGCATCGGCGATGCGGACAAACCCGTGAAAGGACGAAACGACCGCGATCGCATCGACGACGGCATCGTTTCCGAGCTGTGTTTGCAGCGCGTCCCGGGCGCTTAGCGCGGCCTCGCCATCGCGGGCGACGATGGCTTCCGCCAAGGCGACCAATTGGGCGGCTTGGGGTATTCGCGTCGCCTCCGAGAGGCCGGCGGTCACGTCCTTCAGGTTTATTTCGATTTCGGAGATTTTGCTGCTCTCACGGAGCATGTAGCTGTGCGCCACCGTTCAATAAGCGCACTGATGCAGCGCCGAAACCCTGGCGGCCATTACCTCCATCTGCGGGCGCATCAGGGCACGGATTGTCTTGTCGAACTGATAGACCAATTCGCCTGGCAGGTAATGGGTATTGGCCAGCGCCCAATAGTCGCGCATCGTTTGCGGCACCGAGGAAAGTCCGCGGTAGATGTACCCGGCCTTTGGACTTGGATACATCGGTCCGTCCGCTTCGACCGCATCCACGGGCTCGACGATGGGCAGCCAGGCGGCCTCTTTTTTCGCGCCAGGCGGCGCATAACGGCTGGGCGCGCCGGCCTCGGGCTCGGGCAGGCCGGCATCGGGCAAGCCAAGCCCGAAGGTGCAGGTGTCCAGGATCATGACCGTGGCGATGATGCCGACGATTTCGACATATTCGGCTTCGCTCAAACCCTTATCCAGAACCGACTGTGACCAGGGCTCGGAAAGCCGTCCGGGGTCGGCGGTAACCCGGTGGATCAATTCGACCTCCGCCTCGCCAAGGGCGCCGGTGGTGGTGTGGGTCCCTGGGACCGCATAGGGTGACAAGGCGATTTTGATCTGGTTGCAAAACTCACAGTATCGGGCCTGGCGTATTTCTGCCGCCACCGCGAGGCGGCGTTCGCCAGTGAGCCAGGTGCCAGGTGCCGCGATCCGTCGCCAAGCCTCCTGGTGCGCGTCTTTCAAGTCGCCGCGGATTTTATAAGCACTGTTTGCAAATTGATCCATGGTGGATGTCCGCCTTTGATGCCGGGTTTCGGGTTGCCGCCAGTATAACTGGATTTCCCCCAGGGGGTTCAATGGCAAACCGACTGCCGGTTTCCCGGAAACCGGTTTGGAAATCTAATAACGCACCTCGAGGCTGATGTGCAGCCCCTTGGCGGGCACCGTCACCGCCGCCTCGTCGAAATCCGGCGGGCCGAAGAACACCGGGGCGTCACGGGAAAAGCCATAGCCTTCCTTCGGGAAACCAAAGAAATAGGTGTCCATTTCCTTATTGCCGTTTTCGTCGTGATGCATGGCGACGGCGTAGCGGCCCGGTTTCAGGCCGGTGAACACCACGGTCTGGGCAACGGCGCGCGCCGGCACGTCGCGGGCGGCATATTTCTCGCCCACCGGAAATTCGTCCGCATTGTCGAAGATGGCAAGGCGCACCAGGCCATCGGCGCTCCTGATCCCGGTAACGGTGATGGTCAGATCGGCGGCACCAGCGGGGCCGGCGGCCAGCATAAGGATAAACCCATAGAATATATTCCGCCCCAACATGGGCGAACGATGGCGCAAAAGTCTTAGCGAAATTGGAATGGCGGAGCGCCGGAACCTTAAGAGCCGGCGGGGCGCATTTCGGCGGCTTTGGCCATGGCTTCGGCGGCGGCGCGCTCGGTTTCAGCGGCGGCGCGGGTGTCGTCATCGGCGGTGCTGAGGGCTTCGCTGGCAGCGCTAAGGCGCGCCGCGGCGTCTTCGGCGGTAGTTTCGCTCATCGGGCGGATGCCGGAGGCAAGCACGGTGCAGCGCTCCGGCGTCGCCTCGGCAAAACCGCCTTCCACGAACAGGCTTTGCGCTATGGAACCGCCGTCGTGGATATCGATCAGGCCCGGACGCAGCGTGGTCAGGAACGGCGTGTGTCCGGGAAGCACGCCGAAATCACCCTCGGCGCCCGGCACCACGACCATGTCGATGTCTTCCGATAACACCAACTCGGTCGGCGTCACCAACTCGAAAATTACCTTGGCGTCACTTGCATCGGCCATAATTCCGCGTTCCTCTAAGCCGCTTCGGCGGCCATTTTCTGTGCTTTTTTGATGACTTCCTCGATGGTGCCGACCATATAGAAGGCGCCTTCGGGAAGATGATCATATTCGCCGGCGCAAATCGCCTTGAAGCCCTTGATGGTGTCTTCCAGATTGACGAACACGCCCGGCGTTCCGGTAAACACTTCGGCCACGTGGAAAGGCTGCGACAGGAAGCGCTGAATTTTGCGGGCGCGGGCGACGGTCAATTTGTCATCTTCCGACAATTCGTCCATGCCCAGAATGGCGATGATGTCCTGCAGGGATTTGTAGGTCTGCAAGATACGCTGTACTTCGCGGGCGACGTTGTAATGCTCCTCGCCGACCACTTTCGGGTCCAGGACCCGCGACGTG
The DNA here is from genome assembly GCA_046582475.1 of Rhodospirillales bacterium. Classification (GTDB taxonomy): domain Bacteria; phylum Pseudomonadota; class Alphaproteobacteria; order Rhodospirillales; family UBA2165. The sequence goes on from JAYGEH010000069.1 coordinate 9,839, forward strand.
GAATCCAACGGGTCCACCGCCGGATAGATGCCCAGCTCGGCGATTTGCCGCGACAGCACTGTGGTCGCGTCGAGATGGGCGAAGGAGGTTGCCGGCGCCGGATCGGTCAAATCATCGGCGGGCACATAGATCGCCTGCACCGAGGTGATCGAGCCTTTGTTGGTGGACGTGATGCGTTCCTGCAGGGTGCCCATATCGGTGGCCAACGTGGGCTGATAGCCCACCGCCGACGGGATGCGGCCCAAAAGCGCCGACACTTCGGAGCCGGCTTGGGTGAAGCGGAAAATGTTATCGACGAAGAACAAAACGTCCTGGCCTTCCTCGTCGCGGAAATATTCGGCCAATGTCAGGCCCGACAATCCGACCCGGGCGCGGGCGCCGGGCGGCTCGTTCATCTGGCCATAGACCAGGGCCGCCTTGGAGCCAGGGCCATCGGGTACGATAACGCCGCTATCGATCATTTCAAAATAAAGATCGTTGCCTTCGCGGGTGCGCTCGCCAACCCCGGCGAACACCGAATAGCCGCCATGGCCCTTGGCGATATTGTTGATCAGCTCCATGATGATGACCGTCTTGCCGACGCCGGCGCCGCCAAACAGGCCGATCTTGCCGCCCTTGGCATAGGGCTCGATCAGGTCGACCACCTTGATGCCGGTGACCAGAATTTCGGTTTCCGTGGATTGCTCCGCGAATGTGGGCGCCGGCCTGTGGATCGAGGCTTTTTTCTTGGTTATCACCGGTCCGCGCTCGTCCACCGGCTCGCCGATGACGTTGAGGATGCGGCCCAATGTCTCCGGGCCAACCGGCATTTCGATGGGGCCGCCGGTATCGACAACTTCCTGGCCGCGCATGAGGCCGTCGGTGGTGTCCATGGCGATGGTACGCACCTGGCTTTCGCCCAGATGCTGCGCCACTTCCAGCACCAGCCGCTTGTCCCGGTGGGTAATTTCGAGGGCGTTGAGGATCTCCGGAAGATCGCCTTCGAACTTCACATCGACAACGGCGCCCATAATCTGGGATATTGCGCCAACATTGTTTTTCGCCATTTCCGTCTACTCCTTGGATTTCGTCTAAACCGCCTCGGCGCCGGAGATAATTTCTATCAGCTCGCTGGTAATCCGCGCCTGGCGTGTGCGGTTGAAGGTCATGGTCAGATCGTCGATCATATCGTCGGCATTGCGGGTGGCATTATCCATGGCGGTCATGCGGGCGCCATGCTCGGACGCGCCGCTTTCCAAAAGCGCCCGGAAAATCTGAACGTCCAGATTGGCGGGCAGCAGGCTGTCCAGAATATCGGCCTCCGACGGCTCATATTCATAAGATGCTTGCGAGCCTGTGGGCTCTTCTTCCGCCGCCTCATTTTCGTCCAACGCAACCGGGATCAGTCGCCGCGGCGTCACCACCTGGGTCATGGCCGTAACGAAGCGGTTGTAGATCACCCAGCAGACATCAAATGCGCCTTTGTCCAGCAACCGGCGCACTTCGGCGGCAACCTCTTTGGCCTCGTCCAGTTGCACCACGGTGCGTCCGATACCGGTGAAGGTTTCGACCATTTTATCGCCGTGCTCGCGGCGCAGAATATCGCGCGACTTGCGCCCGACGCAGAGCAGCTTGACGGTCTTGCCGTCCTCTTCCAGGGCGGCGATGCGGCGGCGGGTTTCGCGAATGATGGCCGCGTTAAAGCCGCCGCAAAGGCCGCGGTCGGAGGTCACCGGAATCAGCAGGTGGGTGTCATCGGCGCCGGTTCCGGCTAGCAGCGCCGGCGCGCCCTCGGCACTGGCGCCGGAAACGATGGAGCCGATCATGCGCGCCATGCGGTCGGCAAACGGGCGCGCCGATTCCGCCGCCGCCTGCGCCCGGCGCAGACGGCTGGCGGCCACCATTTTCATGGCCGAGGTGATCTTCTGCGTGGATTTCACGCTGGCGATCCTGGTTTTTAATTCTTTAAGGCCGGCCATTCCTGGTCGTTCCCATCCCTTTGGTTAAAGAAGCGGCTTACCGGTTTCCGATTATTCGAAAGCCGCCACGAAATCGCCGATGAAGGTTTTCAGCTTTTCGCCGGTGGCATCCGAAATTTCCTGCTCGGTACGGATGGCGATCAGGATATCCTGTCCCTTGTCGCGGATCGCCGCCATCAGCCCGGCTTCCAGGCGGGTGATATCCTTGACCGCGACACCGTCAACGAAACCGTTGACGCCGGCATAGATGGCGATCACCTGTTCTTCCATGGGATAGGGCGAGAACTGGCCCTGTTTCAATAACTCGGTCAGCCGCGCGCCGCGCGCCAGCAAGCGCTGGGTGGCGGCGTCGAGATCGGAGGCGAACTGGGAAAAGGCTTCCATTTCCCGGTATTGGGCCAGTTCCAGCTTGATCGATCCGGCCACTTGTTTCATCGCCTTGACCTGGGCGGCGGAGCCGACGCGCGATACCGACAGACCCACATTCACCGCCGGGCGGATACCCTTATAGAACAGATCCGTTTCCAGGAAGATCTGGCCGTCGGTGATGGAAATCACGTTGGTGGGGATATAGGCGGAGACGTCGTTGGCCTGGGTTTCGATCACCGGCAGGGCGGTCAGCGAGCCCGAACCATGATCGTCGTTCATTTTCGCGGCCCGTTCCAGCAGCCGCGAATGCAGATAAAACACATCGCCCGGATAGGCTTCGCGCCCCGGCGGACGGCGCAACAAGAGCGACATTTGCCGGTAGGCGATCGCCTGTTTGGTCAGATCGTCGTAGAAAATCACCGCGTGCATGGAATTATCGCGGAAATATTCGCCCATGGCGCAGCCCGTATAGGGCGCCAGGAACAACAAAGGCGCCGGTTCCGACGCGGTCGCCGCGACGACGATGGAATATTCCATGGCGCCATACTCTTCCAGCAATTTAACGAACATGGCCACCGACGAGCGTTTCTGGCCGATGGAAACGTAGATGCAAAAGAGCTTTTCCGAATCGTTCGCGGCGGCGTCGTTGATATTTTTCTGGTTGATGATGGTGTCGATGATGATGGCGGTCTTGCCGGTCTGGCGGTCGCCGATGATCAATTCGCGCTGGCCGCGGCCAATGGGGATCAGGGTATCGATGGCCTTGATGCCGGTCTGCATGGGCTCGTGCACCGATTTCCGGGGGATGATGCCGGGCGCCTTGACCTCGACCAGTGAGCGCTGCTTGGCGTTGAGCGGACCCTTGCCGTCGATCGGCTCGCCCAATCCGTCGACCACGCGGCCGAGCAATTCCTTGCCCACCGGCACGTCGACGATATCGCCGGTGCGCTTGACCACGTCGCCTTCGCGGATGGTGCGGTCATCGCCGAAGATAACGATGCCCACATTGTCTTCTTCCAGGTTCAGGGTCATGCCCCTTATGCCGCCCGGAAATTCGACCATTTCACCAGCCTGCACCTTGTCCAGGCCATGCACCCGGGCAATACCGTCACCGACGGTGAGAACCTGGCCAACCTCGGCCACTTCCGCCTCGGTTCCGAAATTCTGAATTTGATCTTTAAGAATTGCGGAGATTTCAGCCGCGCGGATTTCCATTATCCTGACCCTCTCATGGCGATACCCATTTGATTAAGCTTGGTACGAAGGGATGAATCGACCAGGCGCGATCCGACGCGGACGACAAGACCGCCCATCATTTCGGGATCGACCGATGCCTTGATCGTGACACGGCCCGCCAAAGTATTTTCGAGCGCCGCCAGAATATCCGCCTGCTGGCGGTCTGTCAGCGGCGTGGCGCTGGCGACTTCGGCGGTGACCTCGCCGCGGCGCCCGGCTAAGATGGCGAGATAGCCTTCAATAATTTCCGGTAACGCGAACAGGCGGCGGTTGGCGGCGACCACGCCGGCGAATTTGCGGGTCAGCGGCGCGGCTTCCGCCGCCTCCAGTATGGCGGCCATGGCGGCGCCCTGTTGGCTCCGCGTGATGACCGGCGAACGTACCATGCGGGTTAAATCGGCGGAGCCTTCGATCATCGCCGCCAGACCACGCAGGTCCGCCGCCACCTGATCGAGCACGTTTTCGGACTCGGCAAGTTCAAACAATGCCTTTGCATACCGCCCGGCCAGACCAGTGGCGCCTGTCGTTTCGGTTGCCACTTCGTGTTTCCTCGGTTTATCGGTCCCTGGCGAAATCGCGGCCCGCGGAACCTTTGGATTGGATGAAAAACTGCCCCTTCCGGTGCGATCCCGGCGAAAGCGACCGTTGTCTAGCATACTGCTCCTAGCCATGCAAGAGGGCCGGTCGGGAGCTTAAATTTCTTTATTTATCAATGTGTTATAAGTTATTTTTCCTACATGAAACTATACGGATCGACGTCCGTCTGAACCCGGACTTTTTTCGGCAGGGGGGTATTTTTGAGCCAGGTTCTGATCCGGTCCTGAATATTGACCGAGCGCCCGGCCTTGACCAGAAAGCGGCGGCGGTGGCGGCCGCGCAGCACCGCCATCGGCGCCGGGGCGGGGCCCAGAATCTGAACCGCGTCGGAGCGCGGCGCCGAGCGGCCGAGGGCGCCCGCCGCCGCATCAACCAGGCGCTCGTCGGTGCCCGATACGATAATGCCGACCAGGCGGCCGAAGGGCGGCATGCCGGCGCCTTCCCGGTCGCGCGCTTCGGTCTCCAGAAAGCTGGCGCTGTCGCCGCTGCCCAGGGCCTGGATAACGGGATGCTCGGGCATATAGGTTTGCATCAACACCCGGCCCGGACGCTCGGCCCGCCCGGCGCGCCCGGCCACCTGGTACAGAAGCTGAAAGGTGCGCTCGGCGGCGCGCAGATCGCCGCCGGCCAGGCCGAGATCCGCATCCACCACGCCGACCAGGGTCAGGTGCGGAAAATGATAGCCCTTGGCGACGATTTGCGTGCCGATGATCAAATCCACCTCGCGCTCCTCGATGCTGCGAACCAGTTCGGCGGCGCGGGCCGGGGTGTTGACGATATCGCTGACCGCCAGGGTGGCGGCGACGTCCGGAAACCGCTCGGCGACCTCTTCGGCCAGGCGCTCCACCCCCGGCCCGCAGGCGGTGAACTGGTCTTCGGCGCCGCATTCGCTGCAGGCGTCGGGCTGGCGCGACCAATATCCGCAGTGATGGCATTGCAGACGCTCCAGCAATCGATGCTCCACCAGCCAGGCGCTGCATTGGGGGCATTGCAGCCGGTGGCCGCATTTGCGGCACAGGGTCAGGGGCGCATAGCCGCGCCGGTTCAGAAACAACAATACCTGTTCGCCGGCGGCGAAGGTTCTTTGCATGGCTTCCACCAGGGACGGCGACAGCCAATGGCCGCGGCCTGGCTTGTCGGTGCGCATATCGACAATGCTCATATCGGGCAATTTGGCGCCGCCGTGGCGGACCGGCAATCGGTGGCGGCAATAGCGGCCGGAGCGGACGTTTTGGTCGGTTTCCAGGGACGGCGTGGCGGTCACCAGAATGGCCGGAATTTCGCCCAATTGGGCGCGCACCACGGCCATGTCGCGGGCATTATAGATGACCCCCTCATCCTGCTTGAAGGATTGGTCGTGTTCTTCATCGACGGCGATCACGCCCAAATCGGGAAA
>JAYGEH010000113.1:0-11084 GCA_046582475.1 Rhodospirillales bacterium
AGGCCGATATCGTCGGCGTCTGCGGCATGGGCGTTCAGCTTCCCAGGCAACGGGAACTGTTGGAGTATTACCGGGGCCGCGGCCATTACGTGGTCGCCGGCGGCAGCTACGCATCGCTTTGCAAAGAGGAATATGTATCCCTCGCCGACACCGTCGTCGCCGGCGAAGCAGAATATATCTGGAAGCAATTCTGCGCCGATTTTGAGGGCGGCGAGCCCAAGGCCCTTTATCATGAAACCGGCACCGTGGACCTGACCGATTCGCCCACCCCTCGTTTCGATCTGTTGAAACTCGACCGCTATACCAACGTGACCCTGCAATTTTCCAGAGGCTGCCCGTTCCGCTGCGAATTTTGCGACATCATCGTCATGTTCGGCCGCAAGCCCAGGATCAAAAGCCTGCCACAGGTCGAGGCCGAGTTGGACGCGCTCCGGCAGTCCGGTATCGAGGGCGTCTTTTTTGTCGATGACAATCTGATCGGCAACAAGCCGCAAGCCAAGGTATTGCTGCGTTTCCTCAGCCAATATCAGGAAAAGCACGACAATCCGTTTTCCTTCGGCACCGAGGCGTCGATCAATCTGGCTCAGGACCATGAGCTATTGTCCTTGTTCCGCGATGCCCATTTCTCGTGGCTGTTCATCGGCATCGAATCGCCGGACCCGGAAAGCCTGAAGGAAACCTTGAAAACGCAGAACCTGAAGGAAGACATGCTGACCTCGATCCAGCGTATCTATTCCTATGGTCTGGATGTGCTTGGCGGGTTCATAATCGGCTTTGACAACGACACCATGGACACCTTCGAGCTGCAATATAAATTCATAACCGATGCCGGTATTCAGTCGGCGATGATCGGGCTTTTGACCGCCTTGCCGCACACCCCGCTTTATGAGCGCATGGAGCGTGAAGGCCGGCTGCGCGATCTTGAAGGTTTGGCGGACAACACCCGCCCGCAGAGCAATATCGTTCCCAAAAACATGACCCACGATGAAATGGCGGACGCCTATCAGGCGCTCTATACCCGCCTCCTGGGCGACGCCGAGATCGCCCGGCGCATCCGCAACAAAGTCCGCTATTTGCGCGATCCGCAATATCAAAGCGCGTTCCCCTTAACCGAACGGTTGCGTATCTTCCTGCGGCTGTTCGTCAAAGGCATCCTGCCGGGCGGCATCGGGCGCATCGCGCATTTCCTCGGCTCGCTTCCGTTCTTTGCGCCATCCAGGATGTCGCTGGTCGTCGCCGACTGGATCATCGGACTGTCGATGAAGGAATTCGCGGCCCGCAAACTGGCCGCCGATCCGTTCGAATCCCACGCCGTCGAGCGCCGCGTGGCGGCCTTGCGGACGGCCATCGACAGCTATGTGAAGAAGGGTCTGGTGACGCTGACCCACCGGGACGCGCCGATTCCCACCATTACATTATCGATCAGCGAGTTGCTGGACCGGCAATTTTCCAGGCGCGCCGTTCCCGCCATCCGGCGCCTGTTGAAACATTCGCGGGCCAATCTCACGGTGCAGCTTGAATCGTTACAGGCGCCCCATTTCGAACAGATCGAGCAGCTTTTGGCGCGTCTTCAGAAATATGGGGATCGGATTTCAGTGGTCGTCGACGAGAACCTGCACGGCCTGATCCCCATCGATTCGTCCATTTTCAATCTGGTCCTGCGCGCCAAGAGCACCGAGCAGGCGGCTTAAGGCTCAGACCACCGGCTCGTCGCCGACTACCGTCGTGCGGTGTAGGAGGCGGCGGTGATTGACCAGATCATAGGGCATGGCCCGGTGCATGAGCGCCAGATTATCCCACATGACCAAATCGCCCTCGGCCCAACCGTGAAAATAGGTATACGTGTCCTGCGTGGCCCATTCGTTCAGGGAATCGAGGAAATTGCGTCCCTCATATTGTTCCATGCCGAGCACGTAGCTGGTGTGCGAACCCAGGAACAGGCTCTTCGTGCCGTCGGGCAGGGTCCGGACCAGGGGATGCATGACCGACGGGTTGGCGAGGCGGATTTCTTCCGGCCGGGGCAACAGGCCGTTGCGCCGCCTGGCTTCCTCGAAATCGTGGACCACCGTTAATTCATCGCAGCGGGCTTTTTCATCGCCGGACAGGCCATCATAGGCCGACACCATATCGGCAAATCCGGTGCCGCCGCCGTCCGGCGGAATTTCGATGGCAAACAGCAGCGAAGCCTTGGCCGGCACTTTGCGGTAAGATGAGTCGATGTGCCAGTCGCTGGTGCCGAGGGTGAAGGATTTGTGGCCGGGATCGTCCACCGGCTTGATTGCGTCGGTATCTTCGAAAATGTTGGAAACCCGGAGGACATCCCGATAGCCGTTGACCTGATCTTTGGAATCGACAAAGTCTTCCAGAGCGCCGAAGCGTTTGGAAAACGCCACCTGCTGGTCTGCGCTGAAATGCTGGTCCCGGAACAACAACAGCCGGTATTTGGCAAAGGCATCGGACCAAGTCCGGAAATCGTCGTCGGACAGGAGCTGGGACAGATCGAGCCCCCGGATTTCCGCGCCAAAATAGGTATTGAGAGGGATAACTTCGATGCTCATGAAATTTCCGCCTGATGAATTGTTTGCAAATGGGCCCGACGCGGTAATTTATCGGCCCGCAACCGACATTTCCGGAGTTCAGAGACCATTTGCATAATTTATTTATGGGTATTTTTCCCATAGGTGCCCCCACCCTATTGACCATTGAATTGCGGCTGTATCATATTGAGCAAGTTGGCTATTGGTGGAGAGGATGGATATGCGAACAGTCTTAGCACTGGTGATCTTCCTGGCCGGCGCGAGCGGCGCCTTGGCGCAGTCGACCGAGTTAAAAAAATCGGGCGCCAGGATACTCGGCGTCGTCTTCAGCGAACTTGAGAAACAAACCATCCGCACCCTTTTTGGATCGGAAACCGAGCGCCAGACCAGACGCCAGACGGGACGCTACGACGAAGGCGCCGAACGCCGCCATCAATCGCGCCGCGATTCGCGCCGGGGCGGCAAGAACAAAGGGCGCGGTCGCGCCAAAGGTAAAGGCAAGGGAAAAGGCAGGCCGCCGGGCCTCGCCCGCCATATCCAAAAGCATGGTCAATTGCCGCCGGGCCTGGAAAAGAAGCGATTGCCGCGCCACACTGAAGCGAAACTTCCACCGGCACGGAAAGGCACCGAACGGATGGTGGCCGGCAACGATGTTGTCTTGATGGACATCGTCACCGGAACCGTCCTCGATATTATCCGCGAAGTGATCGTCCACAACCGGTGACGGTGACCAACACACAGATGGGAAAACAAAATGAGCGATAAAAGATATCTGGCATTGAACGTAGCCGGCATGGCGACCAGCGACGGCGACGGCGTTGCCTTGACGCGCATGGTCGGCAACCAGCAACTGGATATGGTCGATCCGTTCCTGATGCTCGACCGCATGGACAACGACGATCCCGACACCTACATGGCCGGTTTTCCAAACCATCCGCACCGGGGGTTCGAGACCGTGACGGTGATGCTGGAAGGCCAGATGCGGCACAAGGATTCTGTGGGCAACGAGGGCCTTTTGGCGCCCGGCGACATTCAGTGGATGACGGCGGGGCGCGGCATCATCCATTCGGAAATGCCGGAAATGATCGGCGGCAGGCTGAAAGGCTTTCAGCTTTGGGTGAATTTGCCGGCGGCCCTCAAAATGATGCCGCCCAGCTACCAGGATATCCCCGCTGCCGAGATTCCGGTCCAGGAGGGCGGCGGCGCCTCGGTGCGCGTCCTTGCTGGCGAGTATGACGGTGCGGCGGGGCCGGCCAAGGCGCAGACGCCGATCCGAATTCTCGATGCGCGGCTGCAAGCGTCGGCGGCCTGGGCGATCACGCCGGAAGAGGGCCACAATGTATTTTGCTGCGTCTATGAAGGCGCCATCACCGCGCCCGACCATCTGGGCCGGGAGCAGACCGTGACGGCCCCGGCGGTCGCGGTATTTTCCGGCGAAGGCCCGATAGAAATAACCGCTGGCGCGGACGGCGCCGAAATTTTCTATTGCGAGGGCCGGCCGATCAACGAGCCGGTGGCCCGGCACGGTCCGTTCGTGATGAATTCGCGGCAAGAAATCGAACAAGCCATGCGCGATTACAATGACGGCACCCTGGCCACCTGACAAACCCGGCCGGCATCCGTTGGCGCGCCGATTTTAGAAACTTTTAACCCTTCTGTGGTTTTCTGGACCGTGTCCAATGATGCATGGCGGTCCGATGCAACAAACCGAAAAACTCCTGTCGCTCGCGAAGCGGCAATTCAACCGGCGGGAATACCACCTGGCCGAAGATTTGGTGAATTTCGTCCTCAAGGAGGATGATAAAAATCTCGACGCGCGCCTGTTGCTGGCCCAAACCCTGGAGCGGGCCGGGCGCCGCAATCTGGCGATCCAGGAGCTTGCGATCATCGCCCGCCTCTGCCGGGTATCGGGGCGCACCTGCCCCGAAGCCGATACGCTTTTGCAGGAAATCGACCACCAAAACGCGCAGATCGCTCAGGATGGTAATGGGAAGCGCCGCCTTGCCCAGGAATACCAGCATGTGGAAGCCCGCGAAGGCGATCCCCTGAACGCCATCCGCGCCACCCGCGGCATATCGCCCTATTTCGGCTTCCCGGAAAAAGTCAGCGGCGGACACGTCAACAATTACGGCTTCGCCGTCGGCAAAGGCAAAAAGCGCATCGACTACCCCTACACGCCGGCCGAAGGCGAATTCGTTGTCGCCATTTTCGGCGGCTCGGTGGCGTCCGGATTTTGCCAGGACGAAGCGGCGTTTATCGAGGCAAGCCTCGCCCGGCACCCGGATTTACGGGGCCGCACGCCGGTGGTGCTGAACTTTGCCGCCGGCGCGGTCAAACAGCCGCAGCAGCTTATCTATCTGAACTACTTCCTTGGCCTCGGCCAGAAATTCGACCTGGTGATCAATATCGACGGTTTCAACGATGTCCCCGGCGCGGTCGCCAACTGCTATCACGGTTTTCACCCGGCCATGCCCCAGGCCATACTGCTAAAATCGTTCGACGCCATGACCAGCGTGCCCAGGCTCGACCGGGCCAGTCTCAAATATTTCAGCCGTCTGGCGCGGGCCGAGTTCCGCCTCGACAAAATGAACCATTCATTCTGGAAATATCTGGTGCCGCTTGCCATAAAATCCCGCCAGCAGGCCGTCATCGAGACCTTGCGCCGCAACCCGCCGGAGGAATTGGAGGTCGATTCTCTTCTGGAAGTCCAGCGCGCCGGCGAGCGTGATTATTTGCGCGAAGGCCCCGAAGGGCAGGCGGAAATCCGAGCCCAGGTCGTCGATCTTTGGAAGAACTATACACGGCTGATGATCGGCGCCTGTGATTTCGCCGGCGTGCCCTGTATCCACGCCATCCAGCCGAACCGGAGTTATTCCACAAAAGTCATGAACGGCGGCGACGGCGAGGTACTGAGCAGGCCCCGCAACCGGTTGTTCGAAGCGGTGGTCCGGGATGCCTGGCCCGAGATGATCGAATTCCTGTCGGCGATCGGAAAGTTCCGGCGCATCTATTGCCACATGACCGACGTGATGGATGATCTGAGCGAAGACGTCCTGGCCGACGCCGATTGCCATTTCAATAGCCGCGGGCACCGGGCCATGGCGGAAAGGCTGTGCGCCTATCTGATTGAGACGGCGTTCGCCGAAGCGCCCGCCGAGGCGCAATTGGAATCAGCCTGAACGGGGCGCATCGCCGCCTAGACATTCGGGCGAGTCCGCCGTCACGCCGCCCTTTTTGGCCCATTCCTCCGCCGTCAGGGTCTGCATGGCCAAGGCATGGACCGCGCCCGCCAACTCGTCGGCCAGAATCTCGTTGACCATCTGATGGCGGCGCACCAGGCGCTCGCCCTCGAAGGCTTTCGATACGACGACAACCTTGAAATGGGATTCGGAACCCGGCGGCACCGCGTGCATATAGCTCTCGTTGGTGATTTCCAGATGCTCTGGCTGAAATCGCTCGCTCAGTTTTCGCGTGATGGTCTGTTCAACAATCATGGCCGTTTTCCAATGTGGTGATGCCCTAGGTATGGAATTTAGAAGCACTGGGCCCAAATGCAATCGATTTCGGCGACCGGCGGCCTTGATAATGGGCGCTTGGCACCACCAGATCGGGGCTGTCTCCGATGATGGTTTTGAGCCTGGATTTCAAATCTTCCAGCACGCTCGGCCGGTAGGCTTGAACGCGCCGCCTAAGCGCTTCGATCCTGGATTTATTGAGCGCCGGTTTCAGCTCGTCCATTTCGGCACGGGCGTCATCGAAACCGAATTTATAGGACATCGCGTACCAGAAATAGGCTTCGGCGGGATCGCGCCGGACCAGCACGCCTTCCCGGTAGTAGTTGCCGATATTGGTGAGCGCCGTGGCGCTGCCGCTGGCGGCGGCGCGCAGGAACCAGCCCAAGGCCTGGGCATTGTTCGCACGCACGCCGTTGCCGCGATTGACGAGAACGCCGATATTGTTCATGGCAACGGGATGGCCCTTTTCGGCGGCCCGGAAATACCAATGCAGGGCGAAGGAATAGTTGCGCCGCACGCCTTCGCCGCTCTGGTATTGCAACGCCAGTTTGAACTGGGCATCCGCGTGACCGGTTGCGGCGGCTTTTTGGAACAAAATGAATGCACGCCCATGATCGCCGTCGATGGAGGCCAGATTGGCATCCACATACAAAGATCTCGCGGTTTCGGCGCAACCGGCCAAAGCCATTGCCGACACCAGGATCGCCGCTCTCAATTTCGGTCCAGCCATTCCGGGACTATAACCAACCCCGGATGCCTTGGCACCTATTGAAGAGCCAAGGGTATTTCGGCAGTATCTTTAAGAAGCGGGAAAGGAAAGCCGAATGTCCACGCATCTGACCGAGAAGACCGAATCGAAATTCCCGGAGGCGGCGCTGGCGCGCCAAACGCTTTTGTTCGACGATGCCCGCACCCGCATCACCCAATGGCGGTTTGCGCCCGGCGATCAATCCGGATGGCATCGCCACGAATGGGATTACGTGACGGTGCAGCAGTCCGGCGGCAGACTGCGCCTCGAAAGCCGTGACGGCAGGGAAAGTTTCGTCGATTATTTAGAGCGGTTCCAGAGAGATAGGAAGCAATTTGATGGGAACAAATCGGTTTTCCGGGTAGGCGCGGTGCGTCGCGCGATGCCTTTGCATCGGGCAAGCGCCGGGGCGCCCCCGGGAAGCCGATTTGACCCACCGGAGGCCGGGTGCTCTTGACCTGTGGACGTCGTCGCGCGCCTTTGCCGATGCCAATGGCATCGCCATGCGACGCGCTCCTAGCCACGGGGCAAAATCATCCCGGTCAAATGGTTCCTATTTCTCTGGAACCGCTCCCAACGGGCGCACCCTATCCTGGACCGCGCCGATCGAGCATAACGCCACCAACGTCTCGGACGCAGAAGTCCGGGTGCTGGAAATCGAATTTAAAGATTGAGGAACCGGCTTGCACCGGTCCCGACAGCGATCTCTAGATCGCCAATCCGGTCTGGCGCCAGGTGGAGGTGCTTTTGCACTCACCGCAAATGCGCTCGCCAACGTGGTGGGACTGGAAGCTGTCGGAACACATAAGGCACTTGCGCACTTTGCGCACCTGGTTTTCGGCCTGAGGTTTTTTATTCAATTCTGAACGAGACGGCATAAACGCAACTCCAATTTGGTTACACAATTTCGGACCGGCCTGGGCCGGGGTTCAGACCGGCCTTGGCCGGACGGCGCGTCACAAAGTGATCAAGACTGCTCCGGCAATATTGAAATTGCCGGGTTCTGTCGCGCCGGTAATTACGGGGTGGCAAATAGATACGGGACTCTGGTTCAAATGAGAACCGCAAGATTAGCGGAGCAGCCATGCATTCACGTCATTGGTCGAAATATGCTTTTAAATTCAAACGGTTAACGAGTGGCGGACGCATCAAGGAAATTTCCGAACGTGGCACGGATTGGCGCCACGGGGCAAATATCTACCGGCTAGACTGTAACAGCTCTTGAACCTGACCACCGGTAATCGGATGTTTGGTGCAGGCTGCCGACGGCGCGTAGTCGAATTTATAGCCTTTTACCGATGTGCCGCGCATCGCTTCGGAGCCGGCGTCGAAGCCCTCGGAGGTCACGATATGGCTGACCGAAGTTAAAGGCGAAAGCCGGCATTGGACCAGGTAATAGACGTGCCGGGGTTGGCGAAAATCCGGCGTCAGATAGATGGCGGCGGCCACCGCGGCGGCGATGGGAATCAAAATCACCAACAGAATTCTCATGGCTTAAGAATATCACCAAACCGGTTGACGGTCGAATGGGCACCGGATGGAACTATTCAATACCCTGTGATGGCGGCCCGCCAGTCTGGCTCATTCCGGCCTTCGCGGTGGCCGCAAGAATTGTTGCAACCACCGCGGTCATGGGGGTCGCAAAGCCATGCCCCTAATTCACCTTTAACGTGAAATATTGTGTGAAACCCGTGCGACATCCACCGGTAATATCCTATAGGGTTATATAGGGATTTGTATGGTTTTGTATGGGTAAATGGGCGCCGCTTAGCCCGGCCATACACGATGACCGACACCAACACGGCCACGCCGCGGGTGCGATCACATCAGCCTATTCACAATGTCCAAGAGCACGGCTCACACAATCGATGAGCCCTGTATGGTATTTAGTTCGCGGCGGGTTTTGCGCAAGGGGCAAATTCACGAATTGACGGAAGTTACCGGCTGAGTGCGTCGTTCATGGCGGCGTGGCTCGGGCCATGATCGGCGAAGCCATAGGTCCCCGACGTTTTCAACTCGGCGGCGGCGTGTTCCAGGGTTGCGTAAGCGGCCCGCGCCATATGGGCTCCCACGGTCACCCGCTTGACCCCCAACGCGGCCAACGCGGCCACATCCGGATAGCCCGGCCCGGCCATGATATTCAGCGGCGCGTCGATCTCGGCGGCCAGCCGCCCGATGGTCTCCGCATCCTTGATGCCCGGCACGAAAATGCAATCGGCGCCGGCGCGGCGAAACAGGTTCGCCCGGCGGACCGTATCGGCGAACACGTCGGCGCCGCCGCCGCCGATGAAATAGCCGTCGGTGCGGGCATTGATGACCATCGACGGCGCCGCACCCCGCGCCGCCTCGATCCGGGCGGCCGCCGGCGAGACTTCGATCAACGGCGCATCGGCTTCGTAGGTTCGGTCTTCCAGGTTGATGCCGACGGCGCCCGCGGCCCAAGTCAGGCGCACCGTTTCGGCGACCTCTTCCGGCGTATCCCCATAGCCGGCCTCCATATCGGCGGTGAGCGGACAGGCGATCCGCGCCGTGATACGCTCGAGGACGCCCAGCATGTCGCGGCGCGGCATCTTCTGGCCGATGGGATAGCCGAACGTATATCCGATGCCGGCGCTGGTGGTCGCGATGGCGGCAAAATCGGCCTGCTCCAACAGCATCGCGCTGGTCACGTCCCAGGCGTTGGGCAGCACAAGAATGTCCGGGGCATGATGAAGGGCGCGAAACACATCGGCTTTTTCTTCGGCGCTCCGATCCGGCTGCGTCATGACGGCTCCTGTTCTATTATTGGGCGTTTCGGTACGGTATACTTAATCAACGCTATAATATTTCAATAATTAAATATACTGTCACGAATTACGCAGAAATTTGGCGGAGAGAAATAAAATGGCACCCACGACGGCAACCACCATGGAACAAGGTATTACGGAACGCATCATCGCCATCCGGGATCGTTGGCACACCAAGCGGCACCCGATGTTTCAGGCTCTTGCGAAAGGTGAACTCGATCTGCGGGTGCTTGGAATATACATGGCGCAGCACGCGAAATATGTCCGCTACGGACTGCAAGCCTTCGGATTGCTTTACGCCCGCGCGCCAGGGGACATACGCAAGATGCTGGTCGAAAATATGGCAGAGGAGGAAGGCCTCATTGGCGGCCACACCGAGCACGGCGCCCATGACCACATGCAGATGATCCATGATTTTTGCGCGGCTGCGGGCCTGACGCGGGACGACGTGCAAAACGTCGATATGACGCCAGGCTGGTGGGGACGAGCGCT
Source organism: Rhodospirillales bacterium (assembly GCA_046582475.1). Taxonomy (GTDB): domain Bacteria; phylum Pseudomonadota; class Alphaproteobacteria; order Rhodospirillales; family UBA2165. The sequence goes on from JAYGEH010000113.1 coordinate 10,079, forward strand.
CTACTACCTCAATGCCACGCGTGAAGAACCGGTCGGCGTAGTACTCGCCATGTATTTCACCCAAGAAGGACAAATGCCGGCGCTCAATTCCGAGATCGTTCTGCCGGCACTGGAGCGCCACTATGGCCATAAGCCAACCGACCGCGCGACGGTGTTCTTCGCCGAACATGCGCTCGCCGACATCGAACATTCCGAGCGGCAGATTGGACTGGCCAGCAAGTACCTCGATACGCCCGAACTTGAGCAAAGGGCGGAGGAAGTCGCCTGGGAAATGTGCCGTTTGCGCTGGGGTTGCACGACCGACACCTACCGTTTCGAGCATCTGGGCGAACGTGATGAAATGCCGTCGGGTGTTGAATAGGCGGCCATGAAACCGGCCGTTCAGCATCGAAAATGATGTCCGCTTTGCCTCTGAAAGCGGCACCTCAGAGCAACTCCGCTGACCGGCGGCTTTTGCACCTGAGCGGACATTGGCTGCGTTATATCAGCAGGGATGACTATTCGGATATCAGACCAGTACTACGGCGATTACGATGGGATTATGTGAAATATGCGCGCTAAGATTTATAAAATTTGACGGCGATGGTGCCCGGCCGCAAATCGAGAAACTCAAATTTATAACTCTTTAGAAGTTCGGCAAATGTCTCCGGCGACCAGGCGTGGTAATCGTGGGTTCCTGGCTCCTCAATGGTGTCGTCGGGCTGCAATCCGTCTGGCGTCGTAATAATCGCGAACTTGCGGATTGCCCGATGGACATTTTCTAAAAGCCGTTCTGGATGTTCTAGATGCTCTATCACTTCGGAACAGATGGCGTAGTCGAACGCATCCGATTCGGTGAACTCGTATATCGATTGCTTGCGGAATTGCAGTTGACCTTGTTCTAAGCGTTCGATCATTAATCCTTGATCGCCCTTGGTATAGGGAGTCCCTTGCAGATCCTCCACTTCGGTACCCAGGGACTCCTTGAGCGCCTTATCACAGACCATCTTCGCCAGTTGGATACCGG
>JAYGEH010000149.1:0-6529 GCA_046582475.1 Rhodospirillales bacterium
CAACAGCTTCGATCCGGAATTGCAGGACGCCAGCGGCACCCCGGTCACCTTCGAATATTCGAGCCACAATTTCATGCTCGGCGCACGCTACGCATTCTAGAGCGGTTCCGGACAGATAGGAATCAATTTGATGGGAACAAATCGGTTTTCCGGGTAGGCGCGGTGCGCAGCGCGATGCCTTTGCATCGGGCAAGCGCCGCAACGCACCCGGGGAGCCGATTTGACCCACCGGAGGCCGGGTGCTTTTAACCCGTGGACATCGTCGCACGCCTTTGCCGATGCAAGGCATCGCCATGCGACGCGCTCCTCGCCACGGGGCAAAATCATCCCGGTCAAATGGTTCATATTTATCCGGAACCGCTCTAGATTTGGGCCGAAAATCGATATTGCTCAGATACCGATGCTGTCGGCGGCGGCGATGGTCCGGTACAAGCGCTCGATCACCGGCGCCTCCAGAATCTCGCCATCGATAACCACGAAAGCCTGATCCTGGGCCTCGAATTTGGCGATCAGTTCCCGCGCCCGGGCGGCTTCCTCCGGCGTCGGGCTGTAGGTCTCGTTGATGGCGTCGATCTGTTTCGGATGGATCGCGGTCTTGCCGGTGAACCCGATGGCCTTGGCCTTGGCGGCCTCGGCGCGCAATCCGGCCTCGTCGTCCAGGCCGAAATACGGCATATCCAAAAGATCGATGCCGGCGCCGGCCGCCGCATGCACCAGCCGGCCGCGGGCATAAAGAAGGGCGTCCCAGCCGGGCTCTACCCGGAGCGCCGCCGCCATGTCGAAGCCGCCGAATACCAGCGACGCCACCAATCCATGGGCGCGGGCCATATCCATGGCGTGTTCCAGCGCTTCGTTGGTTTCCATCTGGATGTGGAGTTTGAGATCGGCATGATGGCCAACGGCATCGATGGCGCTCAAAATTTCCTCCACACCCCGCACCTTGGGCAGAAGAATGCCGTCCGGCGGCTGGTCCGCCGCCGCCACCGCCGCAAGATCGGCGCGGCCATGGTCCGTGGCCAGGGAATTTATGCGCAACAGACGCTCCGGCCCCCGCTCCGGGCCGGCGAACAGGGCGATGGCATCAAGGCGCGCCTGATCCTTGGCGTCTGACGCGACGGCGTCCTCCAGATCCACGCATACCATGTCGGCGCCGCTGCTCATGGCCTTTGGAAAGCGGTCGGGCCGGGAGGCGGGGACATATAGAAAACTGCGGCGCGGACGTAAATTAAGTGTCGGCATGGTTCAAGCGGCCTTTATCATCTACTGATACGAAACCTGATCAATAAATACCCATTCGGGAGAGATCGACAATGCCGAATATGTTGGACGGGCTATTGGTCATTGCCTTGGAGCAGGCGGTCGCCGCGCCCTATTGCTCGTCGCGACTGGCCGATGCCGGTGCCCGGGTTATCAAGATCGAACGCGCCGGCGGTGATTTCGCCCGATTCTATGACGATGTGGTCAAGGGCCAGAGCGCCTATTTCGTATGGCTCAACCGGGGCAAGCAGTCGATCGAGCTGGACATCAAGGACCAAGGTGACGCGGCGCTCATGGACCGCATGATTGCCGGCGCCGACATTTTCATCCAGAACCTGGCGCCGGGCGCGGCGGTACGGGCCGGCTTCGGCGCGGCCGAACTCCGCGCCCGCCACCCGCGCCTGATCACCTGCGATATCGCCGGCTATGCGGCCGCCGGCCCGTCCCGGGACATGAAGGCCTACGATATGCTGGTGCAGGCGGAAACCGGCCTCGCCTCGATCACCGGCTCGCCGGAAGCGCCAGGCCGGGTCGGCGTATCGGTGTGCGATATCGCCGCCGGCATGTACGCCTATGAGGCCATCCTTCTGGCCCTCATTCAGCGCGGCGCTTCCGGCGAGGGAGCGTCTTTGAGCTGTTCCCTGTTTGACGGCATGGCCGATTGGATGGCGGTGCCCTTGCTGCATCACGACTATGGCGATGGCGCGCCGGGCCGGGTCGGCCTCCGCCACCCATCGATCGCGCCCTACGCGGCCTATCCCACCAGGGATGGCGGGCAAATCGTCATTTCCATCCAGAACGAGCGGGAATGGGCGCGCTTTGCAAGCGATATTCTGGGGCGCCCGGACTTTGCCGTAACCGGTCCGTTCAAAGACAACAAATCCCGAGTTGCCAATGTGGCAGAATTGGACCGCTTGATCTCGGATCAGTTCGCGAATGAGGAAACCGGCGCCCTGGCCGCCAAGTTGTCGGCCAGCCGCATCGCCTTCGGCCGAGTAAACTCGGTGGCCGGGCTGTCGGCGCATGGGGATTTAAGGCGCGCCGCCATCGAAACACCGGCGGGCACGATTCAAATTCCGGCGCCGCCGGCCCGCTTTGGCGGTGAGGACGATGGATCGCTTGGCCCGGTTCCGGCCGCCGGTGAGCATAACGATCTCATCCGCCGCGAATTCCAATAGCAAAAAGACCAATTGCAAAAAGAAACGGCCATGCGGCCTGGTGGGGCCGCATGGCCGGAATCATTAGAAAACGCTCTAACGCCGGAAGATAACCACGACCCGCCGGTTCATGCGTTCGCGCTTGTTGTGCGGCGTCGAGACCTGGGTCAGAGTCTCGCCGAAGCTATCCACCTTGATCTTCGGAACCGGGACGCCGAATTTGATGAGCGCCGCCGCAACCGACTGGGCGCGCATCCGGGACAAGGTGTTGTTATAAGAACCGGCGCCGGCCCGGTCCGTGTGGCCGCCAAGTAAGAGCGCACTTGGTTTCGCCTGCTTATGGGCGGCGGCGATATCGGTGATGCTTTTTTGCGCCGCCGCGTTGATGTTAGACTTGTCGAAATCGAAATAGACGGTGAACGGACCGGGCAATTTTGCCGGTGCCGGCATGGGTTTCGGCATTGGCGGCGGCGGTGCGGCCTTGGCCACTACCGGTACGATCCGCAACGCGGCCATCGCCTTTTCGAACGCGGCCCGGCAGCGGGCAATGTCCGCGGGTTGAAAATTTTCCTCCTGTTCCTGCATCCAGCAATCGAACATCGCCTGGGCACGGGCTGCCGCTTTTGGTTTTGCGCCCCTGGCGCCGTCAACCAACGCGGCCAGGAGGCGGAACCGGGCAGCGCGCAATTTGCCGATCTTGTCCGCCGGCAGGGCGCGCGCGCCAAGGGCTTGAGGCCCAAAATTTTTGGCGTCGACGGCCATCTGGGCGCGCTGGGTGAAGAACATCATATCGCCGAGATCCGACTCCGCGAATTCGGACGCGGCCAGATCCACATATTCCTTCTGCAGCGCCGAATGAAATGCGGTGCCCTTGGATTTCATTTTACCGACATCTTCAAAATCCAGGTTGCCGGTGCAGGCTCCAAGCAGGAACAAGGCGCCGCCCATCACATAATAGGATTTATTGAAATTCATATTATCCTCCGTTGACTTGCGATTTGATCGGGAAACGGCCATGCAGGCCCCCGTTTCCGGTTTAATCCCTCAAAGCACAACTTTTTTATATAGGTCTCAGAATTCTCCAATTATTTACATGAATTTACAATTTTTATATGTGCGGGCAATTCCCGCGCAATATCGCCCGAATATTCTTCACCATAGGGTAATGAGGAAAAAGGAATTTCGAAATCATGGGGTTGAAATTACCACAAGTTCTTTACGTCGAAGACGACCGGGTCAATCGGAATTTGATGGCGGAAATATTTACCCGAATTGGAGATATGCGTTTGATCCTGGCGGAAAATGGCGGCGAGGCGCTGCAGGTCGCCGCCAACGAGCCTATCGACGTGGTCATTACCGACATCCGGATGCCCGGACCCGATGGCTATGAAATTCTGGAGGCGCTCAAATCCTCGCCGAAAACCCATGGGGTTCCGGTCATCGCCCTCAGCGCCCTGGCCATGCGCGCCGATTTGGAGCGCGCCGAATCGGCAGGCTTTGCCGCTTATATCACCAAGCCCATGGATATCGGCGTGATGATCAAAACCGTCCGCGCATGCTGCGCATCCAACGCCTAAGCCGCTAAGCCGCTAGCCAGCCATCGCGCCAGCCGAGCGTCTCCAAGGTTGCGCCGCTGGGCACATATTCCGCCGCCACCCATTTATCGTAGCCCATGCGGTCGAGGGCGGCGAACAAGGCGTCGTGGTCGATGCTCCCGGTGCCGGGCTCGCCGCGCCCCGGCACATCGGCGATTTGTATATTTCCAATCAACCCCAGATGCTCCTCGATGGTCGCCGCCATGTCATCGGCGGATGCGCATCCCTCGGTGACGTAGCAATGAAAAGCGTCATATTCGATGCCCAGATTGGGATGGCCGATCTCATCGATTACCGCCTTCACCTCGGCGGTCGTGTTGAGCAGGGAATTTGGCCGAATATCCGGATTGAGGGCTTCGATCAGCACCGGAATTCCGATCTCGGCCAGTGCTTCGGCGGCGATTTCCATATTTTCGGTAAACACCGGCAAGGCTTCCGCTTTCGAGACGCCGTCGGGGGGCGTATAGGCGGGCACCACCAGACCGGTCGGGCGCAATGCGCCGCAATATCCTTTCGCCGCTTCCAGATTTTCCAGGAACGCGGCCCGCTTGCCGGGCGCCGCCGCCACCAGGGGACCCATTTTCACGCCCTCGCCGACGGCGATATTGATCACCGACATGGCAACGCCGGCGGCCTCCATGGCGCGCCCGATTGCCTTGGCGTCCAGATCATAGATGAAAATATATTCGACGGCGCCGAAACCGGCATCGGCGGCGTCGCCAATACGGGCTACCGGATCATCGTTTTCGGTAAACATCATGGTCAGATTGGCCGAAAATTTGGGCATGTCTTGCTCCTGGTCATTGCGCGAGGGGGTTGCTGCACCCCCCGGCCATCCGGTCTATTACGTCCCGGAACCGAATTCAAAGGGAAAAGGATGAGACCATGGAAAAACAAATTATCGACGTGCCCAAAATAATTCCCGAAGGGCGCCCGCAGACGCCCCTGTCGCTCGCCGTAAAGGCTGGTGATTTCGTATTTGTGTCCGGCCAGCCGCCCACCGATTTCGCCACCGGCGAATTTGTCCAGGGCGATATCGAGGTGCAGACCCGCCAATGCCTGGAAAACGTCAAAACCGTATTGGAAGCGGCCGGATCGAGCATGGAAAAGGTAGTCAAGGTTCAAGTGCTGTGCGCCAACGCCGCCCACTTCCAACGGGTGAACGCCATCTACCGGCAATATTTCACCGAAGATTTCCCGGCGCGCACGTTCGTGACCGTGGGCTCCTGGCCGGGCGGCTTCGATATCGAGATTGAGTGTATCGCCCTCGTGTGATGATACCAAAAATCGGCGCATTAAATGCGCAGAATTTTGGTATTTGAATCACACGAGATTCAGATAATGAGTGGCCTGATTTACGCGAGATTCGCTATCGCGAATTTCGCGATCAGGACACGCGCCTAAAACAGCTAAAAATCGGCGTCCACGGCGCGGCAGAGGAAACGCATCAGGGGCGCGGCCGCCTTGAAGCTGGCTTCGACTTCGTCCAGGAAATTGGCCGAGCCGGCGATCTTCGGTTTCTCATGGCGCATGGCGAAAAAGCTTTTGCGCTTGATTTCTTCGATCAGCGGATGCGCGCCATCGAAGCCCTTGGGCGGGCGCACCAATCGCTCGCCGGCGATGCCGCCGAATGTATCTTTCAGTTTTTTGTTGCCAATCACGCGCCGCCAGCCGGCCGCATCCTTGGCGATGGCAACCCGCACCGCATTCAGTTGCGGCGATGGCGGCCTCCACATGCCGCCGCCGAAGATAACCTCGTCCGGGGCAAGATGGATATAAAATCCCGGCGCATGGGCATCGCGCCCGGCATTGTGCCGGAACTGGCAGGCGGCATGATCCTTATAGGGCCGCTTGTTCTTGGAAAACCGCACATCCCGGTAGATGCGGAACATGGAACCACCGTGCGGCCTGGGATCGGCGACGAAATGCTTGGATATGCGCTCCAGGCGCGGCGCCATGGCGGCGATCAGGCGGGTCATGGGCGCCACCACTTCGTCGCGGTAGCGCTCTTTATTGGCGTTGAACCAGGGCCGCTGGTTATTGTCCGCCAGCTCATGGAAAAAATCAAAAAAGCTGTTGGGAAATCCGTCAAAATCCTGGCTCATTTGCTGGCTCATGGGTTGCGTCCTTGGACTTATACCAAGGATCAGTGATCATGACCGATAGAGACGGCCTAGCAAGGTTTTCGGCAAGGAGCGTGCGCCGTGGCGATGCGGGGCATCGGAAGGCGTGCGCGACGCTGCCCGAAAGCCTTGCTAGGCAGCCGTTTCGGTCGTCCATGCAGCCCGCCGGAGGGCGTCAGAAGCACTGGCCGATGTCCCGCATCGCCGGCGCGCTCCTTCCTACCCGGCGGACCGCATGAGCGATCTCTATGGGTCATGATCACTGATCCTTGGTATAATTTGTCACCGCCGCTCTCACTTATTGCCATTAATCAAGATTGAAGTATTATAAACGCTTCCTGCAAGCATTTTTTGTTACTTCAACAAGACACACAATCGGACTAATGTTTGTTTTTAA
>JAYGEH010000171.1:0-4174 GCA_046582475.1 Rhodospirillales bacterium
CGGTGGCACACCACCATCAAGGTTTGCTTTTGCGCGATGCCGGCCAGTTCCTTGGTGGAAATCTTTTTGCTGCGCGACGCCCATTTCGACGGCAGCCCGCTGGCGGTCAGGAATTGCCGCACGGTGGATGCCTTGATGCCGAAATTCACATTTTCCGGCAGCGAGCCGATAGCCTTGGCCACTTTCAATTTATTCAACTGGGCGATAACCACGCCGACGATATTGCCGTTCTCGTCATAGACCGGCCCGCCCGAATTGCCTGCCTGCACGGCGGCGTCCATCTGGAACTGGCCGATATCGTCGCCGATACCGCGCACCGACGAAACGATCCCCTTGGTGACCTTGACGCTCGAAGAAAAAATATCGCCGAACGGAAAGCCGCTTACCAGCACATCCTCGCCCAGCTCCACATCCTTGGCGCGCAGCAATCCGTGCGCCGCCATGGGAATATCGTGGGGTACGACTTTAAGGCCCAGCTTGCGAATCAAGGATTTCGAGCCCGCCGACGCGGTCTCCAGGGAGCGCAGCTTCAACAGGGCCAGATCGCTGCGCGTGTCCCTGTTGATGAGGGCCGCCGGCGTCTGGTTATCGGCGTTGTCGCCGACGGTGATGCGCCGACATTTCTCCACGATATGGGCATTGGTGACCACATGGCCGAGGCGCGAGACGAAAAAGCCCGATCCCGAATCCGAGGCCGCGCGTGGCCCTTTTTGCGCGCCGGGCGCCGTGACGCTGGGCGGCGGGGTATCGCGGCCAACCACACGCGGCACGGATGCCCGCATCGGCGGCCGCGGTTTGCGTTCCAGCTTGGCAATTTTCGATGGTTCCGGTATTTGCGGAGCGGCCCGGTTGACGGCGGCGGGACGCATTCGCGCCGGGGCGCCTTGAAATTCGGCGATCTGGGTTTCCGTAAAGCGCCCGGTCAGGCGCGCGCAGGCGATCTCCGACAGGCCGCGGCGGCGGGCGCCGACCGCATAGAACGAGCCCGCTTCGCGCCACTCCGGCGTGACCGAGCCGATGGCCAGGCCGCACAGGGTCTTGTCGGTATGGAAGATGGCTTGCAGCTGGCTCTGGTTCTGCGGCACCTGGGTCACGCAGCCGGCCAGCAGCAAGAGCGCCGCCGTCAGGCCGGGCATTGGAGGTGTCGTCAGCGGGCCGCGCATGGTCCCTCCGAGGGGATATTTTGGTTGCTGGAAGTATGCACAAGTGTTGAAATATTGTCCAATCCAGAGCGGTTTGGGCGGGCAGCGATAATGATCTTGAGCAATTCTTGAGCCCAGCCTGGCGTCTCAACCGGTCCCCTGGCGGAATTTTTTCTTTAGGAGAATGAACAGCGGAAGGGCCAGCAGGAACAGGGCGACCACCATGATCGAGCCCGAGATCGGGCGTTCAAAGAAGATCATGATGTCGCCGTGCGAGCCGATCAGGGATTGCCGCATAGAACGCTCGGCCAGCGGGCCCAGCACGATCGCCAGCACCGCCGGCGCCATCGGATAGTCGAGCTTGCGCATCAAATATCCAACCACCCCGAACAGCAGCATCAGCCAGACATCGTGCAGGCTTTGGGTGGGCGCGTAGCCGCCGATCATGCACAAAACGAAGATGATCGGCGCCAGGATCGTGAACGGCATCTTCAAGACCCAGATGAAGGCCGGAATGAACATGATATTGATCACCAGGGCGAAGATGTTGGCCGCATAGAGGCTGGCGATCAGTCCCCATACGAAATCCTTGTGTTCGACGAACAACAACGGCCCCGGCTCCAGCCCCCAGATCACCATGCCGCCGAGCAGGATGGCGGTGGTCGGCGAGCCGGGAATGCCGAGGGTGAGCATGGGCAGCATCGAGCCGGTGCTGGCGGCGTTGTTGGCGGCTTCCGGCGCCACCACGCCGCCGACGTTGCCTTTGCCGAAGGAGTCCGGGTCCTTCGAGATGGTCTTGGCGACGCCGTAGGCCATCAGCGATCCGGGCGTCGCGCCGGCAGCCGGCAGGATGCCCACGAAATAGCCCAGGAACGAGCCCATGATCATGGTTTTGATGGTCGGTTTCAACGATTTGATCGCCAAAATAACGCGTTTGAACGAGACCGTGGCCTGGGACAGCACTTCCTTGCCGCGGCTGGTTTCGATCACCCACAGCATCTCGCCGATGCCGTAAATACCGATCGCTAGAACCAGGAAATTGACGCCGTGAAAGAAACCGGGAAGGTCTCCGAATATCAGCCGGGGCTGGCCGCTGACGATATCGAGGCCGACGGCGCTCATCACCAGACCGATGAATATGGAGAAGAATGTCTTGGTGATATCATCACCGCCGAGGCCGATGAAGGTGGCGAACGCCAGAATCATGAGCGCGAATTCCTCGGGCGGACCGAACGCCAGGGCGACTTCGGCCAGGGGCGGAGCAAACAGGGTGAACAGCACCACCGAGATGGAGCCGCCGACGAAGGACGCCGTCGCCGCCGCCACCAGGGCCTGGTCGGCCTGGCCTTTGAGCGCCATCGGCCGGCCGTCGAAGGTGGTCGCCACAGCCGTTGACGCCCCCGGTATGCCGAGCATGATGGAGCTGATGGCGCCGCCGTACATGGCGCCGTAATAGATCGCCGCCAAAAAGATAATGGCCGAGGTCGGCGGCACCAGAAACGTCATCGGCAACAGGATGGCGACACCGTTGACCGAGCCGAGGCCGGGCATGGCGCCGATGAACAGGCCGACGACGACGCCGATAATGATCACCGCCAGGTTCAACGGCTGCAAGGATATGGCGAAGCCGTCAAGCAGTAAATTGAGTGTTTCCATCCCGTATCACGTCTTCCGGTGAATGGTTTTGCCGCTGCGGACGGTGGGCATCGGAGAGCGCCGGGGGCCGGCTTGGCACGGTTCAAAATTCAATGCTTCGGCCTACAGGAATATATCGTACAGCGGATAGAACGCCGGCTCGGTCATGCCCTTGGGCAGGGTGATCTTGAGGGCGATCTCGAAGAAAAAAAACAGCACCACCGGGGTCGCCACGGCCAGGCTGCCGGTGGTCAGCCAGCGGTGATCGCCGAGCACACGCAGGTAGAAGACCAGGAACAGCGGAATCGAAACGTAAACGCCGACGACGTGGAACAGCCCGACCATCACGGTCAGCGATCCGGCAACCAATATGAACGACTTGATCCCCTGGCGGTCCAAATAAATCTCGGTGGCTTCGGCGAGAGGGCTGGTGCCGGCGATCCAGCGCCCGATCACAATTAGGCAGCAGACCAGCATCCCCGCCGCCAGCCAAAACGGAAACGCCCCGCCGCCGGGTCCCTTGTCCGGGATCCAGCCGACGGGGAGTTCCGTGCTTTTCCACATCAGGTAAGCGGAGAAGACGCCCATCACGACGGCCATAACGAGCTCGGCTTTACGCATGACAGAGTCTTCCCGTGTACTGACCCGATCCGATAGTTGCGGCGGCGGCTACTTCATTTCGCCGGACGCCATCATCATCTTGCGGTGTGCTTCCCGTTCGGCGACGAAGTACTTGGTAAGCGCGTCACCGGTCAGCCAACCGGGAACCAAGCCCTTGGCTTTCATGTATTTTTGCCATTTGGGCGTGTCGTAGACTTTTTTGAAGACACCCACATAGAACGCCTGCACGTCCTTGGGAATCCCGGCGGGCGCGATGATGCTGCGCTGCATGTAGTAGACCATGTCACTGCCGTAACCGAGCTCTTCGAAGGTCGGGATGGTGCCGAATCTGTCCGTAAGTTTCCCCTTCGGCGTGAAGCTGGCGAGCGGACGCGACTTGCCGGCGCTCCAGAAGCCGGCCTGTTCGGACGGATTGTTCACGGTCGAATCGATGTGCTTGCCGATCAGTTGCTTGGCCACCGTTCCGCCGCCCTTGAACGGTACGTAAGTGTGCTTAATGCCGAACTTGGCCTCGAGCATCTTGGTCACCCGGGAATCTTCCTGGCCCGAGCCGGTGCCGCCCATCTTCCAGTTTTTCATGCCGGCTTTTTTGACGGCGGCGACGTATTGCTTAACGGTGGTGATGCCGCTCTCTACATTCACCCACAGCTGAAAGGTGTCTTCCGCCATGCGCGTGATCGGCGTAAATTTTGAGATATCCACGCCCAGCTTGGGCTGCAGAAGGGGTGTGGTGTAATAGCTGTTGAGCGTCGACATGATGATATGGGGATCGCCCG
>JAYGEH010000263.1:0-5041 GCA_046582475.1 Rhodospirillales bacterium
CCCAAACCCAGGAACCGCATAAACGAGAGGCGATCACGTATCTGGTACGCAACCTGATCGTCCGATAAATTGTAAAGAGCGCAAAGAACGATAGCCTTGAACATCACCACCGCATCCCAAGGCTTGCACCCCGCATTCGACTTCCGCTCCTCAGGGGGGTTGCGCCAGGTAGCCTCAAGGCGGACCCAGAAGTTTTCCCATGGAACAACCTCGTCGATCTTAACCAGGGGGTCGTTCTTCGCGTCCAGTGAAGCGTACCGATTAGCGATGTCGAAAAAGCCCAGTTGGCCCATATTACATTCCCCTGATCCAGATATCCTGATAACGTGTTCCTACCCGATCAAAGTTCCGTGTGGGTATTTTTAGAGGTGCCCATATAAAGGTTTGAATATTTGTTCATCATCCGGTGGATCAGCTTCGCCGTCATCTCGCCAATGGGATCGGAACCGCCATGGGCCCAGGAAATCTTGGCCTTGGGGTTGTAGGCCAGCAACCGTTCCAGCGCCTTGATGGTGCCGGGAAAATTGCCGGGATTGCCGTTGTGGCCAAGCCCCCTCGGAACCATCAAGACGCCCTGGATGGCATCATTGTGGATCTCTATGGGAACGTCGTGGCGCGCCGCGATGTCGGCCAGGCGCCGGAACAAGGGATGGTCGGCGGGCTGGAAGTTATACTCGTGGCCCGGCATTGACGAGATGTGCAGCGACGACATCTCGCCAAATCCGGCGCCACCGGCCTGGATGATGGCGTTGGCCGTCCTGGTGAACTCATCGGCCAGATGCTTGATTTCCCCGGAATCCGCGTCGTGGCGGTGGATCATCGGGTTCAAGGTGCCGCCGCCGCCGAGGAACGCGAACCGGTCCTTGCCCTGCAGGAACCGCTTCAGGGCCATGAATTTATACATGACGTCTTTGCCGCCGGCGGGTACGTGCGAAAGCACCAGCTTTTCGATGGCATAGCGGTCGAGAAAACTTTCCGCCACCTTGATAGCACCGGGCAACATCATCGGACGGCCGATAAGGTGGGTGTGGACGTCAACGATCGGCGGCGGCGTATTTTTCTGTGCCTGGGCGCTGACCGCGCCTATCAGCAGCGCCGCCGTTATGCTCACCGTCCTGGCAATTGGAAAATTCAATACCGCCTCTTTAAAATTGCGTATTACAAGCCGTCGGCGCGCGCCTGGAACTTAACCAAAAAGGTTGCGCTTCGGAAGAAGATTTCGAATTCGCGTTATTGGATTAGTGGCTGTCCAGCTCGGCGAACAGATGCGGGCCGATCAATTCCCGGTATTCCCCCATCAGGTCCGATAGCGCGGCCACGAAGCTTTGCCGCTCAATCGCCGTCAGCTCGATAATATCGCAGCCGTCCGATTTCAGCGTTTCGAGGATAGCCGCCTCGTCGTCGGCGGCGATCTTTCTTTGGGCGTTCGTGGCCTCGGCGGCGGCTTCGGTTACGGCGGCTTGCACCGCATCGGGCCAGCCTTCATAGGCGGATTTGGTGCAGACGAAATTGGCGAGCCCCAGGAGATGGCCGGTGAGGGAAACGTGGCGGTGAAATTCTTGCATGCCGAAATTATAGAAATTGGTCAGGGCGTTTTCCTGGGCAATGTCTTCGCCGGCCCTGAGCCGCGCCAAAAATTCCGGCACCTGGGCCGACAGGGTTTCGAAGCCGAGGGTTTGGAATATCCTTGGGTGCAGATCGTTGAGGAGAATCCGCAGGCGCATGTCGGCGCAATCGGTGGGGGTTCGGATTGGGCCCCGGGCATTGGTGATGTGGCGAAATCCGTAATCCCAGATACCCAGCAGCCGCAAATTGGAGTTCGCCGCCAATAGCTCTCGTTGGCGCTCGCCATAGCCGCCATCCAGGAACCGGTAGGCCTGGGTCCGGCTCTCAACCGCGAACGGCACATCGAACACCCGGCTTTCGGGCAACAAATCGGCGAAATAGCTGGCGGCCAGATACCCCATGGTCAATTCGCCGCTGGCCACCAGCTCGATCATCTGGTTGGGTTCAAACCCTTCGGCGACGATATCGTTCCGAAATTCAATCTCGACGCCATCCCCGAGGCGCCGGCGGAGGCCATCGGCAAACGCCTGGCAGGACTGGCTGAGGGTCGAGGTCAGCGGCTGATAGCCGCCAATTCTGATGGGCAAGGTCAATATTGAACATCCTCCAATCCGGCACAAACTCGGTTATTCAGTGGGATATTACTTCCCAATCTTTATAACTTGTATTTTCCCATCTTCATCAAGGTAATAGGCGGATTGCCATCAATCCACCTTCCGCTAATATAGCAGGCTGCATCGGGCGGCGAGGGCCATGGCGAGGGCAAGGGTCTTGAAGACCACCTCTGACAACAGCGAGAAAATTGCGAAGTTCGGCCAAGCGTGGGAGGCCGAACGCTGCCATTTACAGGATGAACTAAATCGCATCCATGATCGCTGGGTGGCGGCCATTGCCAAAGGCGATCTGCAGGCCAGCGAAAATATCTGGCGGGAGTTTGACCGCACCTATCAAAAATTGATGGATCATTTGCCGATAACGCCAACCGGCTGAAATTGGCGGGTCTTCTATGGCGGAACGATCATGTCCCGTTCGAAAAATAATTAGCCGAGAATTGCGCCGTTTGCGATGCCGGAATTGGCAATGAACTCAGCGGCCGGGATTTTTCCGGACTCAGGGGGACGGACCCGTTCGATCAGGATGCCGCCGCCCGCCGCCGCCACGGCGATGCCGGCGTCGGAAACCTCGACAACCTCGCCCGGCGCCCCGGAGGCATCGACCATTTTACAATCGAATATATAGAGCTCGTTGCCGTCAAACACCGTCCAGGCGCCCGGCTGCGGATTGGTCCCCCGGATCAGGTTATAAACGTCTTGAACCGGTTTTGACCAATCCACTTCCGCGTCGGCTTTTTGGCACCAGCTTTCATAGGTAAAATTGTCGTGGTTTTGCTTCTCTCTCGGTGGATTACCGGCGCGCACCAGATCCACACCTTCGGCCAATGCGTCCACACCCATCGGAAAGAGGTGATTGAAATAGAGGCTGCCGAGGGTATCGTCCGGCCCAATCTCGATTTCTTTTTGCAGGAGGATGGGGCCTTCGTCGAGACCTTCATCGGGCCAAAAGATGGAGAGACCGGTCTTCGTGGCCCCCTGAATGATCGGCCAGTTAATGGAGCTGGGTCCTCTGTGCCGCGGCAGCAGAGAGGGGTGGTACTGGATCGTACCATGGGTCGGGGCGTTCAGGACCGCTTCGGGAATGAGCAAGGTGACAAAGGCCATGACACACAGGTCAGGCTCGAACGATTTTATCAATTCCAGAGACTCTTCGGTTTTCCAAGACGCAGGCTGATGAACCGTCAGGTCATTTTCCAACGCAAATTCCTGCAGCGGATCCATCGGTCTTCCCTCTTTGCCAGGCGCGCAAAACACCCCGGCAACGTCTTCGCCCCGGGCCAGGAGTTTTTCCAGCACGGCTTTTCCGAATGCCTGCTGGCCGTGGATCACTAACCTCATTTTTCACGTTCCCCCAAAAGGATATACAAGTCCCAAGAAGCTGCATGGTTTGAATAATGGGAATACCGATTGCGGTCAATTGTCAACCAAGCGGGTCCAAGGGCGCCGTCACGGGGTGTGCAATTGGGCGAGGGTGCGGGTGAATATGCGGCGGCCGCTTTTGAGGCTGAATAAAGGTTGGGCAATGGTCGCGATTGCGTCCTCGGCCGAATTCGCATCCCAGACAACCAGGTCGGCCCGATTGCCGACGGCGATACCGTAATCGCCGCGCCCGAGAAGACGGGCCGGCCTGTGGGTGAGCATTGCGAAGCATTCGGCAAGTTCTTCCGGGGTCCCCCGTTGCACGATATTGGCGTACATATTCGCAATCCGGACCAGCGACCAATCGCCGTAGGGAGTAGAAGGATTCAACACGTTGTTGGTCGACAGGAGCAATTGACGCCGGCCTCGATCAGGGCGTTGGCATCGGTTACGCCCCGGATCACGCTGTGATCCTGGCGGCGACCTTGGGTGAATAGGTCGGTCGCCGGCAACACCGTCACCGTTACGCCGGCGCCCGCCATCACTTTTCCCAGCTCCAGCAAATCCGCCGGCGCCAGGTTGGAATATTTGCTGCCGTGGCCGATGGCGACGCGGCCGCCCCAGCCGATTGCCTCGGTCAATTCGCAGACCAGGTAGATATCCATGTCCTCGGTGCTCGGCCCGACGTCCAGGTGAATGTCAATATCCACATCGAAGTCCCGGGCGAGTGCGAAGATGCGCCGGATTTGCCCGGCGCCGTCGGCATCGCAACTGGGCGCGCCGCCGATCAGGGCGGCGCCGCGCTGCAAGCCCTCGACCACATTGGCGTCGGCCTCGGGGACGCCGGTCATGCCCTCCTGGGCGAAGACGCAAAGCTCCAGATCGATGGCCCAGGAATAATCCTTGGCGAGCTGCTCAAGGGCGTCGAAACTTGTCATGCCGACATTGGGATCGATCTCCACATGGGTGCGCATATGGATAATGCCGTTGAGCAGGCACCGCTCAAGCGTCGCCCGGGCCCTGGCGTAGACATCTTCGACGGTGAAACCGGGTTTGACCGCCGAGACCCGCTTCATGTGGTCGGAGCCGCCTTTTGGCGCCGCCGAAGAGCGGTCGAGAATCCGCGATTTGTCCAGATGAATATGGGATTCGATCAGTCCCGGCGAGACCAGGCATCCGCCGACGTCGATATTCTCGCCATCCCCCGCCATACGGGGCTGGATCGCCTGGATGATGCCATCTTGAATGCCGATGTCGCTGGCCGGCGCGCCCGGCGCTTGGCCGGCGATGCGGGCGTTGCACAGAATTGAGATCAAATCCCATCTCAGTGCCCCTTTCGAGCCGCCGTCACCGCCGACCCCACCCGGAGGCGCCGGCGCCTGCTTGGGCCAGCACGGCACGCAGGAGAACGTCGCAACCAGCGGCGCAATCCTGTTGACTGGCGCGTTCGCTTTCGTTGTGGCTGATGCCATCGGCACAGGGAATGAAGATCATTGCCGCCG
>JAYGEH010000349.1:0-14751 GCA_046582475.1 Rhodospirillales bacterium
AGCCAGAATAAGTCTTTCATTTGATGCCCTCCAAAGGTCCTAAGGACATCATCCGGTGAAATGCTGAATTAATAATTAATGGGTCCTGAGCCTAGATCGACGCCGGTCGGGCCGACCCAGCCATTCCCAGAACGGCCGGGCCGGTGTGTTCTTGGACATTGTGAATAAGAAGAATTTATCCCACGCCGGACCTTGCCCGTGTTCGTGCTCATTTTCGCGCGCGCTGCGCCGATTTACCCCAGAAAGTGTCACGCATCGCTATGCGCCCGGTGCATAATTAGATGAGGTTGGGGAGCCAAAAAATGTCCCCAAATGTATATGAATGTTAACAAATGACGATGATGTTAATGGTTATTCCGCGTGTTGCATGTCGCACCATTATGCATCAGGCGCATGGATCGCCCGGATATACCGGGCGATGACGGGGGAGCTCTAATTTCCGTATGTACTCCGCCTCGACGGGCGCTTGGCCGACCCAGCCAATCCCCAAACGCCCTGGGCCGATTGTTCAAAACCGTAAGGAACCGTGAGGAATAGTCTTAACCGTAAGGGGGGGGTCGGTAAAATATGTCGCACCAAATGGGTCATGCGCATCGATACCGAGGTGCCAGGCAACACGCCGGTCTAGCCGACCCTGCCATCCCCAGACCGGCTGGGCCGGTGGACCCCCATTTACCCCCACAAACCCCCAACCACCCCCATACCCGATTTGCCGACTTGTGTCGCATTCGCCGCCGGCATACCAGGGATGGCCCGTCGGCCCAGCCCGGCAGGGGATGGCAGGGTCGGCCAGCCGGGCGACAGTCCTGGCACCTCGCCGTCTGGAATACTCCCCTACTCCGCACCGGGGCCAGGGGCCATGCCCCGAAGCACCGCCAGCGCAACCGGCCCGATAAAACCGACCAGCCCCATGGCCATGAACCCAAGCCCCCAGGTGAAGGCGGCACTGCCAATATCGCCTCCGCCAATGCCGCCCGAAACATCCAAAACAATGCCGACCGCCAGGGGCCCGGCGGCGCCGCCCATGAAGCCGACGAAGGAATGCACACCCAAGGTGGCGCCGCGGCGGCCCGGCTCGGCGACTTCGATGGCGCCCGCCGTCAGGGCCGCCGAGTCCAACTGGATCAGGGCCGCGTACAAAAGGGTCAGCAGCACCAAAACCCAATAGGGCGCACCCGCCAGGAAGCCGAGGAACGACGCCATGACCGCCGAGACCAGCAGGTAGCCGGACACTACTCTGCGGCGGCCATAGCGGCCGGCCGCCTCGTTGCCGAAGATCGAAGCGAACACGGCGATGATGGCGCCGATGGCGGCCACCTCGGTGGGGCTCGGCCAGCCAACCGCGGTACCCGGGCGCAGGCTCAACGAGAACGCCAGGAAGGCCACCAGCCAGGCGCGCATAGCGAACAGCTCCCAGGAATGGGCGCCGTAGGCGATGATGTAGCCCAACACTTCCCGGTTGCGCAATATGGGGCGGAAATCCAGCAGCGCGGTGTCGTCGGCGGCGGCCTCCGGCGGGCTCGGCCTGACCGCGATGAGGATTATCAGAAACGCCCCGGCGGCGCCCAAGGCCGCCGCGCCGAACGCCCATTGCCAGCCCAGCGCCGCGCCGATCACCCCGGCCAGGTAAAACGACAGCGCCGAGCCGAGACTGAAGCTGGCCGTGTAAAAGGCCACCATGCGCGCTTGGCGGCGGCCCTGGTAGCGGTCCACCAGCATGCGCAGGCCGGGCATGTAGGTGGCCGCCATGGCGACGCCGGCCAGGGCGCGCAAGGCCAGCGCCGACCAGAAGCCTTCGGCGAAAGCTGCGAAACCGGCCAGCGAGAGGGTGGTAGTGAGGGTGCCGCCAAGATGGATCAGGCGCGCATCGATGCGGTCGGTCAGGGCCACCAGCACCGGCACCGAAAGCGCATAAGCGCCGAGCACGATGCCCGAAATCCAGCCCGCGCCGGTGTTGCTCAAATCCCAGACTTCGGAAAACTCGGGCAGCAGGGCGGGAAAGGTAAACAGGCCCATCATGGTCAGCACCTGGGTGGCGCAGATAGCGATGACCACAAAGCTGGAAGAGCGCGCCGCGCTCATGGCCCGGTCAAACGGCGATGGGGATTATTGCGCATGGGCGGCATCGTCGATCAGGAGCTGTACCGAGGAGCGGCCCCGCCAGATGTTTTCGCGCAGGCGCCCGACCAGGTGCAGAGGCACGCCGCTCCGCTCGAGCAGCGCCTTGCCCATATCGCTGTCGGCGGAGCGGAAGGCAATGGCGGTCAGGCGGGCGCCGTCGGCGCCGTTCAAATAGCAGCGCACATGGTCCTTGCCGACGATATCGGATTTGGCCACGCGCAGGTGCGAAAAGGCGAAGCGGGGTTCGGCATTGCCGCTGCCGAAGGGACCCAGTTTTTGCACCGCGGCGATCAGCTCCAGCGAAGCGCCGCCGGCCTGCAGCACGCCATCGACGGTGAGGCTCGGAACGAAGCCCGAGCTGGCAATGTGGCGGGCCACCCGCTCTTCGAGAAAAGCGTGGAAATCAACGAGTTTTTCCGGTGCCGAGGTGAAGCCGGCGGCCATCGCGTGACCGCCGCCGTTGACCAAAAGGCCCGACTGGCGCGCCGCGATAACGGCGGCGCCGAGATCGAAGCCGGGGATCGAACGCGCCGATCCGGTGCAGGCCTCGGGCCCGATACTGACCACGCAGGCGGGCCGGTTGTAGCGGTCCTTCAGGCGGCTGGCGATAATGCCGATGACGCCCGGGTGCCAGCCCTTGCCGGCGGCGAAGGCCACCGACCCGGTGTCGCTGTCTTCGCAGGCCTGGATGGCCTCGGTCAGGATGGCGTCCTCGATGGCGCGCCGCTCGGCGTTGCAGACCTCCAGCCGCGCCGCGATCTGGCGGGCTTCGGCGGCGTCTTCGGTGGCCAGCAGGCGGGCGCCCAAGCCGGCCTCGCCGACCCGGCCGCCGGCATTGACCCGGGGGCCGAGCACGAAGCCGAGATGATACGCGCTTGGGCTCTCGTCGATACCGGCGCCATCGGCAAGCGCCACCAGGCCGGGGTTCCGCCGCTTGGCCAGGATTTTGAGGCCCTGGGTCACCAGCGCCCGGTTGACGCCGGTCAGCGGTACCACGTCGGCGACGGTGCCGAGGGCGACCAGATCCAATAAGCCCAGCAGATCGGGCTCGGGGCGATCGCCGGCATCGAAAAAGCCCTTATCGCGAAGCCGGCGGTTGAGGGCGACGGCGAGCAGAAAGGTAACGCCAACGGCGGCCAATTGTTCGTGCGGACTGTCATCGTCCAGGCGGTTGGGATTGACCACGGCCAAGGCCTCGGGCAGGCCGGCCTCGGCCACGTGGTGATCGGCGACGATCACGTCCAGTCCCATGGCGGCGGCCTTGGCCAGGGGCGCATAGGCGGTGGTGCCGCAATCGACGGTGATCACCACCGCTGCGCCGCCGGCCTGCAGCGCCTCGAAGGCGGCGATGTTGGGGCCGTAGCCTTCGGCAATGCGGTCCGGGATATAGACTTGGATGGCGATGCCGAGTTCGCGGAAATAGCGCTCCAGCAAGGCCGAGGAGGTGGCGCCGTCGACATCGTAATCGCCGAACACGGCGATGCCCTCGCCGCCGATGACGGCCTCGGCGAGGCGCCGGGCGGCGCGGTCCATGTCTTTCAAGTGCGAGGGATCGGGCAACGAGGAGGTCAGCTTTGGATCGAGAAAACTTTCCACGGTATCGCCATCGACGCCGCGCTGGGCCAACAGGCGGCCGACGATTTCGGCGAGGCCGTATTGCTGCGACAAGGCCAGGCCGAGGCGGTCGTCGGCGCCACGCAAACGCCACTGCCTGCCCGATAAGGAACTGGCGACGCCGAATACGAAGTCTTCCAAGGGCGCCTCGCCCACGTCAGAGCGGTTCCGGATAGATAGGAACCATTTGACCGGGATGATTTTGCCCCGTCGCGAGGAGCGCGCCGCATGGCGATGCATTGGCATCGGCAAAGGCGTGCGACGACGTCCACGGGTCAAAAGCACCCGGCCTGCGGTGGGTCAAATCGGCTCCCCGGGGGCGTTGCGGCGCTTGCCCGATGCAAAGGCATCGCGCTGCGCACCGCGCCTTCCCGGAAAACCGATTTGTTCCCATCAAATTGATTCCTATCGATCCGGAACCGCTCTAACTATCGACCGAATCGAACCCGGTTTTTTGATCGAAGTTATGGCTCGCCTCGATATAGCGGACGGTGCCGGATTTGGAGCGCATGACCAGCGAATGGGTGGAGGCGCCGCCCCCGAAGCGGCGCACGCCGCGCAGCATGGCGCCCGAGGTGACGCCGGTGGCGGCGAACATCACCTCGCCGCCGGCCAATTCGTGCAGGCTGTATTTGCGGTCGAAATCGGTGATGCCGAGGCGCGCGCCGCGGCCCCGCTCATCGTCGTTGCGGAACACCAGCCGGCCCTGCATCTGGCCGCCGATGCAGCGCAAGGCAGCCGCCGCCAACACGCCTTCAGGCGCCCCGCCGACGCCCATGTAGATATCAACGCCGGCCTCCGCCTCGGAGGTGGCGATAACGCCCGAAACATCGCCGTCGCCGATCAGCATGATGCGGGCGCCGGCTTCGCGGGTCTTGGCGATCAACTCGTCGTGACGGGGCCGATCGAGGATGCAGGCGACCAGATCGCCCACATCGACTTTTTTGGCTTTGGCCAGCGCCGTCAAATTGGACGCCGGGTCGGCGTCTAGATCGACCACATCGTCGGGCAGCCCCTTGCCGACGGCGATCTTATCCATGTAGGTGTCGGGTGCGTTGAGAAAGCCGCCGGCCTCGGCCATGGCGATCACGGCGAGCGCGTTGGGGCCGCCCTTGGCGGTGATGGTGGTGCCTTCCAAGGGGTCCAAGGCAATATCGATGGCCGGGCCGTCGCCGACGCCGACTTCCTCGCCGATGAACAGCATCGGCGCTTCGTCGCGCTCGCCCTCGCCGATGCGCACCGTGCCTTCGATATGCAGGCTATTGAGGGCGCGGCGCATGGCATCCACCGCCGCCTGGTCGGCCGCCTTTTCATCGCCCCGCCCCATCAGCCGGGACGCCGCCAAGGCGGCGGCCTCGGTAACGCGCACCGCCTCCAGCGTCAGATTACGATCCATTTTCGCCGCTTCTTCGCTCATGCCATCACGCCTCTTAATTTTGCCATTCGGCTCTATAACGCTTCTATTCTAATCAGCATCGGTGTTTCAACCACTGCGTCGGATTTTTCGATTGCGGCTAAGGTAGCCAGCATCGCCGCCTCTTTGGTTTCGTGGGTGGTCAGCACAACCGGCACCGCCACGCCGGGGTCGCGGCCGCGCTGCAAAATCGCCTCCATGGACACCTGGTGATCGTGCAGGGCGCCGGCGATCTCGGCAAAAACGCCGGGCTTATCGACGACCATCAGGCGCACATAGTAGCAGCCCACATGGCTGGACATGGGCGCCGCCCGCAAGGGTGTCAGCTGTTTCGCCGGGATCCCGAAGGTGGGGGTGCCGCGGCCGCGCGCGATATCGGTCAAATCGGCCACCACCGCCGACGCGGTCGGGCCGGCGCCGGCGCCCCGGCCTTCATAAAGAGTGGTGCCCACATTATCGCCGTCGGCGACCACGGCGTTGAAGACATCTTCGATATGGGCAATGGGCGCCTTGAGCGGCACCATGCAGGGATGCACCCGTTGCTCGATGCCCTTGCCGGTCCGGGAAGCCAGGCCGAGCAACTTGATGCGGTAGCCCAGCTCCTCGGCGAAGCGGATATCCAGGGGCGAGATCGCGCGGATGCCTTCCACATGGACGTCATCGAAGCCAACCTCGCAACCGAATGCCAGGCTGGTAAGCAACGCCAATTTGTGCGCTGCGTCGACGCCGTCGATATCGAAGGCCGGGTCGGCCTCGGCATAACCCAGCGCCTGGGCCTCGGCCAGCACGTCTTCGAAATCGCGCCCGGATTCCCGCATCTCCGACAGAATATAATTGCAGGTGCCGTTCAAGATGCCATAGACCCGCGTGATGTTGTTGGCGGCAAGCCCTTCGCGCATGGCCTTGACGATGGGAATGCCGCCGGCGACCGCGGCCTCGAACGCCAGGGTAACGCCCGCCGCCTCGGCGCCGAGGGCCAGCGCCGTGCCGTGATGGGCCAAGAGTGCCTTGTTCGCGGTCACCACATGCTTGCCGTTTTGGATGGCCGCCTCGACCAGGGATTTGGCGGCGCCGTCGGCGCCGCCGATCAATTCGGCGATAACATCGACATCGTCCCGCCCGGCAAGCGCGGCGGCGTCATCGCACCAGGCAATGCCGGCAAGCTCGATGCCCCGGTGCTTGGATTTATCGCGGGCGCTGACCGCCGTCACAACCATGTCGCGGCCGCAGCGGGCGGCAAGGATTTCGCGATTTTGGCTCAGTATTTTAAAGGTTCCGGCGCCCACCGTGCCAAGGCCGGCGATGCCGACCCTGAGCGGCGGCGCTCCGGGCGATGCGCTCAAGACACGACCGCCCGGCGCCGTTCCGTTCCCGTGGACGCCTGATCGTAGCGCCCGAAGAAGGCTTTCACGTTGCGCGCCGCCTGGCGGATGCGCTGGCGATTTTCGACCAGCGATATACGCACATGGCCGTCGCCATGCTCACCGAAGGCGATGCCCGGCGAAACCGCGACCATGGCCTCGCGCAAAAGCAATTTGGCGAATTCGTTGGAGCCGAGATGGCGAAAGGCCGGCGGAACCGGCGCCCAGGCAAACATGGTCGATTGCGGCGACGGGATTTCCCAGCCCGCCTGGCCCATGCTGTCGATCAGCACGTCGCGCCGTTCCCGGTATAGTTGGCGCATGCCATCGACGCAGTCCTGCGGTCCGTTCAAGGCGGCGGTGGCGGCCACCTGAATCGGCGTAAAGGCGCCATAATCCAGATAGGATTTGATACGCGACAGGGCCGAGATCAAATGCGTGTTGCCGGTGGCAAAGCCGATGCGCCATCCGGGCATGGAATAGGTCTTGCTCATGGATGTGAATTCCACCGCGATATCCCTGGCGCCGGGCACCTGGAGGATGGATGGCGGCGGCGGGACATCGAAATAAAGCTCGGCGTAGGCCAGATCGGAAAGGATATAGATTTCATGGTGGCGGCAGTAATCCACCACCCGCTCATAGAAGTCCAAATCGGCCATGAGGGTGGTCGGATTGTTGGGATAGTTCAGCACCACCGCCGTCGGTTTCGGCACGCTGTGCTTTACAGCATTTTCCAACGCGCGAAAAAAATCCTCGTCCGGGATCACCGGGATATTGCGAACCGCGCCATCGGCGATGATAAATCCGAATTGGTGGATCGGATAGGAGGGGTTGGGCACCAGGATAACGTCGCCGGGACTGGTGATCGCGGAGGCCAGATTTGCCAGCCCCTCTTTCGAGCCGAGGGTGACGATGGCCTCGCTTTCGGGATCGATATCGACGCCGAAGCGGCGGTCATAATAGGCGGCGATGGCTTTGCGCAAGCCGGGAATGCCACGCGACGCGGAATAGCGGTGGGTACGCGGATCGGCCACCGTTTCCACCAGCTTTTCGACAATATGGGCCGGCGTCGGGCTGTCGGGATTACCCATGCCGAAATCAATAATGTCTTCGCCAGCGGCGCGCGCCTTGGCCTTCATCGCGTTCACTTCGTTGAAGACGTACGGCGGCAACCGTTTAATCCGATGGAAATCCTGTTGCATCGTTCTTAATTGTCCAGATAGCGCGCCATTTCAACTGGCCGGCACGCCTTAAAGATCGGGTCGGGCGGCGTAACTTAGGCCGCGCCTTCTAAAATTCGATATAAATTTCGGCGCGCCGGTTTCCAGCTTCACCGGAAGGCATGTATTCGTGATACTTAGGCTCGGAATCCGAAACCGCGCCGATGGTAATATCGCTGGCCTTGGTCCCGAATTTCACCAATTCCTTGGCGATGGAATCGGCACGCGCCGCCGATACCCGCAAATTTATCAATTTGTGACGGGTCATGTCCGTGGACCGGGTGCGGCTGCTGGCATGGCCGACGACGCGAATGGTTCCGCCGGTTTGCTTGTGCTGGGCCGCGACTTGGCGAAGAATCCTACGCTCGCGGGCGCCGATTTTCGCCGATCCATTCAAAAACTGGATGGTCGCCACCTGATAAGAGCCGTTGCCGCCGGCCAGGGGCGCGGCGGAAAAAGCCGGCGGCGGGGCCGCTCTTGGCCGGGTTGCCTGCCTGGGCAGCGACGGGCGGAAACCGCCCGCGATTCTACTCACCTGGCCCGAGCCGAAAATAATCACGGTTCCCAAATCTTCAATCCCGCGCGGCGGAATATAAGGCCGTACCACCGCCAATTGCGGCGCATTGGGGGTTACCTCGGGTATATTGATATCGGGCAAGGCGGGAGGCGCCGCGGCCACCGGCGCGGACGGCGTTACCGGCTGCACGCTACGCATGCGGGGCGGCGCCGGCAGCGGATCGGGCGCCGGTGTCGGCGCGGCGGCCTGTTGCACCGGCGTCCGCACAACTTCCGGCGCCGGCGGCGCGGGCGGCGCGGGCGGCGCAACGGATGCGGCAGGTTTGGGTGCGGGTTTGGGTGCGGGCGCTACGGCGGGAGCCGGCATCGGTGCGGCTGCGGGCACGGCGGTCGGCGGCGGCGCGCGGCGGGTTACATTGGCGGATTCGCCTTGCCGTCTTATCACTTCGTTGGAATAGCGGCGCGCGCTTTCCCGGTCGGCGATCAGGCCGCTCGAAATACTGTCCCGGTCGAAACGCGCCGGCGGGGCGGGCCGGGGCGGCACGGTAGAAAGGCTCGGAATTGATTCATCGGCGCCCGGTGCCGGCTTGTCCCGGTCGGCAACCAGCCGGTTGGATGGATCCCCGGGGTCTCCGGCCTTGTCCGGGCTCTCCCCGGTCAGAGCGTTTTTCGCGCTCTTGTACCATTCGATCGGATTGGCGGCATCCGGCACGTCGGCGCAACCGGCCAGAAAAAAGGCAAGCGCGGCAAGGGTCAGCGGCCCGCGCTTAGAACCCGATAATGCGAATACCCGCCGCAAACCCGCTGCCGTCGATTTATTGGTTGGCTTCATAATTTCCTTCTGTCCCCCTCGCACCGGTGAGTTCAGCAATTTACCGTATTCAGCGATAAATGACCAAAGATAGTTAACGGTATGCGAACGACATTACGAAATGCGACATTTTGATATCGCTTGCAGAAAATAGACTAAGTCTCCGGGACCGCAAACACCGAAATCGAATTATATCAATCGGCGGCCGCCATTTCGGATAAATATTGCCGTCTGAACTCGTAATACCCATCGGCATCAGTGGTCAGATCTTCGGATAATTTCTCCGGCGCGTAGGGCAAGATCAGGCCAGTTAGGGTAAAAATCCTTAAATACGGGCCGGGAATGGTTTGGCGGTGGCGGCGCTAACAAATTTCAGGATGCCATTATATCGGTCTTTTCGCGTGCAAACAATTGACAAATTGACACAAAATGCCTATTTGCAAGGCAACCGGGTGCCATGATGAGCATTCCCGGCAACATTTTCAAATTGGATATTAACGTATGAATTTCGACGACCTCGGTCTGAGCAACGAGGTTCTTAAAGCGGTTAACGATGCCGGCTATAGCGAACCAACCCCCATTCAAGAAAAAGCCATTCCCCATATTTTGATGGGACGCGACATCCTTGGTTGCGCCCAAACGGGTACCGGGAAAACGGCCTCCTTCACCCTTCCGATGATCGACATCCTGGCATCGGGCCGCGCCCGCGCGCGCATGCCAAGGACCATGATCCTGGAACCGACCCGCGAGCTTGCCGCCCAGGTGGCGGAAAATTTCGAGGTCTATGGGAAATATAATTCCCTTGCCAAGGCGTTGATCATCGGCGGCGAATCGATGGTGGAGCAGGTCAAAATTCTGGACCGCGGCGTCGATGTTCTGATCGCCACGCCAGGCCGGCTGCTCGATCTGTTTGAGCGCGGCGGCCTGATCCTGAACGACGTGAAAATTCTGGTCATCGATGAAGCCGACCGGATGCTCGATATGGGATTTATCCCGGATGTGGAAAAGATCGTCTCGCTGATCCCGAAAATTCGTCAAACCCTGTTTTTCTCGGCCACCATGCCGCCGGAAATCAAAAGGCTCGCCGACGCATTTTTAATGAACCCGAAGGAAATTGCCGTGGCCCCGCCGGCAACGCCGGCCGATAATATCACTCAAGGTCTGGTCATGGTCGATCACCGGACCAAGCGCGATATGGAAGGGCTGGGCAAAAAGAAGCGCGACGCATTGCGCAAATTGATCGCCGAAGACAATGTGCGCAACGCCTTGGTCTTCTGCAACCGCAAGCGCGACGTGGATATTCTTCATAAATCGCTGCAGAAACACGGGCTCGACGCGGCGCGGCTGCATGGCGACATGAGCCAACCGGCGCGCACCGAAATCATGAATAAATTCAAGGCCGGCGGCGTGGCCATTCTGGTGTGCAGCGACGTCGCCGCGCGCGGACTGGACATCGACGATTTGAGCCATGTGTTTAATTTCGATGTGCCCATGCATGCCGAAGATTACGTCCACCGCATCGGCCGGACCGGGCGGGCGGGGCGCAATGGGCGGGCCTTTACCATCGCCTGGCGCGAAGACCGGAAATATATCGACGCCATCGAAAAACTGATCGGCAAGTCGATCCCGGTGGTGGGCGCCAACGGCGCCGCCGCGGCGAAGGCGGAGGATGCGCAAGATATTCCGGTGGAAATTCCGATGCAGCTTGCGCAGGCAAATCCAGGCGAAAATAGCGGCAAAGATGCCAACGCCGATCGGCAGCCGGAAAATTCGGCGGCCCGGGCGCGCACATCGGACGCGCCAAGAAATCGCGCCAAACGGAATCCCCCCCGCAAACCCAGAAATGCCCAACGGGAAGACGCCGCTCCCGATAAACCGGTGACCGGTATGGGTGATCACATGCCGGCGTTCCTGGCGAATCCGGTCAAGCCCTGACGGTTTGCGCTTCGGCGGCTAGCCCATTTCGTGTAAGCTCCGATCCCCAGGATTCCTGACCACCACCGCCCAAATCGGAGCCCCCGATGCAGACCATCTTCATCCAGGTAAAATGCGAACTCGGACAGGCTTACAAAGTTGCCGAGGTGGTTATTGAGACCGTCGAACAGGTCTCCGAAGTCCATTCCACATCCGGGCAGTTCGATCTTCTGCTCAAATGCTATTTGGATGATAGTGACGATGCCGGCCATTTCGTCACCGAGCGCATTCAAAAGGTGGCCGGCATCAAGGATACTTTTACGATGATCACCTTCAAGGCCTTCACTTAGAGCGGATCCGGAGCGTATTCCATGCCGGCGATCATAGATTTCAGCGGGCAGCCGCCGGCCGGCGCCGGGCCGCTCGGCATCGATGTGGCGACGCGGGAATTTATGCGCGGCTTTTTCCGGCACGCCGATCAAAACCAGTTTCCCTGCCTCAGCCCCAATGACAGCGCCTTTGCCGAGTTCGTGAATTACGCCGGCGAAGAAAATATCGCGGCGTCGAGATGTACCGCCTTGGACCGGCACGACGGCGCAGCGATCGAGGCATCGGGCGTCCTGGTCCGCTATGACCCCGATCTGGTCCGCCAGGCCTGGCTGCGCCGCCACCAGGGCCAGCGCCGCTATTCGCTGATCGGCATCGCCCATGCCAGCGCATCCAGTAATGCCATGCAGGCCATCGGCGACTATGTGGCGGCGCCCCTGCAAAGCTGGGATGCCCTCATATGCCCGTCGCAAGCCATCCGTGACGCAATCCGCCATATCATCGATGGCTGGTGCGATTATCTGGGCGCCCGCTTCGGTGCCGCCATATCCTGCCCCGCCCAGCTCCCCATTATCCCGCTCGGCGTCGATACGGATCGATTCGCCGCCATTACCGGTGAGGTGAAGCGCCAATCCCAGCGCCGGGCGCTGGCCCTCAGCGACAACGAAATCGCCATCCTTTATGTGGGCCGCCTGAATTATGTAGCCAAGGCCAATCCTTTGGCCTTGTTCATCGCGGCCGAGGAAACCGCCAAACGCTCGTCGCGCCCGGTGCGGCTCCTGCTCAACGGCTATTTCAATGACGCGGAGAACGAAGAAGCCTTCATGGAGGCGGCCAATTCCATCCTCGACGTGGCCAACTTCCAGATTGTCCGCCACGGCGATGAGAATTTCCCGGACGGGGTTTGGGCGGCGGCGGATATATTCTGCTCGCTTGCGGACAACATACAGGAAAGCTTCGGCCTGACGCCGGTGGAAGCCATGGCGGCTGGACTGCCCTCCATCGTCAGCGATTGGAACGGCTACCGGGAATCCATACGCAACGGCGTCGATGGCTACACCATCCCGACATTGATGCCGCCGCCTGGCACCGGCGCGGATATCGCCTACCGCTATTTCACCCGGCAAAATACCTATGGCGACTATCTCGGCGCCCAGTCCCAATCCACATCGGTGGATGTGGGCGCCCTCGGACAAGCCCTCTATCAATTGGTCAATGACGACGGCACCCGGCGGAGCATGGCCGAGGCGGCAAAGAAGCGAGCCCGCGAGTCTTATGACTGGGCGCGCGTTATCGGCGCCTACGAGAATTTGTGGGACGAATTGACCCAGCGCCGCTTCTCGGATGGGGAGCTGGGCGAACGAGCGGGAGCCCAGCCGTTTCACCCCTCGCGTCCCGATCCCTTCGCCATGTTCGCCGGCTTTGCCACCCGGGCCCTCGGCAAGTCCGATGCGGTGCAATTGACCGGCCTCGATTGGGATCAAGCGTTTCAGCGCATCAAATTGAAATCGGGGCTGGTCTATTCCAGCGCGCTCATGGAGCTGGAAGAATTGCCGTTTTTGATCGGCCATCTGGAAGCCAACCCGGGCGCCACGGTCGAAGATATCCTGGGCGCCATGCCCCATGTGGATGCCGATACACTGGAGCGCACCCTGGTCTGGCTCATTAAGCTGGGCATCTGCCGGACCGCGCCGGACGGCTGACGGCGCTTTCCCATGGGCGCTGGCTTGTTCGGGGCAAAAGCCGCGGTATGAACATGGGTCGATCGAATTTTCGCCGCATTTTGGATCATACTAGTCATGCCCTGCATTGCGCCTGGGTGTCATCGGCGCCATGGATGTGCCTCTAATGGAGGCAGGATCATCGAATTGTTCGCGAAGAGCATCCGGCGGCAAATGAGCGGCAAGGCGGAATTGGTATCGTTGATCCGGCGCTGGAAAATCTTCGGCGCCCTCTTGATAATCGGCGTTATCGGCGGCGGCTTTTTATGGGCGGCCACCGCAAGCCAGGATGGCGGCGTCCTTCAGCCTGGACAAAGGCTAATGGATTCCGGTCTGGGTCCAGCGGGCGATAGGCTGGTGATCAAAGGTAATATTCCTTGAGCGGACCAAAACCGTTGAAGCCGACCGAGGCATAGCTGGCCGTATAGGCGCCGGCGCGGCGGAATTCCACCCAATCGCCGGCCGCCAATTCCTCCGGTAGTTTATAGCCGGCATTCTGGTAGAGCACATCGGCGCCATCGCAGGTGGGACCGGCGATCACCGTCGGCACCAACCGGCCGCCGTCGCAACCGGTGGCCAGGGGATATTGAATGGCTTCGTCGATGGTTTCCGCAAGACCGCCGAACTTGCCGATATCCAGATAGACCCAGCGGGCGCGATCCGGTTCGCGCACCGTCGCCAGCACGACTTCGCTGCGCACCATGCCGGCGGTGGCGGCGAGGCAGCGGCCCGGCTCGGCCATGATGGCCGGCAGCCGGTTGCCGAAGTGCCGGCTCAATGATTGTTCAATGGCCGAAATCACGGCGGCCTCGCCGGGCACCTCTTCGGCGTAGCGGACCGGAATGCCGCCGCCGATATTCAGCAATGCCAGTTCGATCCCCCGTTCGCGGAGTTCCGTGAAGATCATGGCCGCCTGGCCGATGGCCAAATCCCAACTGGCCAGATCGGTCTGTTGCGAGCCCACATGGAAGGCAACGCCGTGGGCCGCCAAGCCCAAGGATTGCGCGCTTATCAGAAGATCACAGGCGGCATCGGCGGCGCATCCGAATTTGGCGCCCAAGGGCCAGCGGGCGCCGTCATTGCCCACAAAGATGCGGCAGACCACTTTGGCGCCGGGGGCGGCGATCGCAAGCTTTTCCAGTTCCTCGGCGCAATCGAAGCTGAACAGGCGAACCCCCAATGCGAACGCCGCCGCGATATCGCTTTGTTTCTTGATGGTGTTGCCGAAGGCGATGTCGGCCGGGTCGGCGCCGGCGGCCAGGCAGCGGTCGATCTCCACCAGAGAAGCGGCATCGAATTTGGACCCGAGACCAGCCAAGCTGTGCAGCACCGGCGCCGCCGGATTGGCCTTGACTGCATAATAGATTTCGGCGCCCGGCAAGGCCGCCGACAAGCGCCGGTAATTGTCCGCCAATATATCCAGGTCGAACAGCAGACAAGGCGTTTCCGGCCGGTGGCGGGCCAGGAAATTTTCGATCTTCGGCGTCATTACATATCCATAGTTTAAGGCTGATCATTGGGGTCCGGCGCGCCGGTATAACCCTTATCCTGGGCGACGCAATAAAAATATGACATGTCCCTAGTCATCTGGAATCGAATAGCGATACATTAATAGAATATTCGGTAATACCTTCGCAGAGATTTTGTCGGAGGATCAATGATGGTAGCAAGCAGGTTGGTGCGGAGCTTGGGTTTCATGAACATACCGTGGGCAAGTGGCGGCGGCGGTTTC
>JAYGEH010000428.1:0-1628 GCA_046582475.1 Rhodospirillales bacterium
GGCGGCGCTCGAGGACTACTTGGCGGCCAGGGAGACGCGGGCCCATGCGACCTCTTAGCGGTTTCTCCGAGGACGCCCGCTGGCGCGTCAAGGCGGTACTCTTCGACATTGACGACACCCTGACCACCGAAGGCCGGCTCACGGCCGGCGCCTACGCCGCCATGGAGCGGCTCTCGGGCGCCGGGCTGCTGGTTGTCCCTATCACTGGCCGGCCGGCGGGCTGGTGCGACCATATCGCCCGCATGTGGCCGGTGGACGCGGTGGTGGGCGAGAACGGGGCCTTCTATTTCCGCTACGACCACGAAACCCGGGCCTTCACCAAGCGGTTCCAGTTGTCGCCGGACGAGCGAGTGGAAAACCGCTACCGGCTAGAGGCGCTCTGCGACCAGATTCTGGAGAGCGTGCCGGGGGCGGCGGTGACCTCGGACCAACTCTACCGCGAATCCGACCTCGCCATCGACTATTGCGAGGACGTGGCGTGCCTGCCCGGGTCCGCGGTCCGGCGAATCATCCGACTCTTCGAGGACGCCGGCGCCACGGCCAAGGTCAGCTCGGTCCACGTCAACGGCTGGTTCGGCGACTACGACAAGCTTTCCATGACCCGACGGATGATGAAGGAGTGCTTCGCGGTCGATCTCGAGGCCGTGAAGGAGACGGCCGTCTTCATTGGCGACTCGCCCAATGACGCTCCGATGTTCCAGTTCTTCCCTAACGCTATAGGCGTTGCCAACGTCCGCGACTTCAAGGACCTATTGACGGTCGAACCTGCCTACGTTACCGAGGCCCGAGTCGGCGCCGGCTTCACCGAGGTCGCCGAAGCACTCTTGGAAGTGAAATCTTCATGAAAGCGAACATACTTAGCGGGTGCATCAGGCGGCCGCGACAGCCTCGATCTCGACCAGCCAGTCGGGATTGGCCAATCCAGCAACGATGACCAACGTCGAAGCCGGCTCGTGCCCCTCCATCAGTCGGTCCCGGACTTGTCGGAAGAGGCCGATGTCGTCCGACCGTGTCAGGAACCCCGTCACCTTGATCAGATTTCCCTTTTCCATGCCGGCGGAATCCAGGATGGTGAAGATCTTCGCCCAGCATTCCTCCATTTGGCCCTCGGCACTGGGCGGGAAGGAACCGTCCTTTTTCACCCCGACCTGGCCGGAAAAGTGCAACCAGCGTTCGGCACCGGACACCTCCATACCGAGGCTGTAGGCGGAAAAGGGGGGATGCAGGGACGGCGGGTTGTGGGGTTTCGCGATCATGGGGACCTCCCGGACGTTGGGGTTGCGATGGTGAAATCATAGTGCACCATCGCGGCTGCTGCCATGAGGCCTTGTTTATGTCTGCTTATGGCTAAAAGCTGACGTTCTGAGGGTTGTTGATTTGCGTCCGTTTTACCCCCGAAAGCGAACCTTTAATCAGGCCACGCTTTGGTAGTATCCTTGGGTGGATGTCAAGGGAGGGGGGTTATGCGAAAGGTAGTTATTGCTGTGGCGCTGGTCGGGGTGCTGGTTAGAAAGGGAGTTGTTAGATGCTCATGAGAATGTTGTGTCGTATATGCAATTGCTTCGCGGAGCCGAAGCCTTCTGCCGAGCCTGACACAAAGAAACGAGCGAAGACTAAGAAATCCAAGG
>JAYGEH010000445.1:0-14219 GCA_046582475.1 Rhodospirillales bacterium
GCATGCGCGCATGAAAACGGCCATGCATCATGCCGGACGGTTTAAGTCAACGACCGTTCGCCCCCCGACCCGTAAACCGAGCGGTGCGGTGCTTCAACGTATCAAAGATGCCGTTGATGCGTCGGGTCTCATTCAAAGTCAGGCTGCCGAATAGCAGTCAAATCGAAACACCAAGGAGGTGTGATCAACCCTGCATGGATCATTTACCCGGAAGTCTCTGCAAAGCTGGATTGCCGGAAGGCTGATGTTCGGATAAAGCGGTTCCGGATAAATATGAACCATTTGACCGGGATGATTTTGCCCGGTGGCGAGGAGCGCGTCGCATGGCGATGCGTTGCATCGGCAAAGATGTTCGACGATGTACACGGATCAAAAGCACCCGGCCTGCGGTGGGTCAAATCGGCTCCCCGGGGGCGTTGCGGCGCTTGCCCGATGCAAATGCATCGCGCCGCGCATCGCGCCGCGCACCGCGCCTACCCGGAAAACCGATTTGTTCCCATCAAATTGATTCATATTTATCCGGAACCGCTCTAATCCGGCATTCTCTGATTTTTCCCTCGTCTATCCTCTAAAAACCAATTTCCGGAATGCAATCGAGGCGCACCCTAGCCCCGCATGTACGCCGCCGGGGCGCCCGCCTGGCCAACCATCATTGATTTGCGAGGACATCCCGCACCCCGGGGCCGGGCCCCAGGCGGGCTGGGCTGTTGGAGCCGCCCGGTTATTTCGTCGCGCCGCCATCACCCTCGCTGCCGGTGGCCAGGGAAATGATCTCGCCGACTTGGTCTTCGAGCGTTCTGTAGTCTTCGGTCTTGGCGATGGTGGCGCCGGCGGCCAGGCTCTTTTTTGATCTCCCGGGCCTGAGCAGCACGTACTTGTCGCCGAACAGTCCTTCGCTGCCGATCGCCGCCACCGTGTCCTCGGGCACCTCGACGCCCGATTTGATGGTCAGGGTGACGACGGCTCGGTAGGTTACGGGGTCCAATATCCGTTGCTTGACGGTTCCGACCTTAATGCCGCTGATCCGCACGTCGCTGCCGGGCCGCAATCCGCCGACCCTGGCGAATACCGCCTTCACGTCGTACCCTTGGACGGTTCCCACCTCGGCGGTGGCGAAGACGAAATAGAGGACGGCAATGGCAATCGTTACGACCACGGCGCCGGTGGCTGTTTCCGCTAGCTTGTTACCCATTTGCGGCCCTCCTCTTCGATTAATACCAAGGATCCGGCATCAGCCGAATGGTTTCCACCATAAAATCAGCTTCGGCAGCACCGTCAGTGCCGCCAACAGGGCGATGAACATTGCCGCCCCGGTCAACACACCAAAATAGATCGTCGGGATGAAGTTGGACAACATCAAGATGGCGAAGCCGAAGATGACGGTCATGGTCGTGTAGAACACCGCTTTGCCGATATTGGAATGGCAAATATGCAGGGTCTCCACATAACTGTGGTTGAGGGCGTACTCTTCCCTGAAACGGTAGATGTAGTGAATCCCATTGTCGACGGCGATACCGATGGTGATGGCGGCGATCGTAATGGTCATCATGTCCATGGGGATTTTCGACCATCCCATGACACCCAAAACCACCACCGCACCCAACAGGTTCGGCAGAATGCCGATAATCGACAAGGTGATGGACCGGAACAACACCAGGAACATGATCGCAATACCCGCCATCACCACACCGATGGTCCTGATCTGCGATGTGAACAGGCTCTGCAGCATGTTGTTGTAGAGCACCAGCAGCCCACTCACGGTCACGTCCTTGATCAGCGGCTTGTAGCTGGCGAGCTGCTCGTATCCGTGGCTCTTGCCCAGATCACGGCGCACTTTCTCCAGCAACGCCTTGCGGCGCAGATCGGGGCGCGAATCCATCACCCGCGCCACCAGCCGTACCTCGTTGTTGCCGATCGAGACAAAAGGTTCGATGAGACTCTTTTTTACCGAGGCGGGAAGCTTGACATAAAGGAGCGCCAGTTCCATTCCGTCGAGCTGTTTTTCGGCGTAGGCTTCGGCAACCCGCACCGAAGATGCGAACGACAACACCTTGCCGATTTCGGGCAATCCGTCGAGGTAGTCGTGGGCCTTTTTTATGAGCCCCACCTTGGTCGGGTTAAACCATAGCTCCGGTTTGGTGCGCAGCGCTTCCATATACTCGCGTTCCGCCTCTATCTCTTCCGGGGTCATCTCCTTGAGGTCCTCGGGCGTCAATTCTTCGATGTCATCGGTGAATTTTATCAGGACTTCCAAAGGCGTCGTGCCGCCGAGCTTTTCATCGATGAGCTTGAGACCCTGATAAATTTCGGTGCCGCTGCTGAAGTAGTTGATGAAGCTGTTCTCGACACGCAGCAGGGTGATTCCCGCTGCGCTCACGACGGTCAACAATACCGCCAAAACCAGGATCTTGTTGCCTTGGACTTCGGTCAGACGGGCCAGATAGGCCGGCAGGAAAAACCGGTCGCTGTCAACGGTGGGTTTGGTTTCGGTTTTTCCCAGCACCAGCAGCAACGTGGGGAACAGCAGAAACGAGGTCGCAAACGTCACCGCCAATCCGGCGCTCATCATCCAGCCAAAATCGATGACCGGCTTGATATCGCTCACCACCAGGGAGCCGAAACCAATGATCGTCGTCAAGGTGGTGTAGAGACAGGGTCTCACCATCTTATGGGCGGTGGTTCTGACCAGCGCCAACTGATCGTACTCAGGATGATCCCGGTGCAGCTGCAGGTAGCGCACGATCAAATGAATATTCATGGAGATGGTGATGATCAGCATGAGGGCGAGAAAATTGGATGAGATGACGGTCACCTTCCAACCGATCAACCCGAGGACGCCGATCATGATCAATCCGGAGTAAAAGCAGCTGAGCAGGGGAAGCACGATCCAGCGCAATTTCCGGAAGATGACAGTGAGAATGAAGATCAGGAAGGCGAGAACACCACCCCCGAAGACGATCAGGTCGTTGCGCACGAAGGTCACCATGTCGTCGGTAATCATCGGCAAACCGCCGAGATGGAGAACGCCGTGCTGGCGGTACGGCTCGATGATGTCTCTGATGCGGGCGATGTCGCGGTGGCGTTGCTGGTTTCTCGCTTCATCAACCTGATCGTATTCGGCGGTGATGCGTTTCAGCTCTCGCGTTTCTTCCCCCGAGAGACCGGTTTGCCGTTTTTTCGCCCGCAACGCGTTGCGAGACTTGAGCAGACGGTTGTACCGTTCATCCTCGACCAATCCCAAAAGGAGGGCCGCGGTTCGGCCGTCCGCGCTGACGATGAGTTCGCGGTAAATGGGGCTGTTGACCAGCTCCTCCCTGGCCTTGGCCCGGTCGATACCGGGTTTCTCCAGGCTCGGCATATCGGCTATCATTTCCTGAATATCTTGACCCGAGCTATTGAATAGGGGGGCATCGAGAATGGTGAACACCGTGTCCACGCTGGTGACTTTCTTGAGTTCCCCGCGGAGTCGCTTCAAGGGCTCTAAGGCCTGGTCCGAGAAGAGATCTTTGTCGGGCGTGTAGGTCACAACGAGCAAGTCGCCGCTCGGATACCGCTCATGGATTTTCCGGAACACATTGAGGTCCGCGTCGTCTTCCAGCAACAACGAGTCGGCCGATGCGTCTAACGTGAAGTCTTTTGTGTGATAGCCGAAGAAAACCAGAATTGAGAGCAGTAGGACCAGGACGAACTTGGGATTGCGGAGCACCAGAGCGTCATAGGCCTGCACGGTACGAGACGTCATGAAGTTTCCTCTTTGAGCAATGCCGATTCAGCCAGGGGAACAATGGTGCCGGCCGATGGTATGTGCACTTTTCCAGAGGGGTGAAGCTTGTCGCCGGCCGCCGAGGTCGGATCGCCGCCTGCCCGTCTGAACCGAGAATTCCCCGATGGCCACAAGAGACGACATTCCTCAGACGACATCCAAATTCGGGAAAATCGTACCACCATTCCATCGCCATGGGAAATGCAGCCTTTCGGCAGCCATCCGGTGGATTGATTTTGGTTTGCCGCACCGCCTTGGTGTCGTTGCCCTGTTTGTGTGCAGCTTCACCGGCGTAGGCTTGGCCAGCCGGGCGATCCCGAATGCTGCCCTTCTTCAGGAAACGATTGCCGTGTCTGGTTGGCATGGAGGCGTGCGCCTCAGCGCATCACTGGGCGCGACAATTGATGGCGCTTGCCTGTAACCCAACATTCAATAGAATGGCCGCCAATCAAATCGCCTTCGGGGAGGATCATGGCGGATCGGGATGTCAGGCGCAGGCTTGCTGCAATCCTAGCCGCTGACGTGGCGGGCTATACGCGCCTCATGGAAGTTGATACGGACGGCACCGTGGCGGCTTGGCAGGACGCCCGCGAAGACGTGATCAAGCCCAAAGTCGCCGAATATTCCGGCAAGATTGTTTAGCTAACCGGCGACGGGTTTCTGGTTGAGTTTTTGACCGTGCAGGACGCCGTCAATTGCGCCATCGCCATGCAGCAGGGCCTGGCATCGGGCAGCCTTGATTTCCGCATGGGCGTCAACCTAGGCGATATCGTGGATGATGGCGAAGACATACATGGTGAAGGCGTGAACGTAGCGGCGAGGCTCGAAGGCTTGGCGGAGCCGGGGGGCATCGTCATATCGGGCGATGTTTTCAATCAGGTGCGCAACCGCATTGAAACCGAATATGAAGACATGGGACCGCAGGCGGTGAAGAATGTCTCGGCGCTAGTGCAAGCCTACCGTATACGGCCAGTAGGATTGGCTGACGATGCGGCGGAATCTGGCCAAGCTATCGCTACCGAAGTTTTCGAACGGCCGGCGGTCGCGGTACTGCCATTCGACAACATGAGCGGCGATGAGGAACAAGAATATTTTGCCGACGGAATTACCGAGGACATCATCACCGAGCTAGCCAAATGGGGATGGTTTCCGGTGATCGCCCGCAATTCGACATTTGCTTACAAAGGTCGGTCACCGGACATACGCCAGGTGGCCGAAGAACTCGGCGCCCGCTACGTGGTGGAGGGGAGTGTGCGTAAGAGCGGCAACCGTGTTCGCATCACTGCCCAGCTCATCGACGCTTCCACCGGTCACCACGTCTGGGCGGAACGTTACGACCGCGTACTCGAGGACGTATTCGAGGTGCAAGACGAAATCACCATGAAGTTGGCCGGGGCGATCATGCCGGAACTCAGCGTCGCCGAACAGAAACAGGCATTACGAAAACCGCTCGAAAACTTGGAGGCCTGGGATTTTTTCCTACGCGGGCAGTGGCATCATTCCCAATTTACGCGCGAAGATTTTGCCGAAGCCCGGCAATTGCTTTTCAAGGCGGTGGAACTCGATTCGGGGATGTCCATGGTTCACGCCATGATCGCCGACATCGCCCTTTGGTCGATGTTCTTGAACTGGCATGATAACCCCAGCGACGGCTTCGAGGAAGGTGGCGAGCATGTCAAACGGGCGCTGGCGCTGGATGCGGGCAACGCCCACGCGCACGCCGTTATGGCTTGGTTCAAGTTCTACACGGGTCACCTGGCCGAAGCTCAAGAAGAGGGGGAAACCGCAATCCGGCTCAACCCCAGCTATGCCGTGGGCCATTTGTATTTGGGCAATCTGTATATATTTCTCGGCCAGTCCGAGGTCGCCATCAAAGAATTCGGCATCCTGCGCAAACTGAGCCCCGGCGATCCCTTAATGTTTGTCGTGGATACATTTCATGGGCTGGCAGACTATTTGCTGGGCAATTACGAAACGGCGGCCGACTGGTCACGCAAGTCGATACGGCAAAATCCGAAATTCATGTATTCGAACTTCAACCTGGTCGCGGCTTGCGGCCAACTGGGGCAACTCGATGAGACCGGAGAAGCGTTGACCGCCGCCGGCCGCCTGCAGCCGGATATATCAGAGGAGTTCTTCCGGAGCGCCTGGGCCCTCACCGATCCGGCCGACATGGACCATTTTCTGGAAGGCCTCCGCAAAGCTGGTGTGCTGGAAAGCTAAAGCCTGGTTTTGGCTAAGACGCGTCATTCCAGTGCAGGAATTTAGTGTCGGCTTAGGCCCCGGAAGCGGACCAAACCGACAGGCACGTTGAAAGACGGGTTTTGACCCAAAGGAGACATTGTTAATTATTGCCCGCCTGCGTCCTTGACCGATTGCCAGAACAAAGCTTTCTCTAGTATTGCTCCATAAGCTCGCTCTGGAGAGGAGCATGAATGACCAACCAATCAAGCGTAGGCTTACGGCCATCCTTGGGGCGCGATGCCGCGCTGCGCCTCGAAGCAGCCATCGTGGAGATCGATGTCACCGCAATTGTCGATTGCGGGTAGATATCCACTGACATTTCGGTCCTACCGACGTCGCGTTCAGAGTGGCATTTTTCGGGTTGGCGTGATAATTATCACGACCATATCTCCAATCATTGTTGCGTGGATTCGACAAAGACAGATTATGCGGCGTTCGGTTCTAATAATTATTACCGTCCTCGGGGTCGGATTAAGCGTCCTAAGCTCGCCTAACGCTAGTCAAGGGGTTACGCTCCGCTGGTTCGGCCATGCGTTCGTCCTGGTCACCTCCGCCGAGGGCGTTAAGGTGGCCTTGGATCCATTTGGCGACATCGGCTATCCCTGGTCCGGGGCGGCGGCGGACGTGGTTACAGTGAGCCACGAACATGGGGATCACAGAACATGGGGATCACAATGGTGCAGACCGACTCGCCGGCTCGCCGGTGATTTTGCGTGGCCTCAAGGCCGGAGGTGCCGGCTGGAACGCTATCTCTTACACCAAGAAGGATTTGCGCATTACGGCTCTGCCCGCCTTCCACGACAACGTAGAGGGCCGCAAGCGGGGCTTGAACTCGATCTTCATCGTGGAAACCGGTGGCCTTCGTTTCGCACACCTGAGCGATATCGGTCACATTCCTTCCCAGGCAA
This sequence comes from Rhodospirillales bacterium, assembly GCA_046582475.1. Lineage (GTDB taxonomy): Bacteria > Pseudomonadota > Alphaproteobacteria > Rhodospirillales > UBA2165. The sequence goes on from JAYGEH010000445.1 coordinate 6,916, forward strand.
TGCTAAAGAAAATGGGGCGCGTTGACGTCCTCCTAATTCCAGTCGGTGGGGTCTTCAGCATCGACGGCCGCCAGGCGAAGGAAATAATGTCCCGCTTGCGCCCTCGAATCACGGTACCGATACACTATAAAACTCCAGTGACCGCGGCTTGGCCCATCGCAGACGAAAGCGCCTTTCTAAACGGGCTAAAGAACGTAAGGCGGTTGAACACACTTATCGTCTCTCTCACGCCCGAGACCCTTCCGAGGCAACCCGAGATATGGGTAATGCGGTACCAGTAGGAGGCCACTAGTCGAAAATTTGGCCTCCGACTTTCCGGCGTTCAATATTAATTTCCGCTCTTACCCCGAAAGCGGACGAAACCGGCTGTCACGCTGAACGTCGGCTTTGGACCCAAGCGTTGTGAAAAAGTTTCAGACTGCCGAACCGGCGCAACAATTAAATCATCGTGGCCGAGAAGTTTTTGGGACGCTGCCGGGACTTGAGCCTCATTCAATCAATCTTGCGCCATTGGACCCTCGGAATATGTTTTCACACAGCCAGGACCCGGAGCCGACATTTGAAAAATGGCCATTTGGCGCGTGCACAATTAACCGGGGTTGGTGAAACCTAACGGACGTTTGCGAGCACCGTTGGTCACCGTCGGGGCGGGTTGTTTGCATATTCTGCGGGCTTCCAGGAGCCCCGATTCACCAAGCCAGGCAATCGCGCGGGCAAGCGCGGCGTCTAAAGAACCCGCTTCAAACCCAAGTTCGGTCCGCGCTTTGACCGATTGGAACGTCGCCGGCGAACGCACCAATTGCACGCCCGCAAGCGGCGCCGCAGGTGGCATGCGGGTGATGTGGTCAGAGATAAACTCGTTGACCGCCGCGCTGACCAGGGCAAGCCAATAGGGAACACTGCTCTTTGGCATGGTTTGGCCGGAGAGTCTTTCCAACCTCAAAAGGAGGTGGCTAAGCGTGATGTTTTGTCCGCCCAGAATGTACCGATTGCCGATCCTGCCCTTTTCCGCCGCGAGTACATGTCCGCGTGCGACGTCCTCCACGGGCACCAGGTTGAGTTGGCATTGCAGATAGGCCGGAAACGTTCTGGTAAGAAACCCCTGGAGCATCCGGGTCGGCGGTGTCAACTTCCAGTCGCCCGGACCGATCGGCACGGTCGGGTTGACAACAACAACAGGAAGCCCCGCCGAGGCCGCCTCGAAGGCGGCTTTTTCCGCAAGGTATTTGGATTTACAATACGCGCCCGGCATTTCGCTGAGGGAGGGAATACCGAAATCTTCCTGGATTGGGCCATCCGATTTTGTTTGTCCTTTCAGGATCAATTCCGTGGATGTGTAAACCACACGCTCGACGCCGGCCACCCGCGCCGCTTTCATCACGGCGCGGGTTCCTTCGACGTTGGTTTGATGGAATGAGGCCTTGTCCCGGGCCCATAGGTTCGGATTGGCGGCCAGATGGTAAACTCGGCGAACGCCTCGCATCATCTTCTGGAGAAGTTGGGTGTCCAAGATTGACCCTTCAACAACCTCGGTCCCTTCGGAAACGGCACCGGATCACAGTCGATGTCGAGTATCTTTACGTGTTCGCCACTCTCGACAAGCTGACGAACCAAATGACGGCCAATAAATCCCGCTCCTCCGGTAACGAATGAAATACCCTCCGCCATACAGCCAACCCTCCCAGTCAGGCTTCAACTGGCTTTCGTAATCACTTACCACATGGTCTGCTTCAGGTCTTACCATAAAAATCGCCTCCAATTGCGGCTTTTGGCTAAAACCGGCCATTCGGAAGCGGGAAAATAACGACCGCTGTGCACCCGTAAGCGGACATGGCAACGGGCCTGAATTCCATGGTTTAACAAGGGCAGGTTTTGCAGGGTAATCGATACCGCACTCAATCCGCCAGCTTGCAGCTGTCCACCGGACACTTAACGCGGATGCCCGGCGGCGGGGTTGGGTGCCCGGCGGTGTCGGCTGCCGGGAAATCGTGAAATAATTTGCATTGCTTCGCATAGGCCCGCCGCGTCGAGACATAGGTGCGGTATTTGAAATGCTCGTAATCGCCGACGAAACCCTTGAGCACCGAGCCTGCGTCCTTGTCGGTACGGCCAATGTGTTGAATTAGGAACCGCCGGCCCTCCATGCGGCCGAGGGCGAAGGCGGCGATGGTGGTGTCGATGCGCGCCTCGATCTCGGCGGCGGTCAGGGGGTAGGGGCCGAGGAGGCCGGATTTGGGCATCTTCGGGCTAGCCTAAGAACCGCCGAATACCCGCTTGAAGATGGCATCCACGTTGCGCCGGTGGTAGCCGAGGTCGAATTGTTCGTCGATCTCGGCATCGCTCAGCTTGGCGGCCACTTCGGCATCGCCTTTAAGCTCGGTGCGGAAATCGGCGCCCTCTTGCCACACCTTCATGGCGCTCTTTTGGACAAGGCGGTAGGCGTCTTCGCGGCTGACACCGGCCTGGGTCAACGCCAACAGGACGCGGCCCGAGAATACCAGACCGCGCTGCTGGTTTAAATTTTTCAGCATGGTATCGGGATAGACCAGCAGCTTTTCCACCACGCCGGCGGCGCGGTTGAGGGCAAAATCCAATGTCACCGTGGCGTCGGGGCCGATGGCGCGCTCCACGGACGAATGCGAGATGTCGCGCTCGTGCCAAAGGGCGACGTTTTCGAGGGCCGGAATGACCGCGGCGCGCACCGTCCGGGCGAGGCCGGTGAGGTTTTCGGTCAAGACCGGGTTGCGCTTGTGCGGCATTGCCGAGGAACCTTTTTGGCCTTCGGCGAAATATTCCTCGGCTTCGCGCACCTCGGTGCGCTGCAAATGGCGGATCTCGGTGGCCAGCCGCTCGATGGACGACGCGATCACCGCCAAGGTTGCGAAAAACATGGCGTGCCGGTCGCGGGGGATGATTTGGCTTGAGATCGGCTCCGGTTTCAGCCCCATTTTCGTCGCCACATGGGCTTCCACCGCCGGGTCCAGGTTGGCGAAGGTGCCGACGGCGCCAGAAATGGCGCAGGTGGCGATCTCGGCGCGGGCCGCAATGAGCCGGGCCCGGCCGCGCGCAAACTCGGCGTAATGGCCTGCCAATTTCAGCCCGAAGGTGGTTGGCTCGGCATGGATGGCGTGGCTGCGCCCGATGCAGACCGTGTCCTTGAACTTCATGGCGCGGCTTTTGAGGGCCGCCAGCAAGCGGTCCATGCCGGTGAGCAGGATATCGGCTGATTGCGTCAATTGCACGGCGAAGGCGGTATCCAGCACGTCGGACGAGGTCATGCCCTGGTGGACGAAGCGGGCCTCTTCGCCCACCTGTTCGGCCAGCTCGGTGGTGAAGGCGATGATGTCGTGCCTGGTTTCGGCCTCGATGGCGTCGATGCGGGCGATGCGCTGGGCGTCGTAGGGTTTGCCGCCCCGGTCCCAGACGGCGGCGGCGGCGGCGGCGGGGATCACGCCGAGCTTGGCTTGCGCGTCGCAGGCATGGGCCTCGATCTCGAACCAGATGCGGAATTTGTTGGCGGGCTCCCAGATGGCCACCATTTCGGGCCGGGAATATCTTGGAATCATCGATGGACTTTCGTTGCCGGGCATCAAACCGCGCCCCAATAAGTGCCCCCGTTTATATCAGGCGGGAGGCGGTTGGGCAAAAAGGCGAATGGGTTTACGGTTTGGCGACGCACCAAACGGCGAGGGAAAAGGCGCGCGGAGGAGCCTAGAGCGGTTCCGGATAAATATGAACCATTTGGCCGGGATGAATTTGCCATCATTTCCATCCCATGTGTGCGAGGAGCGCGCCGCATGGCGATGCATTGCATCGGAAAAGGCGTGCGACGACGTCCACGCATCGAAAGCACCCGGCCTGCGGTGGGTCAAATCGGCTCCTAAGGCGGCGCCCCGGCACTTGCCCGATGGACACGCATCGCGCTGCGCACCGCGCCTACCCGGAAAACCAATTTGTTCCCATCAAATTGATTCATATTTATCCGGAACCGCTCTAGCGATCCCGGCTTCCCGGCCACACCAGCGGCATCAGGATCAGCCACAGAAACCCGGCGCCCTGGACCGCCAGCACCACGGCGAAGGCGGTTTCATAGCCTTCGGCGGCGAAGCGCCCGGGCGCCGCGGCCAGCCAGCGGTTGATGATCACGCCGATGCCCCATTGGGCGGCAAACGCGGTCAGGAAGATCAAGAGGTTGATCGTCGTGTTGACCCGGCCCGCCAGTTCCGGCGGGAAGGCGCCGGCGAGGCCGGCGTAAATCAAACTGCCGGTGGTGCCGAAGGCGCCGAACAGCACCCAAAGCGCCACCGGCCAGAATCCGGAACCGGATCCAAACCCAAGGGTGATCAAGGCCTGCACCGCCAGGAACAGGCCCATGCTGCTACCGCCAGCTTCTCAAGGCCGATGCCGCGCCGCTGCCATCTGGCCGCCAGCCAGCCGGTCGTGAGGTAGCCGAGGGTCATGGCACCGAAGGCGAGGAACAAGGCGTCGGCGGCTTCGCCCCGGCTTAAGCCGCCGACGTCGCGCAGCCAAGGTCCGGCCCAGAGGCCCAAAAGGGCCAGCAGCATGGCCGAGCAAAGAATTGAAAGCGGCGCGAAGCGGAGGAACTTGGGATGACCGATGACGGCGCCGATGCCGGCCAGGCTGGCGGACAAAGTTTCAGGCTTGGCGGCGGGCGGCTCGGGCCGGGGCGGCACCAAGACGGCGATCAACAGGGCGGCAACCGCGGTCATCGCCGCTAACCCTAAGAACACGCCGCGCCAATCGGTGAGCCCCAGCGCCGCTTCCACCGGCGCCGTCGAGGACATGGCGCCGATGCCGCCGATCATGAAGATGATGCCGTTGGCCAGCGGCAGATGGTGGCGCGGGAAGTATTGTACGAACGCCTTGAAGGCCGCCATCAGGCAGCCCGACACGCCGAACCCGATCAGCGCCCGCCCGGTGATCAGCCCGCCGGCCGATTGCGCCTTGGCGAAGATGACGGCGCCCAGAACCGCGAACATCAGCAACAGGATCTGGGTCAATTTCGGGCCATAGCGGTCCAAAAGCACGCCGAGTGGGATCTGGAAGGCGGCGAAGGTCAGCAGATAGACGCTGGTCAGCAACCCAAGTCCGGCGGCGTCGATGCCCATATCGCGCGCCAGTTCCGGCGCGATGACGGCGTTGATGGTGCGGAATGTGTAGGACAGGTAATAGCCGGCGGCGAACGGCAGGTAGATACGAAAGACGAGAAGCGCCCCCATGGGCGCCAGCATAGCTTCTTCGGCGCCGATTGCACCCCCGCTCTTTAGAGCGGCGCCATGACGCCAAGGCGATGGCCCTTAAGAGGCAAAGGCGACGGCGTTTTTGCCACCCTGCTTGACGCCGTACATGGCGCCGTCGGCGGCTTTGAGAAGGCTGTCGGGGGTGGCGCCATCATCGGGGAACAGGGCGACGCCGACGCTGGCGCCGATTTCAGCCGAGCGGTCGCCATCCACGTCGAACGGCTCGCCCATCATCGCCACGATATCGCGGGCCCGGGTGGCAACGATGGCGAGGGTCTTTACATTGCGCAACACCACCACGAATTCATCGCCGCCGATGCGCGCCGCCAGATCCGATTTCCGGATGCAGCCCTTGAGCCGTTGTGCAACGATTTTCAACAGCATGTCGCCGGCGTTATGGCCGCGGCCATCGTTGACCGCCTTGAAGCCGTCCAGATCCACATACATGACCGCCATCATGCGCGGGTTTTCGGCGGCCGCGTCGATTTCCATTTTGAGCACTTCCAGCAGGTGGCCGCGGTTGGGAAGACCGGTCAGGCTGTCGTGGTTGGCCATGTCGCGCAGCTTTTTCTCGGCGTTGCGGCGGCGCTCGACCTCATCCTCCAGATCGCGGGTCCGGCTGCGCACCCGGACTTCCAAGTCCAGATTGGCACTATGCAGCGCCATCACGGCGCGCCGGTGTTCGGAAATGTCGCGCGCCTGGATGACGAAAAAATCCGGTCCCAGATGGGCCAGGCGGCTGACGGTGACATGGGCATCGAACGGAATCGTGTCCAGGCGCAAGGCCTTGGCCGGCATCAGCCCCTCTTCGCGGCTCAGCTCGGCCAGCGCGTCGGAGAATATCTGGCGGTAATCGGCGCTGCAAAGTTCGGCCACGTTGCGGCCGATTAATTCCGCCGCCGAGGAGGCGTGCAGCATATGGAGGCCGGTCTTGTTGACGAAGGTGATGCGCCCGTTCTCGACCGCGCAGACCAGATCCAGCGCGTTATCAACCAGATGGCGGAACTTTTCCTCGCTGCGCTTGATTTCCTCCAGCAATTCCAGGCGGTGGGTGATGTCCTGGGCGGTAAGCACGAAGGCGCCGCCACCGATCTCGCGCGCCCACTGGGCGGTCATTTTGACGCTCACCGCCTGGCCAGGGCCGGATTTGCGGCCGGATCGCATCCCGGTCCGCATTCTCGCCGAAAACGGCTCGTGGCCGCTCAGCATTTGGGCGACGATCTCATCGGCGACATCGGAGAATTCCGGCACCAGAAGATCGGACATCCGCCAGCCGTGCGCCTCGGCTTCACGCCTAAGACCCAGAAGCATGGCGCCCGAATGGTTTAGATGCGCGATCTTGCCGTCCTGGAACAAGCAGGCCAGGTCGGGATAGAAATTCAGGATATGGGAAATGCCGATTTCGGAAAATCGGACGCCGTTGCCGCGGCGCTCGGCATCCGGGCCTGTCTTATTTGACAGGCCATCGGTATCACTGGCGAGTGCCGGTTGATTCATACGAATGCTCGGTCCGTTGTTGTATTTACGCTTCTTTTAATTGGGAGCCGGCGGCGCCGAATTCAAGCAACAGCGGGCAAAATTCCGGCGTTTTCACCAATCACCAGAATTCGGGTGAAATCCAGCCCAATTGGCCGATTGGGCCAGGCCGCGGCGGCGCCAACCAAATTGCAATGGCGCTTACAGCAACCCTAATGATTTGAAGCTGGTGGCGCCGGATTTGCCGACGATGACATGGTCGTGCAGGCGGATACCGAGCTTCTCGGAGACCTCTTTCACCGCCAGGGTCATTTCGATATCGCCCCTCGACGGCTTGGTATCGCCGGACGGGTGGTTGTGCACCATTTATCCTTGAAACGCGGTGAAACAAGATGAGCCAAAATATCAGCAAATATCTCCCTATTTTCTGCCATTAATTTAGCTCACTCTGTTTCACCCTATTGCAGCTTGTTTCGGTTTTGTGGTACCTATGTGGTACCTAAAATTTTTATAGAAGAACGAGACGAATATGCCCAGCACAAATTTGACTGCCCGCAAGGTTGCGTC